>NZ_KB899915.1 GCF_000378465.1 Elioraea tepidiphila DSM 17972
AGCTTACGACAGCGCCGCCCGCCGCGAGGCGCTGGCCGAAGCCGGCATCGCCGATGGCATCATGCACCGCGGCCATGCGCGGCGTCCGCTCGCGCCCTGGCAACGCTGGATGAACCGTGCGCTTGCGCCGATCCGCGCCCAGGTCGAACGCAGCTTCGGCACGCTCAAGCGCAGCTATGGCTGGCGTCGGGTGCGCTATCGCGGCCTCGCTCGCAACGGCGCCCATCTTCACCTGCTCTGCACCGCCATGAACCTCCGCCGTGCCGAACGCCTCTCGCCTGACAGCAGAGCTGCCCCCGGAGACGCGCCATCAGCCCACCGAACGGCACGCAGCACCCCGCTCTCCGAAATCGCCACCCTCCCTCGCTGCAACCACAGCCAATGAAACCCGTTCCGCTGAGGCCTCCATCGTATCCCGCGCCATCTCGAATAGGAAAGAAGATAACACCACCGGAAGTTGCAATCACCGACCGGCCGCAGCGCCGAGGGGGGCTGGCTTCACTGCCCTGGGCGGGCAATCCTCGCCCGCCCGACACGGAGGATCACGCCTGAATGCTGCAAACCCCGCCCGCCCTGCCCGGCGACGCCGAAGACGCGATCGACACCCCGGCGCTGCTGCTCGACCTCGACGCCTTCGAGGCGAATCTCGACACCATGGCGCGGCTGCTCGCGGGCACGAGGGCGAAGCTCCGCCCGCACGCCAAGACGCACAAATCCGCCACGGTGGCGCGCATGCAGATCGCCCGCGGCGCGGTCGGGCAATGCGTCCAGAAGGTCGGCGAGGCCGAGGCGCTCGCCTGGGGCGGCATCGGCGACATCCTGGTCTCGAACGAGGTGGTCGGGCCGGCCAAGCTGCGCCGGCTCGCCGGGCTGACGAAACTCGCCCATGTCGCCGTCTGCGTCGATGACGCCGAGCAGGTCTGGGCGCTGGAACAGGCGGCCGAGGCGCTCGGTACACGGATCGAGACGCTGGTCGAGATCGATGTCGGCATGGGCCGCTGCGGCGTCGAGCCGGGCCCGCCTGCGGTCGCGCTCGCCGAGCGGATCGCGCACAGCCGCCATCTCGGCTTCGCCGGGCTCCAGGCCTATCACGGCAGGGCGCAGCACAAGCGCAGCGCCGAGGAGCGGCACGCGGCGATCGCGGCGGCGGCGGATGCGACACGCCGCACCGTCGAGCAGCTCGCCCAGCGGGGGCTCCACTGCCGCATCGTCGGCGGGGCCGGCACCGGCACCTTCGAGGAGGAGGTCGCGAGCGGGATCTGGAACGAGATCCAGGCCGGCTCCTACGCCTTCATGGACGCCGACTACGCCCGCAACCTGGATGCGCACGGCAGGCCGGTCTCGACCTTCCGCCACGCGCTGTTCGTGCTCGCGACCGTGCTGAGCACGCCGCGCCCCGGTGTGGCCGTGCTCGATGTCGGCCACAAAGGGGTGGCGGTCGATTGCGGCCCGCCGCTCGTGTGGGGGATGGAGGATGTGCGCTGCGTCGGCTGCTCGGACGAGCACGCGACGCTGCATTTCGACCCGGGCGCGCGCCGTTTCACGGTCGGCGAGAAGCTGCGCCTGGTGCCGGGCCACTGCGACCCGACGGTCGATCGCTACGACTGGTATGTCGGCCTGCGCGGCGGCCGCGTCGAATGCACCTTCCCGGTGGACGCGCGCGGCGCGATGCGCTGAATCAGCCTCGTCCGGAAGCGACCGACGCGACCGCGGTCGGCGCGACCTTCACGCAGTCGGGCCCGCGCGAGGGCCAGGCCGCGCAGGTGCGGCGCGCCTCGGCGCGGGTCAGATTCTCGACCTCCGCGCGCCAGGCCGGCCGCCCGGCGAAGCGCACCGGCGTCACCTTCGGCGTGGGCGCCGAGGAGGCGAGTGCGGCGTTCGCCCGCTTCACCGCCGCGAGCGCGCCGGCGCGGTCGCGATAGACGCCGAGCCGCACCGCCCAGTCGCGCGACACCGCGGCGAACCGCGTCTCGCCCGCGCCCGGGGCGATCGGCGCGCAGTGCGGACGCGCGGCGCAGACGCGGCGCGCCTGCGGCTCGGTGAGCGCGGCGAGCCGGGCGGCCCAGACCGTGCGTCCGCCCGCGCGCGCCTGTTCCACCTGCACGGTGCCGCCGCCGGCGCGGCGCGCGGCGACGCGCGCGGCCGCCACCGCGCCGCCGCGATCGCGATAGAGGCCGAGCCGCACGGCCCAGCCGCGCGTCGCCGACGCCGCCTGCCGCGTGCCGGCGGCCGGCGCCAGCACGGCGCAGTCCTGGCGGCGGCGCTGACGGTCGGCGCAGGCCTGGCGCGCCTGACCTTCCGAGAGCCCGGCCACCTGCGCACGCCAGACCGTGCGGTTGCCGACCCGCGCCTGCTCGACCTTGGCCGCGCCGCCGCCGATCTGCCGGGTCGCGGCACGGGCGGCGGCGAGCGCGCCGCCGCGGTCGCGGAACGCGCCGACCTGCACAGCCCAGTCGCGCGCCGGCGCCGCGGCCGCCTGGGCGCGCGCGACCAGCCGGATCGGCGGTGCCACCGACGCGGTGCGGATCGGCCCGCCGAAGGCCTGGTCGAGCAGGTCGGCCATGTGCTGGTCGCGCTCGGCCGCCGAGGCGCCGCCCAGCACCACGCCGACCAGGCGGCGGCCGTTGCGCGTGGCGGACGTGACCAGGTTGAAGCCGGAGGCGCGGATGTAGCCGGTCTTGATGCCGTCGGCGCCGTCGTAGCTCGCGAGCAGGCGGTTGTGGTTGCGGTGGACGCGCCCGCGCAGGCTGAACGACTCGGTCGAGAAGTAGCGGTACTCGGCCGGGAAGTCCGCGAGCAGGCGCAGCCCCAGCGTCGCCATGTCGCGCGCGGTGGTGATCTGGGCCGCGTCCGGCAGGCCGGAGGCGTTGCGGAACACCGTGTCGCGCATGCCGAGCTGGCGCGCGCGCAGGGTCATCAGCCGGGCGAAATTGTCCTCGGTGCCGCCGAGCGTCTCGGCGATCGCGGCGGCCGCGTCATTGGCCGAGCGGGTGATGATCGCGAGCAGCGCCTGTTCCAGCGTGATGCGGCTGCCCGCCGGCAGGCCGAGCTTGGAGGGCGGGCGCGCCGCGGCATGGGCCGAGAACGTGACCGGCGTGGACCAGCGCGCCCGGTTGGCGCGCACCGCCTCGAACACCATGTAGGCGGTCATCATCTTGGTGAGGCTGGCTGGGTGGCGCGGCGCGTCGGCGTCCTGCGCGAACAGCACCCGGCCCGAGCCCGCCTCGACCACGATCGCGGCATAGCGGCTGGAGCCGATCTGCGCCGCGGCCGGGGCGGCGAGCCCCGCGGCCAGCAGCGCCAGCACGCCGAGCACGGTGGCGCGCAGGGTCAGGCGAGGCATCGGGTTCGGTCGGGCGGAAGCGGGCAGGGCATCGGCCATCCTTCGTTGCGGCCGAGTCGCAGCCCAGCCGTGCGTGGCGAGCGTAGGCGGGGCGGCGCCCCCTGTCCACAAGAAATCGCGTAAAGCCAAGGGCTTGTAAACTCTCCCTTAGGGTTTCCGGCGGTTTTGCGCGCCAACCCGTCGGCCCGCCCTCATGCTGCACTGCAATATTCCGCTTGACGCATCGCCTCGCATGTCCCATCTAGCAGTCATGCTGCATCGCAGCATCCCGTTTCCCCCACGATGCGAACAAGGACACCCACCATGAGCACCAAGAGCAAGACCGCCGCCGTCGTCGACACCACCGCCGAGGTCGCGCAGAAGGGCTTCGAGCAGGCCCAGGCCGCCTTCAAGGCGCAGATGGACGAGGCGACCAAGCAGGCCGCCGCCGCCCAGAAGGGCCTGGAGCAGGTGATCGAGCTCGGCAAGGGCAACTTCGAGGCTCTCGTGAAGAGCTCGACCATCCTCGCCGAGGGCATGCAGGAGATGGCCAAGGCCGCCTTCGCCGCGAACCAGGCGGCCTTCGAGGAGGGCATCGCCAATGCCCGCGCGCTCGCCGGCGTGAAGAGCGTGCGCGAGGCGTTCGAGCTCCAGACCGGCTTCGCCAAGGCCGCGTTCGAGAAGTTCGTCGCCGAGACGACGAAGTTCTCCGAGCAGGGCACCAAGCTGGCCGAGCGCGCCTTCGAGCCGGTGGCCGAGCGCGTCCACGTGACAGTCGCGCAGTTCGGCAAGCCGCTCGCCGCCTGAGCACGGCGACACGCGATCGCGCGCCGCCCGCCCCCCGGGGCGGCGCGCATCCGGCGAAGGGCCCGGTTGCACGCGCAGCCGGGCCCTTCGCGTCTGCGTGTCCTGCGCGCGGCACACAAGCGCGGGCCTTTCCGGCGCGGACCCGCTTCCGATATCATGCGCGAGGGCAGCGTCGCGGCGCGGCGCATCAGGATAGCATCACCGGGGCGATGAGCGAGAACGACAAGCGCGGCAACAACGGGGAGAACCCGACCACGGGCGTCGTCATCAAGGCCCGGCCGAAGACCCGCAAGCCCAGCATGTACAAGGTGCTGATGCTGAACGACGACTACACCCCGATGGAGTTCGTCGTGCACGTGCTGGAACGCTTCTTCAACAAGTCGCGCGAGGAAGCCACCCGCATCATGCTGCACGTGCATCGCCGCGGGGTCGGCGTCTGCGGCGTCTACACCTACGAGGTCGCCGAGACCAAGGTGACCCAGGTGATGGACCTCGCCCGCCAGCACCAGCACCCGCTCCAGTGCACCATCGAGAAGGAGTGATCCTTCTGGGCGCACGAAGCCATACCATTTCCTTACCCATGATGCGGCATGATGCCGCAGTGCGCGCGTGTCGCCGCCGGTCGCCTCGGGCCGGGGCGGTCCCCGCGGAAGGAGGGTGGACGAATGCTGTCCCGCAACCTTGAGCAGACGCTGCACCGGGCCCTGGGGCTGGCGTCCGAGCGTCGGCACGAATACGCGACGCTCGAGCATCTCCTGCTCAGCCTGGCCGAGGACAGCGACGCCGCCGGGGTGCTGAAGGCCTGTGCCGTCGACATCGAGAAGCTGCGCCGCGAGCTCACCGAGTTCCTCGACAAGGATCTCGCGGGCCTGGTGACCGACCGGGCCGGCGATCCCAAGCCCACGGCCGGGTTCCAGCGCGTGGTCCAGCGCGCCGCGATCCATGTCCAGTCCTCCGGCCGCGATGAGGTGACCGGCGCCAATGTCCTGGTCGCGCTGTTCAGCGAGCGCGAGAGCCACGCCGTCTACTTCCTCCAGCAGCAGGACATGAGCCGGCTGGATGCCGTGAACTACATCAGCCACGGCATCGCCAAGGTGCCGGGACGGGCCGAGAAGCGCCCCGTGCAGGGCACGCCCCAGGGCGAGGAGGGCGAGGGCGCGCGCGAGGAGAAGCAGTCCCGCCGCGGCCAGGAGGCGCTCGCGAACTACTGCATCAACCTGAACCGCAAGGCCGCCCAGGGCAAGATCGACCCGCTGATCGGCCGCGAGCAGGAGGTCGAGCGCACCATCCAGATCCTCTGCCGGCGCACCAAGAACAACCCCCTCTACGTGGGCGATCCCGGCGTCGGCAAGACCGCGATCGCCGAGGGGCTGGCCAAGCGCATCGTCGAGGGCGACGTGCCGGATGTGCTCGCGCGCTGCACCATCTACGCGCTCGACATGGGCGCGCTGCTGGCCGGCACGCGCTATCGCGGCGACTTCGAGGAGCGGCTGAAGGCGGTGGTGTCGGAACTGGAAGCCCAGCCCGGCGCGATCCTGTTCATCGACGAGATCCACACCGTGATCGGCGCCGGCGCCACCTCGGGCGGGGCGATGGACGCCTCGAACCTGCTCAAGCCCGCGCTCGCCTCCGGCACGCTGCGCTGCATCGGTTCGACGACGTACAAGGAGTATCGCAACTACTTCGAGAAGGACCGCGCGCTGGTGCGCCGGTTCCAGAAGATCGACGTCGCCGAGCCGACGCTCGATGACTCGATCAAGATCCTGAAGGGGCTGAAGTCGAACTACGAGAAGCACCACCGCGTCCGCTACACCGACGACGCGATCAAGGCCGCGGTCGAGCTCTCGGCGCGCTACATCCATGACCGCAAGCTGCCCGACAAGGCGATCGACGTGATCGACGAGGTCGGTGCGTCGCGGATGCTGCTGCCCGAGAACAAGCGCCGCAAGACCGTCACCGTGAAGGACGTCGAGGAGATCGTCGCCAAGATCGCGCGCATCCCGCCCAAGTCGGTCAGCACCGACGACAAGGAGACGCTGAAGAACCTCGAGCGCGACCTCAGGGCGATGGTGTTCGGCCAGGATGTCGCGATCGAGGCGCTCTCGGCCGCGATCAAGCTCGCGCGCGCCGGCCTGCGCGACGGCGAGAAGCCGATCGGCTGCTATCTGTTCTCGGGCCCGACCGGCGTCGGCAAGACCGAGGTCGCCAAGCAGCTCGCCAAGACCATGGGCATCGCGCTCACGCGGTTCGACATGTCCGAGTACATGGAGCGGCACAGCGTCAGCCGCCTGATCGGTGCGCCGCCGGGCTATGTCGGCTTCGATCAGGGTGGCCTGCTCACGGATGCGATCGACCAGAACCCGCATTGCGTGCTGCTGCTCGACGAGATCGAGAAGGCGCACCCGGATCTGTTCAACATCCTGTTGCAGGTGATGGACCACGGCAAGCTGACCGACCACAACGGCAAGCAGGTCGATTTCCGCAACGTCATCCTGATCATGACGACGAATGCGGGTGCCTCCGACATGGCCAAGCCCGTCATCGGCTTCGAGCGCGTGGTACGCGTGGGCGAGGACGAGGACGCGATCAAGCGCCTGTTCACGCCTGAGTTCCGCAACCGGCTCGATGCGGTGATCGCGTTCGCCGGCCTGACGCCGGAGATCGTCGGCCGCGTGGTGGACAAGTTCGTCATGCAGCTCGAGGCGCAGTTGGCCGACCGCAACGTCACCATCGAGCTGACGGACGCGGCGCGGCACTGGCTCGCCGAGAAGGGCTACGACCCGCTCTATGGCGCGCGGCCGCTGGCGCGCGTGATCCAGGAGCACATCAAGAAGCCGCTCGCCGAGGAGTTGCTGTTCGGCAAGCTCGCCAAGGGTGGCGCGGTGCGCGTCGGTGTGGACGACGAGACGAAGACGCTGACCTTCACCTATATCGAGGTGCCGGTGGCGGCGCTGCCGAAGCCCGAGGGCGATGCCGGCGAGGGCGACGAGGAGAAGGCGCCGGAGGCGGTGGAGTAGGGCGGCTAGCCGCTACTCGAACCACGCATAGTTCACAGGCGCTAGCCAGTAGTGCGCCGGGTCCAGTTCGCTTGCGTCGCGATCAGCCGCCAGATTGTGCGTCCATTGGCCGGCGCTGCCTTCACGGGCTGCCACAGCCGCGAGCACAGCATCTCGCTCGTTCTCGCCAGCCGGTGGCGGCCCCCTTAAATCGAGCCGATGGCAGATCGACTGCCAATCTACCGCCGAGAGGTTCATCGCCTTCAGAAGCGCTTTCGGGTGAGCTTCGGTTATGTACGCAGCCGGCGCCGGAAGGCGATAGCGATACGCAAGCATCATGCCCTGAACGAGCGCCGCTCCCCGTAGGCTATTCGCAGACTGTACCGTTCCGGACGGGATGGCGTATCGATCGCGCAGCCATCGATCCGCCTTCCGCCCTCCGCCGCGCGCCGATGACCACCAGAGGGGCGCGTCAATCCCGAGGGGGCAACCGAGCTCGGCTTGGCTTCGGAGCCAATCGAGCGCTTCATCCGCGCTCGAGACGCACGCACTTCGCGAGGAGCCGTCGCGCTCGAGCACCGCCACGCCGAACGTGCCCTCGCCGCCGGGGTCAGCGCCGAACCACACTGGCGCCTCTCTCAGCTTCACGTATCCGAAATGGTACATTGATCTGTCCAGCCGTCACCAAACCACCTCCACCGCACACGCCGCGAACACCGGGTCCGCCGACATTGGCGCCAGCCCCTCCAGCCGCGCCGGCGCGATCAGCAGCCGATCCAGCGGATCGCGATGCGCCGGCGGGAGCGTCGCCGCCGAACCCGCAGGCGCGAGCGACAGGGCAAGCGGCGCGAGCCCCCGCCGGTCCAGCGTCGCCCCGAGATCGTCCGGCACGCCATGCAGCGTCCCCAGGCGCTGCTTCAGCCGCAGCTCATGCCCCGTCACCGCACTGGCCCAGACCGGAACAACCTTCGGGCGGAGCGCGGCGCGCGCCGTCGCCGACAGCCGCGGATCGTCGGCCAGCCACCACAGCAACGCGTGGCTGTCGAGCAGCAGACTCACGCGCGGCGGCGCAGCTTGCGGCGCGGCGGGGTCTTTGCCGGTGCCGACTCGCCGGGCATCGGCATCGCCAGGAACTCGTCGAGATCGCCCTCCCAGTCCTTCAGATCCTGCTCGGTCGGCGGCTCGAAGAACACATCCGGATCGTAGCTGACGAGCCCCTTCCACGCCCCGGGCGTGCGCTCGGCAGCAATCTCGGACGCAGGCGGCACGATCCGCGCCACCGGCTTGCCATGCCCCGTGATCGTGATCTCCTCGCCCCGCGCCGCCCGATCGAGCAGGTCCGAGAGCTTCGCCTTCGCCTCGGCCGCCGACACCACCTTGCTCATGCGCGCACTCTACCACCACCGGCAGGATTTTGGCCAAATCGGTTTGACCAATCGGCAGCGCGCTCCGCGCGCCAGAAGAAACCAGTGGGGGACCACGCTGGTCCCCCACACCCCCTGCATCACCCACGCCCGGTCCTGACGCAGCCGCCGGCTACACTCCTCACATCGCCGCCGGCGCCGGGGCGCCGAAACCCGCTTAAAGGTCTAAAGTCTTAAAGCCGTAAAGTGCCCGCTCAGCCCAGCCGATCGCGCAACAGCGCGAACGCCCGCGCCCGATGGCTGATCGCATGTTTCCGCTCGGGCGCCATCTCGCCGAAGGTCTCCACCTCGCCCGCCGGCACGAACATCGGATCATAGCCGAACCCGCGCGACCCGCGCGGCGGCCACACCCAGCACCCATCCACCCGCCCCTCGAACGTCTCCACCTGCCCGTCCGGCCAGGCGAGCGCCAAGCAACAGGTGAACCAGGCGGCATCGCTCTCCGGCTCGCCGATCCGCGCACGCGTCAGCGCCATCGCCACCCCGTAGTCGCGCGACCCGTCCGGCAGCTTGGCCCAGTCGGCCGTGTGCACCCCCGGCGCGCCGTTCAGAGCGGCGACCGAAAACCCGGAATCGTCGGCAAGCGCCGGCAGACCCGACGCCCGCGCCGCCGCCAGCGCCTTGATCGTCGCGTTCTCCACGAAGCTCGTCCCGGTCTCCTCGGGCTCGGGCAGGCCGAGCGCCGGCGCGCCGACCGCCTCGATGCCGAACGGCGCCAGCAGCGCGGCGATCTCGGCGAGCTTGCCCGCGTTGTGGCTCGCCACCACCAGCCGATCGCCGCGGCCGAGCCGCCGCTCAGTCACCCAGCGCCTCCTGTTGCGCCTTGAACAGCGCGGCACAGCCCACCTTCGCCAGCGCCATCAGCGCGTCCACCTCCTCAGGGCGCATCGGCCGCTTCTCGGCCGTCGCCTGCACCTCGACCAGTCCCCCGTCGGCGGTGAGCACGAAATTGCCGTCGGCCTCCGCCTCGCTGTCCTCGGCATAGTCGAGATCGAGCACCGGCGTGCCCTTGTAGAGGCCGCAGGAGACGGCCGCGACCTGGCCCCGCACCGGCGAGGCGGCCAGCAGGCGGTTCTTCACCACCTTGCGGAACGCGAGGCTGAGCGCCACCCAGGCGCCCGTGATCGCCGCCGTGCGCGTGCCGCCATCGGCCTGGATCACGTCGCAGTCGAGCGTCACCGTCATCTCGCCCATCGCCTTGAGGTCGATCACCGAGCGCATGGAGCGGCCGATCAGCCGCTGGATCTCCTGCGTGCGGCCGGACTGCTTGCCGCGCGCCGCCTCGCGTTCGGAACGGGTGTGCGTGGAGCGCGGCAGCATGCCGTATTCGGCCGTCACCCAGCCCTGGCCGGAGTTGCGCAGGAACGGCGGCACGCGACCCTCCACCGAGGCGGTGCAGAGCACATGCGTGTGGCCGAACTTGACGAAGCAGGAGCCCTCGGCGTGGCGGATCGGGTTGACCTGGAGAATCACGGGGCGAAGGGCATCGGGCGCGCGGCCGGACGGGCGCATGGGGTCTCCTGGGGCTCGACAGCGGGCGCGGACCATAGCCCCGGTGCCGCGCCGGCGCGAGGCCGGGCGCGTTGACCCTTGGCAGGTGCGTCCATACGTTTCCTGCACGAGGTGGGAGCGATGACCACGCCTGCCGATCCGACAACACGCGTCGACGACCAGGCCACCCGGGCCGATGAAGCCCCGCGCACGCCCGGGCTTGCCGGCCGGTCGGCGCTGATCCTGCGCGAGATCGTCGAGGCCTATGTCGCGACCGGTGAGCCGGTGGGCAGCCGCACGCTCTCGCGCCGGCTGCCGGTGGCGCTCTCGCCCGCGACGATCCGCAATGTCATGGCCGATCTGGAGGAGTCGGGGCTGATCTTCGCCCCGCACACCTCCGCCGGACGGCTGCCGACTGACCGTGGGCTGCGGCTGTTCGTGGACGGGCTGCTCGAACGCGGCACGCTGACGCCGGAGGAGGAGGAGGCGATCGCCGCGCGCTGCTCCGCCGAGGGCCGCTCGATCGAGGAGATGCTGGCCGAGGCTTCCGGCCTGCTCGCCGGGCTCTCCCAGGCCGCGGGGCTGGTGCTGGCGCCGAAGAGCGAGAGCCCGCTGCGCCACGTCGAGTTCGTCGCCCTGGGCCCCGGCCGCGTGCTCGCGGTGCTGGTGAGCGAGGATGGCACGGTCGAGAACCGGGTGATCGAGGCGCCGCAGGGCCTGCCGCCCTCCACCCTCATCCAGGCCTCGAACTACGTGAATTCCCGCCTCGGCGGCCGCACGCTCGACGAGGTGCGGCGCGTCATCGAGGAGGAGATCGCCGCGCATCGCACCGAGCTCGACGCGCTCTCGTCCAAGGTGGTGGAGGCCGGGCTCGCAACGCGCTCCGGCGGCGTCTCGGGCGGGGCGCTGATCATCCGCGGCCAGGCGCGGCTGCTCGCCGATGTCACCGCGCTCGCCCAGCTCGACGCGATCCGCACCCTGTTCGAGCGGCTGGAGGCGAAGGAGACGCTGCTCCAGCTGCTCGAACTGGCGCAGCAATCGGACGGCGTGCAGATCTTCATCGGCGCCGAGAACCGGCTGTTCGAGACCGCCGGCGTGACCATGATCGTCTCGCCCTACCGCAACACGCGCGAGAAGGTGGTCGGCGCGATCGGCGTGATCGGGCCGACGCGCATCAACTACGGCCGGATCATCCCGGCGGTGGACTACACGGCGAAGGTGATCGGCCGCCTGCTCGGCTGAATCGGCGCCCCCGGGGGTGAGGCGCGTCACCCCCGCGGCAGACAACAAACGGAAACATGGCGGTGCCAGCGTTCGCACCGGCCGCGCCACGCCGCGGCCCGGCGCCGCCCCGCGGCGGCCCGCGCAGGAGGAGAGACCCGCCGCCATGCTGCTTGATGCGTCGATCCCCGCCCGCCACCCGGCCGCGGTCGCCGGGTTCATCGCCGAGCTCTGGGGCACCGAGGCCGTGCCCGCGCCGCCCGTGCCCGGCCGCTTCGTCGCCCTCGCCGGTGACGGCTCCGGCGCGGGCATCGAGGTACATCCCCTCGGCATCGGCCCTGTGCGCAGTTGGAACGGCACCACCGCTGGCCCGGCGCCCACCTCAGCCGCCACGGTGACACGGCTGGTGATCGGCGCGGCCCTCGACGAATCGGAGGTGCATCTCGCCGCCGGCGTGCGCGGTTGGCAGAGCCGGCCGGCGATCCGTCGCGCCGAGGGCCACGCCTGGCGCGTGATCGAGGTCTGGGTCGAGGAGCGGCTGCTGGTCGAGGTGCTGACCCCGGAGATGCAGGCCGAGTTCCGCGCCGCGCGCGCGGGCCTCGCCCCCGGAGCCACCGAGGCGCGTCCGGTGCTCATGGTCGCCGCCTGATGGGGCGTCCCCGCGTCTATGATGTCGGTACCCACCGGGTGACGATCCTGCTCGATGCCGCGGCCACGGGCGGGGCGATCGGCCTCGTCGAGATGGCGGTGCCGCCGGGCAGCGGGCCGCTGCCGCACGTCCATGGGCGCGAGGACGAGACCTATCACGTGCTGGAAGGCGAGGTGGTGTTCACGGTCGATGGCGAGCGCCATGTCGTGCGCGCCGGCGGCACCGCGTTCGGCCCGCGCGGCATCCCGCACGGATTTCACAACGAAGGCACCGAGACCGCACGCCTGCTCGTGGTGGTCACGCCCGGCGGGTTCGAGGCGTATTTCGCCGAGTGCGGGACCCCCGCGGCACCGGACCGTCCGCCGTCGCGCCCCTCGCCCGAGGCGCTCGCCCGCTTGGTCGGGGCCGCGCCGCGCTACGGCCTGACCTTCGTGCCGCCCGCGCGCTGAGCAACTTTGCCCGGGCGGCATGGCAGGGCCGCGCGGGGCTTCCCTTCGCCGCGCGCGGGACCTAAGTCTGCCGCGACATGCAGAACCCAGATCATTCCCCCCAGCCTGCCGATACCCCCGGCGCCGACGAGCCGGTCGGCACCGCCGAGTCGCTGATGGAGGAGGCGGCGAGCCGCATCCGCGCGCTCGAGGCCGAACTCGGCGAGGTCAAGGACAAGTGGATGCGCGCCGAGGCGGAGACGCAGAACGTGCGTGCGCGCGCCCGCCGCGATGTGGAGGACGCGCGCAACTTCGCCGTCCAGCGTTTCGCGCGCGACGTGGTCGAGGTGGTCGAGACGCTGGAGCGTGCGCTCGCCAGTCTGCCCGCCCCGACCGCGGAGGAGCCGCCGGTGCTGGCGAAGATGCGCGAGGGCATCGAGGCGACCCAGCGGATGTTCCTTGCCACGCTGGAGCGCAATGGCGTGTCGCGCGTCGAGGCCCTGGGCGCGAAGTTCGATCCGGAGCTGCACCAGGCCATGGCCGAGGCGCCCTCGCCGACCGTGCCGGCGGGGCATGTCGCCCAGGCCTGGACCCCCGGCTGGACGCTGAACGGGCGGCTGCTCAAGCCCGCCATGGTGGTGGTCTCGACCGGCGGCGCGCAGCCGGCCGGCGATGCACCGCCTTCCGGTGGCGGCACCGTCGATACGACGGCCTGAGGCTGATCTTCGCCGGTGGCCGCGTCGGAGGCTACCGGCCCTTCCCCTGCCCCCACGCCACCGCCGACGCCCAGAAGCTCTGCCGCTCCTCGGCGGTCAGAGGCGGCGGGATGTCGGGCAGCCGCCGCTCATAGTCTGTAAGGCGCTGGTAGTACACGTGCCCGCTGGCCGCCAGGTGCTGCCACTCGGTGCGATACGCGGCGATCTCCGCCGCCGTGGGGGGACGCCGCAGGCGCCCGAACCAGGTTCCCCACGGCAGGTAGGCCGACGGCTCGAGGATGCCGCGTCGCATGAAGTCGTCCACGACCGTGCTGACCCGGACCGACTTGCCCTCGCCGGCGACATAGTCGTCGATCACCACCATGGCACCCGGCGCAAGCCAGGGGGCGAGCAGGATCAGGTCGCGATCGATGCAGGCGTCGGCATCCCACACCAGCAGCCCAATCCGCTGCCCCAACAGCCGATGATGCAGCGTGCCCAGCACCCACGCCTCGAACGACGCGCCGGGGATCACGTGGTGCCCCTCCCGCGCGAGCCCGAGCGAGCGGATATTGGCGTGCAGATCCGAAACCGTGTCCTGCGTCGGGATCTGCGGGTGCGTCGGGTGCGCAACAGGTTCCTCGATGGTCACGACGAGGTTCCGCCGTGCCTGCGTGGCATGCAGGATGACCGCCGTCGCGCCACCGACATAGGCGCCGATCTCGACGATCGCGTCCTGACAGCTGCGGCTCAGGAGATGGATCGCACGCAGCGTCTCCGCCGAGAGCATGCTCATCGGCCGGGCGCGGATCGCCGCGACAAACCCCGCGCCGGGATCGTCATCGTCGGCGAGGCAGTTCCTGATCGCCCGCCCCATCCCAGAGATGCGCCGCGTGTGGAATGGGGCCGTCAGGTCCATGATCCACTCTCCCATGGCTGTCAGAGCGTCGAAAGTGCGTTACGCCGGAGCATGCCTGAGGCGCCCCGGAGAAGGGCAGCCGGCCATCCCCGCGCCACGCCGCTCGGGCGCGCCGGCATGGCCGGGGCTTGTCGCGGCCATGCCCGCTCAATACATGCATGGCACAACGCGGTCCGCCCGCGCCCGCCGGGTCCCGGGGGGCGGATGGGGTAGGCCGCGGGCCTGCACGATCCATAGGGGGATGCGACGGGTGCCGGACCGGGCCCGGGCGTCCCGCCAGAGAAGGAAGACCCCATGAGCAAAGTGATCGGTATCGACCTCGGCACCACCAACTCCTGCGTGGCGGTGATGGAGGGCAAGGACGTCCGCGTGATCGAGAACGCGGAGGGCGCCCGCACCACGCCCTCGATGGTGGCATTCGCCGACAATGGCGAGCGGCTGGTCGGGCAGTCGGCCAAGCGCCAGGCGGTGACCAACCCCACCAACACGCTCTACGCGATCAAGCGCCTGATCGGCCGGCGCTTCGATGATCCGGTGGTGGCGAAGGACGTGGGCCTCGTGCCCTACAAGATCATCCGCGCCGACAACGGCGACGCCTGGGTGGAGGTGCGCGGCGAGCGCTACTCGCCCTCGCAGATCTCGGCCTTCATCCTCGGCAAGATGAAGGAAACGGCCGAGGCCTATCTCGGCGAGAAGGTGACCCAGGCGGTCATCACCGTGCCGGCCTACTTCAACGACAGCCAGCGCCAAGCGACCAAGGACGCCGGCCGCATCGCCGGGCTCGAGGTGCTGCGCATCATCAACGAGCCGACCGCGGCCGCGCTCGCCTACGGCATGGACAAGAAGAAGTCCGGCACGATCGCGGTCTACGACCTCGGCGGCGGCACCTTCGACATCTCGGTGCTCGAGATCGGCGACGGCGTGTTCGAGGTGAAGTCCACCAACGGCGATACCTTCCTCGGCGGCGAGGACTTCGACAAGCGCGTGATCGACTGGCTCGCCGACGAGTTCAAGCGCGAGCAGGGGATCGACCTGCGCAACGACAAGCTCGCGCTGCAGCGGCTCAAGGAGGCCGCCGAGAAGGCGAAGATCGAGCTCTCCTCGTCCAAGGAGACCGAGATCAACCTGCCCTTCATCACCGCCGACGCCTCGGGGCCGAAGCACCTCGTGATGAAGCTCAGCCGCGCGAAGCTCGAAGCGCTGGTGGACGACCTGATCCAGAAGACGCTCGAACCCTGCCGCCAGGCGCTGAAGGACGCGGGCATCACGGCGGGCGAGGTGGACGAGGTGATCCTGGTCGGCGGCCAGACCCGCATGCCCAAGATCATCGACACGGTGAAGTCGTTCTTCGGCAAGGACCCCGCGCGCAACGTCAACCCGGACGAGGTGGTCGCGGTCGGTGCCGCGATCCAAGGTGCGGTGCTGAAGGGCGAGGTGAAGGACGTCCTGCTGCTCGACGTCACGCCGCTCTCGCTCGGCATCGAGACGCTGGGCGGCGTGTTCACCCGGCTGATCGACCGCAACACCACGATCCCGACGCGCAAGAGCCAGATCTTCTCGACCGCCGACGACAACCAGACCGCGGTCACGATCAAGGTCTATCAGGGCGAGCGCGAGATGGCGGCCGACAACAAGCTGCTCGGCCAGTTCGATCTGGTCGGCATCCCGCCGGCGCCGCGCGGCGTGCCGCAGATCGAGGTGACGTTCGACATCGACGCCAACGGCATCGTCTCGGTCTCGGCCAAGGACAAGGCCACCAACAAGGAACAGCAGATCCGCATCCAGGCCTCGGGCGGGCTCTCCGAACAGGAGATCCAGCGCATGGTGAAGGAAGCGGAGGCGAACGCCGCTGCCGACAAGAAGCGCCGCGAGGCGGTCGAGGCGCGCAACCACGCCGATGCGCTGATCCACCAGACCGAGAAGACGCTGAAGGAGAACGCCGAGAAGCTCGGCTCGGCGCCGGAGAAGACCGCCGTGGAGAGCGCGATCGCCGATCTGCGCGCGGTCAAGGACGGCGAGGACGTGGACGCCATCAAGTCCAGGACCGATGCGCTGAGCCAGGCGGCGATGAAGCTCGGTGAGCTGCTCTATCGCCAGTCGCAGTCCGCCCCGGGCGGCGACAGCGGCCCCGGCGGCGAACAGGCAGGCCCGGGCGGTGAGGCGCAGAAGGACGAGAAGGTCGTCGACGCCGATTTCGAGGACGTGGACGACAAGAAGAAGAAGTCGGCCTGAGCGTGAGGCATGGCCGCGCCCTCTCCGGTCCCCGTCCGGGCGGAGCGGGTGCGGCCAGCCGGCGGCCTCGACGCATGATGGGCTGACCCATGGCCAAACCCGACTACTACGCCTCGCTCGGCGTGGCGCGCGACGCCTCGCCCGAGGAACTCAAGAAGGCGTATCGCAAGCTCGCGATGCAGTATCACCCGGACCGGAATCCGGGCGACAAGGCGGCCGAGGCGAAGTTCAAGGAGGTCAACGAGGCGTACGACGTGCTGCGCGACGCCGAGAAGCGCGCGGCCTATGACCGATTCGGCCATGCCGCCTTCGAGCAGGGCGGGGGTGCTGGACCCGGTGGTTTCGGCGGGTTCCAGGCGGGCGGGTCGTTCGCGGACATCTTCGACGAGATGTTCAGCGAGTTCATGGGTGGCGGCCGGCGCGGCGGCGCCGCCTCCGGGCGCGGGGCCGATCTGCGCGCCGCGGTCGAGGTCACGCTCGAGGAGGCGTTTGCCGGCAAGAAGGCGTCCTTGCGCGTGCCGAGTTCGGTCGTCTGCGAGGCGTGCAGCGGCACGGGTTCCGAAGGTGGCGCCGCGCCGACCACCTGCCCCTCCTGCGGCGGGCACGGCAAGATCCGCGCCCAGCAGGGCTTCTTCCTGATCGAGCGCACCTGCCCGACCTGCGGCGGCACCGGCAAGGCGGTGAAGGACCCGTGCAAGGTGTGTCGTGGCGCCGGCCGCGTGCAGCGCGACCGCACGCTCAACATCGACATCCCCGCCGGCGTCGAGGACGGGATGCGGCTCAGGATCGCCGGCGCCGGCGAAGCGGGGCTGCGCGGCGGTCCCGCGGGCGATCTGTTCGTCGACGTCTCGGTGCGCCCGCACGAGATCTTCCAGCGCGAGGGTGCCTCCATCTACTGCCGCGTACCGCTGCGCATGACCGCGGCCGCGCTCGGCGGGCAGATCGAGGTGCCGACGATCGATGGCGGCCGCGCCAAGGTGTCGATCCCGGCCGGCACGCAGACCGGCGATCAGTTCCGCCTGCGCGGCAAGGGCATGAGCCAACTCCGCTCGGCCGCGCGCGGCGACATGTTCATCCAGGTCGTGGTCGAGACGCCGGTGAACCTGAGCAAGCGCCAGCAGGAGCTGTTGCGCCAGTTCGAGGAGGAGGCGGCCAAGGGCGAGGCGAAGTCGAGCCCGGAGAGCGAGGGGTTCTTCGCCAAGGTGGCGTCCTTCTTCGAAGGCCGGAGCTGAGGGCACGTCGGCCGCGCTGTCGGAAAGGCGCGGCAAGATCCGGAAAGCCCCGGCGATGGCGGTCGGGCGCGGGGGGGCGCATCCATGCGGCGCACCACGACAAGGACCACGCCCATGACGCTCTCCACCCCCATCCTCACCGCACCCGCTCTCAGCCTGCGCGAGCCGCGTCGGGCGGACGCCGCACCCGCCGGACGGATCGCCTACGAGGCGTTCCGCCGCATCAACGCAGCGCACGGGTTCCCGCCCGACTTCCCCAACCCGGAGAGCGCGGCCGGCCTGCTCGCTGCGCTGATCGACGATGCGTCGGTGTTCGGCGTGGTCGCCGAGGCGGAAGGCCGGGTTGTCGGCTCGAACTTCCTGCTCGAGCGCGATCCCGTGCGCGGCATCGGCCCGATCACGGTCGATCCGGCATGGCAGAGCGCCGGGATCGGCCGGCGATTGATGCAGGTGGTGCTCAACCGCGCGGGCCCAGGCACGCGCGTGCGGCTCGTCCAGGCCGCGTTCAACGCCCGCTCGCTCGCGCTCTACACGACGCTTGGCTTCGCGGCGAAGGAGCCGCTGATGCTGATCGAAGGGCGCCCGGCCGCTGCGGTGTCGGCCGGCTTCCAGGTGCGGCCCATGACCCCAGAGGACATCGCGCCCGCGGCGGCGCTCTGCACCGCGGTGCATGGGATCACGCGGAGCGGCGAGATTCGCGATGCGCTGCGGCTGTTCGCGCCGCAGGTGGTGGAGCGCGACGGCCGGATCACCGGCTATCTGACCGCGCCGGGAACCTGGCACATGAACCACGGCGTCGCCGAGACCGAGGCCGATATGCGCGCGCTGCTCACCGGCGCCGCGAACCTGTCCGGCAGACCGCTGTCGCTGCTGCTGCCGATCCGCCAGACAGGCCTGTTCCGCTGGTGTCTCGATGCCGGGATGCGGGCCGTGATGCCGATGACGCTGATGGCGATCGGCGACTACCAGGATCCGGCAGGCGCCTGGTTCCCCTCGGTGTTCTACTGATCGTCCTGGCCCACGCCTTGCCGATCTGCAACGATGTCCGCCGGGCGCAACCGGCGGACCCAGGCGATGACGGCTCCGGCGACCTCCTACGAATCCCTGCTACGCCGCTCCGAGGTCGCGATTCCGGGGTTGCTCGGCGTGCTGCTCGCAGGCGCGCTCGGGTTCACGCTCGCGTTGGGCGGCGCATTCGAGAACGAGACGCGGATCACGATCATCATCGCCATCCTTGGCGCGGCACTGCTCGGCATCGTGATGATTGTAACCGTATCGTTGCGGATCCATCGATGGACCGTCACCGCCGAGGGAATCCGTATCGAGGAGCGGCCGAAAGTGCCGCTGACCGGACGGCGGCGGCGCGTGAGCCTGCGCTTCGATGACGTCGCGGCACTTTATCGGCTGCAGAGCGGCTTCGACTTTCAGCTTGAACTGGTCGCGCGCGACGGGCAGCGCTTCCGGCTCGCCCAGGCCTTCCGGCCCGATCTCCACGGTGTGCGGGTCGCTGATCGCGCGGGTCTGGCGGCCTTCGCAGCCACGATCGAGGCTGCGCTCAGCGCGGGTGGCAACGCGCTGCCCGGTACCGCGGAGGGCTTGAGCTTCTGGAATCGGCCGGCAGGGCTCGCGGTTCTCGCCGTCGCCTTCGCGGTCACGCTGGCGATCGGCATCGGCGCGGTCTGGTCCTTCGCGTGGGTCGGGGCGCTTCAGGCGGGCGCGCGCAGCGGCCAGATGCTGGGGATCCTGATCCTGCTGCCGATCGGCGCCGGGTATCTGCTGATCCGATCGATGCAACGCCGCCGCGCGCTGCTCGGCGCACGGCGCGGCCGGTCGTGATCAGAACAGACTCGGCTGGAACGCGCGAGGCTGTCGCGGGGCAGCCCTCGCCTCGGCGACCAGGTCCCGCTCGATCGCGCGCAGGAACGGCGACGGCGGCAACGCGCGCCGCGCCCCGCGCCAGAAGCGCCGGGCCGCGCGTGTCAGCACCAGACGCTCCTTCGCGCGCGTCATCGCGACATAGAACAGCCGCCGCTCCTCGTCGGTGGTCTCCGCCGCGTCACCCCAGGAGAACGGCACGATCCCGTCCTCCAGCCCCACCAGGAACACCACCGCGAACTCCAGTCCCTTCGCCGCGTGCATGGTCAGCAGCGAGATGCGATCGGCGCGCGCGTCGAAGAAATCCGCCTCGGTGGAGAGGGCGACGAGCTCGCCAAGCCGCGCCACGTTCTCCGCCCGTTCCGCAAGCGCGGTAAGCCAGCGTGTCGCTTCGGCAAGCGCGGCGGCGTCGAGATCGGGGTCGGACGCGCGCACCCGCCGCGCGGCCTCGGCGATCCGTTCCGCGAGTGGCGCGCGGTCATGCGCGGCATCGAGGCGCGCGAGCAGCGCGCGCACCGCGGGCGCGCCCGCGATCGGCGCCGGCGTGCTCTTCTTGTGCGGGATGCCCGCCCGGTCGAGCGCGTCGCGCAGCGCCGCCGATTGCGCATCGGTGCGGTAGAGCACGGCGATGTCGGCAAAGCTGAGCCTGCGCGTACCGCCCGTCTCGTCCCGTGCCGCCAGCATGTCGTGACCGCCCAGCAGGTCCTCGATTGTCGCGGCGACGAAGGCGGCCTCGGCGCGTTCGTCCTCGGCCGCGTGCAGCAGGATGGGCGCACCGCCGCGTGCGGCGTCCGGCGTCGCGCCCATCACCTGCGCGCCCGCCCGGATGATGGTGCCGGTCGAACGGTAGTTGCGGCTCAGCCGCACCGTCCGTGCGGCCGGAAAGTCGCGCAGGAACCGCTCGAAGCAGGTCGCGTCCGCACCGCGGAAGCCGTAGATCGCCTGATCCGGATCGCCGATCACGCAGAGCGTGGCCTGGTCGCCCGCGAGCAGATACAGCAGCCGGTACTGCATCTCGTCGATGTCCTGGAACTCGTCGGCGACGATATGGCGGAAGCGGTTGCGCCAGAACGCGGCAGCGGCCGCATCCGTCTCCAGCACCTGCGCCGCGCGCCCGATCAGGTCGTCGAAATCGACCCAGCCCTGGGAACGGCCGAGATGTTCGAGCGCGGCCAGCGCCTCGCCCGCCTCGCCTACGCCAAGCGCGCCGGTGCGTTTCAGCACCGAGACGTCGCGGAGCAGCGTCTGCGCCTGCGTGGCCGTCACGCCGAGCGCCTCGGCGAGCGCGCCCGCGCGTTCGGCCTCGTCGGCGATGCGGAACCCCTCGCCCAGCCCCACCGCCCTGCCGTCGCGGCGCAGGACCGCGAGCCCGAGCGTGTGGAAGCTATGCACCGCGCAGTCGCCCGCGCCGAGCGCGGCCAGTCGCGCGGCAAGCTCCTCGGTCGCGCGACGCGTGAACGTCACCGCGAGGCAGGAGGCCGCCGGCACGCCGCGCTCGCGCACCAGATGCGCGAGCCGATGGGTCACCATCCGCGTCTTCCCCGAGCCCGGACCGGCGAGCACCAGCAGCGGTCCGTCGATCGTTTCGGCGGCGCGCGCCTGATCGGGGTCGAGTCCGGCAAGCACGCCGCCGCGTCCCGACGGCGTCGGGGCGGTCGGTGTCGCCTCGCCGCCAGGCTCCGCCGCGACGCGGGGCTTGCGCCGCTCCGGCCTCGCCGCCGCGCGACGCGGCGCCTCGAACAGCAGCGCCCCCTTCACCGCGCGATCGAGCTCACCCTCGGCGAACAGGCGGATCACGCCGTATTCCCCGTCATACCCCGCCTCGCGGATCACCTCGCCACGGCGGAGCCGGCCGACCGCCTCGCCGAGCAGCGGATCGGCGCGCGCGATCTCCTCGACCGGCACCTCCTGCAGGACCGCAAGCTCCGGCCCGAGTGCGGCGGTCGCACGGTCATAGGCGCGCGTCACCGCCTGGGCGGCGACGCCCGTTGCCGCAATCTCCGCCAGCATCTCCGGCAGCGGCACGAGGCTCGACACCTCGCCCGCGGTCGGCGGCGGCACGGGTGCTGCGCGGTCGGCGAGCAGCTCGACGCGATGCGCGACACCCACGGTGACGCGCCCGCCGCATACGGGGCAGAGGCCGTTGCGCGCGAGCGTCTCGGACGGATCGAGCCGCACGCCGCAGGCGCGGTGCCCGTCCATGTGGTATTTGCCCTCCTCGGGGAAGAACTCGACGGTGCCGACATAACCCTCGCCCGTTTCGAGCGCGCGGCGGATCGTGCCGAAGCCCGGTTCGCAGGCGAAACGCGTTGCCTCGCGTCCGAGCTTGCCCGGGGAATGCGCATCGGAGTTCGAGGTGAGGCGGAACCGGTCGAGCGACGAGACGCGCCAGTTCATCGCCGGATCGGACGAGAGCCCCGTCTCGACCGCGAAGATGTACGGCGCGAGATCGCCGTAACAGTCCTCGATCGAGTCGAAGCCGGATTGCGAGCCGAGGGCGGCGAACCACGGCGTCCAGACATGCGCGGGCACGAGATAGGCGTCCGGGTGCGCGCCGAGCGTGATCTCCAGGAGGTCGCGCGAATCGAGCCCGAGGATCGGCCGGCCGTCGGAGGCGATGTTGCCGATCGCCGCGAGCCGTGCGGCGAGCCGATCGGTCGCGTCGAAATCGGGCAGGTAGATCAGGTGATGCACCTTCCGCGTCTTCTCGCTCTTCTTGTAGATGGTCGAGACCTCGGTCGAGAGCATGAAGCGCACCTCGCCGCGGCAGGACGCCGGCAGGGTTCGGTGCACCTCCGCCATGAGCTCGGGGCGCAGGCGGAACAACCCGCTGCCGTCGGGGATCAGCTTGTCCTTGAGTTCGGCGAGCCAGGCGGGATGCACGCAGTCGCCCGTGCCGACCACCGCGATCCCCTTGCGGCAGGCCCACCAGGCGAGGTGCTCCAGATCGAGATCGCGGCTGGTCGCGCGCGAGTGCTTCGAGTGCACGTGCAGGTCGGCGTGGAACATGGCGCGAGCCTAGACCAGCGCCCCGAGTCGCTCAGCGCCAGTCGCCGGTGTGCGTGCATTCCAGGACGAGGCCGTCGGTGCCGACCACGAACACGACTTCCAGCGAGCGCCAGCGCAGCCGCCCGCGCAACCGGCCTGCATCCTCGCCCTCGCCGCGCTCGACCACGCTGCGGATCTGCCCGGCGCTCAACTCCCGGCGAAGCTCCTCCTCGCTGAGGCCGAGCGCGTCGGCCATCTGCGCCGCGGTCAGCACCGGCGCGCCGCTCTCGATCGCCACACGTTCACCGATCATCGCGTTCTCCTCGGCGCAGTTGCGCCGCCAATTGCGACGCCATCATGCCGAGCGCCGCATCCACGCCCTCGACCACGCGATCGACGTCCTGCATGAACAGCCCCTCGCCGGCGAGCCGCGGCTCCGCCGGCCCCGCGACCGGCACCGCCTCGAACGGCCGGATCGCGTTGCTCACGAACCGCTCCTGCAACAGCACACGGCCGCGCGGGTCGACAAGCCGCACCGCAACCGCCGCGAAGGGCAGGAACGGGCCATCCGGCGTGTCCGCGACGAAGCCGTATTCCGACACCACGGTGTCGAGATAGGCGTCCACCTCGGCCGGCGGGTACTGGGCCAGGAACGCAAGATCGAACCGCGCGATCGGCATCATGACCGGCCGATGGCCGGCCTCGGCCAGGGCCAGTGTCAGATGCCTCGTCCAGCGGTCGAGCGCGCGATACCCCGCGCCGCGCAGCAGCTCGGCGAGGCGGCGGCTGCGCTCGGCTTCCAGCGCGGCATCGACGAACCGACCGATCGAGCCGAAGGCGAACATCAGCGGCAGGTTGGTCGGTACGGCCGGCGTGGCGGCGACGGCGGGGCTGACGACGCCGATCGTCCGGAGCGGCGGGGCCTGGCGGCCGAGCGGCACGCGCGTATCGCACCCCGCGGTCGCCGCGCCGAGCGCGACCAGGACGCGGCGGCGCGGCCACGGGGCCATGCTCAGCCGAGCCGCGCGGGCACCTGAGTGATCGTCGCCTCGTCGGCATTGGCGAACGCGAGGCGCAGATGCCGTTCCTGCCCCGGTCCGAAGAAGGGACCCGGGAGCGTCATGAGCCCACGCTCCGCCCCCAGCCGTTCCGCCGTCGCGAGCGCATCGGGCGCGGCCTCCGGCAGGCGCAGATAGGCGAAGTAGCCGCCGAGCGCGTCGATGCGCCAGTCCCGCACCGTGGCGAAGGCGCGCCGGAACGCGGCTGCGCGTGCGGCCATCACGTCGCGATTGGCCGCGCGCCAGGAGGCGAGCGCCGGCACCGCCCAGGCCAGCGCCGCCTGTGCCGCGCGCGGCGCGCAGATCTGGAGCGTGTCGAGCACCTTCAGGAGCTGCGCGCGGATGGCAGGCCCGGCGACGATCGCGCCGACCCGATGGCCCGGCACGCAGTAGCTCTTCGAGAACGAGTAGAGATGCACGAGCCCGTCGCGCCAATCGGGATCGGCGAACTCCCCATGCGGTGGCGCATCGCCGGGCAGGAAGTCGCGATAGGTCTCGTCCAGCACCAGCATGATGCCGCGCCGGCGGCAGAGCGCGGCAAACGCGGCGATGGTCGCCGGGGGATAGACGGCGCCGGTGGGGTTGTTGGGGGTGACCAGCACGAGCGCGCGGGTGCGCCCGTCGATCAGCGCCTCGGCCTTCTCGGGGTCGGGCACGAACCCGTCCTCGGGCCGGCAGGGCAGCGGGATCGTCGCGATCCCCAGCATGGTCAGCGCCATGTGGTGGTTGAAGTACCAGGGCGCGGGCAGCAGCACGGCCGCGCCCGGTCCGGCGAGCGCCGTCATGGTCATGACGAAGGCGAGGTTGCAGCCTGCCGTGATCACCACGTCGGCGGCATCGAGCGGCGCGCGGTAGCGCCGCGCCAGATCGGCGGCGAGCGCCGCACGCAGGGCCGGCTCGCCCTCGATCGGGCCGTAGCCGGCATTCGCGGCGCGCGCCGCCTCCTCGCCGAGCCGCACCAGCAGGTCGGGGTGCGGCGGATAGCCGGGCACGGCCTGGGTGAGGTCGATCGCCGGACCGGCCGCGCCGCGATAGGTGGCGGCCCAGGCGCGCGCGGCCGGAATGGCGGGCGCGGCGGTGGCGAGGATGCTCGGCGGGAAGGCGGTCGCCGTGCCGGCGGCGGTGTCGGGCATGGCGCCAGACTCACACTGCGCGGGCCTGCCGTCCAGCCGCGTTGAAGCGCGGTCCCGTCAGGTCTATCTCCGTCCCATGAGCGTGCCCGTCCATGTCGTCGGCGCGGGCCTCGCGGGCAGCGAGGCCGCCTGGCAGATCGCCTCCGCCGGCGTGCCCGTGGTGCTGCACGAGATGCGGCCCGTGCGCATGACGGAGGCGCACCGGACGGAGGGCTTCGCCGAGCTCGTCTGCTCGAACTCGTTCCGCGCCGATGATCCGCTGTTCAACGCGGTCGGCCTGCTGCACGAGGAGATGCGGCGCGCGGGCTCGCTGATCCTGCGCGCGGGGGACGCGCATCGCCTGCCGGCGGGGGCGGCGCTCGCGGTCGATCGCGACGGGTTCTCCGCCGAGGTCACGCGCACGCTTGCGGAGCATCCCCTCGTGACGGTGGTGCGCGAGGAGGTGCCCGGTCTGCCGCCCCAAGCGTGGGGCAGCGCGATCGTCGCCACCGGCCCGCTCACCGCGCCCGCGCTCGCCGCGGACATCCGGCGCGTCACCGGCGAGGACGCGCTCGCCTTCTTCGATGCGATCGCCCCGATCGTGCACCGTGACAGCATCGACATGACGGTCGCGTGGATGCAGTCGCGCTACGACAAGGGGGGCGCGGACTACATCAACTGCCCGCTCGACCGCGCGCAGTACGAGGCGTTCATCGCCGCGCTGCTCGCCGCCGAGAAGACCGAGTTCCGAGCGTGGGAGACCGACACGCCCTATTTCGACGGCTGCCTGCCGATCGAGGTGATGGCGGAACGCGGCCCGGACACGCTGCGCTGGGGGCCGATGAAGCCCGTGGGCCTGCGCGATCCGCGCACCGGGCGGCGCCCCTGGGCGGTGGTGCAGCTCCGACAGGACAACGCGCTGGGCACGCTCTGGAACATGGTCGGCTTCCAGACCAAGCTGAAATACGCCGAGCAGGTGCGCCTGTTCCGCACCATTCCCGGGCTGGAGAACGCCGAGTTCGCCCGCCTCGGCGGGCTGCACCGCAACACGTTCCTGAATTCGCCGCGCCTGCTCGATCCGCTGCTGCGGTTGAAGGCCGCGCCGCATGTGCGCTTCGCCGGGCAGATCACCGGGGTCGAGGGCTATGTCGAATCCGCCGCGATCGGTCTGCTCGCGGGGCGTTTCGCCGCGGCCGAGGCGCGCGGCGAGGCGCCGTCCGCGCCACCGCTCGAGACCGCGCTCGGCGCGCTGCTCGCCCACATCACCGGCGGCGCGACGGCGGAGACGTTCCAGCCGATGAACATCAATTTCGGGCTGTTCCCGCCGCTCGCCGAGGCGCCGAAGGGGCGCGAGCGCAAGCGCGCCTATTGCGAGCGCGCGCTCCGCGCCGCCGACGCCTGGCTCGGCCGACCGCACACCCTGCCGGCGCCGCGCGCCGCCGCATAGCCGCTCCGCGCGGCCTGCGATCGGGCCTCCCTGGCCGGATCGCGCGCGCGCGGCCACACTGACGTCAATGACCTCCGGGGGGAAACGCGCCGAGGGCGTGCTCGGGCTGCTGCGCCTGCCCGACTACCGCCGTCTCTGGCTGCTTGGCGCGATCGCCAACATCATGCGCTGGCTCGAATTGCTGGCGAGCGGCCTCTACGTGCTCGACTTGACCGGCTCGGCCGGCGTGGTGGCGCTGATGGCGGCTGCGCGCTCGTTGCCGCTGCTGCTGTTCGGCCCGCTCGCCGGGGCGATCGCGGAGGCCGTGGACCGGCGGCGGCTGTTGCAGCTCGGCCTGCTCGCCACCCTCGCGAATGCCCTCGTGATGGCGCTGCTCGCGCGCGCGGGCGTGCTCAATCCCTGGCATATCGGCATCGGCGCCTTCGTCTCGGGCCTGTTGTGGTCGACCGAACTCTCGACGCGCCGGCGCATGCTCGCGGAGTCGGCCGGCGTCGCCGCCATGCCGCGCGCGATCGCGCTCGATGCGATGACGAACGCGACCACGCGCATGCTGGGGCCGGTGTTCGGCGGGCTCGCCTATCAGACGCTCGGCCTGACCGGCGCCTTCATCGTCTCGGCCTGCGGCGCGGCGGTCGCGATCCTGCTCGCCCTCAGGGTGCGCGCGCCGCAGCGGGTGCAGCCGTTCCGCCTCGGCGCCGTGCCCCGCGGCCTGGCTGAGGGGATCGCGGTCGCGAAAGCACACCCGGCCGTGCTCGGCGTGCTGGGCATCACCGTGTCGATGAACATGCTGGCGTTCTCCTACCTCGCGCTGATCGCGCCGATCGGGCGGGAGCTGTTCGATGCCTCGCCGCTCGGGATCGGCGTCCTGGCGGCGGCCGAGCCTGGCGGCGCGCTGATCGGCGGGCTGATGCTGGCGCGCTTCGGCGATCGTGTGGACGGGGCGCGCGCCTTCCTGTTCGGCTCGCTCGGGTTCCTGCTCGCCCTGGCCGTGATGCCGGCGATGCCGCTGCTCGCGATCGCGATCCTGCTGCTGGCCGTGGGCGGGATCGGCATCGCCGCCTTCGGCACGTTCCAGACCACGCTGGTGCTGACCGCCGTGCCGACCGAGGCCCGCTCGCGCATGCTGGGCTTGGTCACCATGGCGATCGGCACCGGTCCGATCGGCATGATGCTCTCCGGCGCGCTTGCCGACCGGTTCGGTGCCGGGCTCGCGGTCTCGGCACTCGCCGTCAGCGGTTTCGTGATCGTCGCCGTGGTCGGCGCGCTGTGGCTGCGCGGCCGCGGGCCGTGAGCCGCGAGTCGTTACGATGGCGGGCCAGGGTCGAAGCGGGTCCAGCCCGGGACCTGCGCGGCGAGGTTCACCTCGCGCCACTTCGGATGCCGCGGCGGACGGAGGAACTCGTCGAAGCGGCGGGTGAAGGCGTGCACGAAGCGCGCAACCTTGCGGTAGCGCTCCGTGCCAGGCTGCCAGGCATAGACCGCCATCACCGCGCCGACCGCGATCGTCTCCACCTCGGTGCCGGCCGGGATCAGGTTGGGATAGTCGGCGGATGACAGGGTGGACGGCAGATAGGTCTCGAGCAGCGCCGGCGTGGCCGGGATGGGAACGAAGTGCAGCCCGCTGCCCGGCGCGATCCCGGCATAGAGCCGCGCCGGCTTGCCCGCGACATAGACCGCCGCGCCGATCTCGCCGTTGGGCAGCCTGGTCAGTGCGACGTCCTGCGGATCGTGGGCGATCTGCGCGTTGACGCCGAGCGCCTCCAGCACCAGCGACGATGTCATGGCGGTGCCGCTGCCGCGCACATCGACGTTCACGATCCGGCCCGCGAGGTCGCGTACCGAGCGGACATCCTCGCGCGCGAGCAGGTGGATCTCCTCATCGTAGAGCTTGGTGATGTATTGCACGAGGCGATCGATCCCCGGCAGCAACTGCTCACGCCGGGCGAAGGCGAGCACATCTGACTGCACGATGCCGATGTCGATGCCGCGCAGCAGCACGATGTCGCGCAGGTTCTGCACCGAGCCGCGCCCGAGCATCGCGATCACGCGCATCCGGTCGCCCTCGTCGAGCACGTTCATCAGATCGGCGGCGATCCGGATATAGGTCCCGTCCACGCCGCCGGCCATGATGCCGACCGTGCCCTGGTTCGCCTGTGCGGTGAGCGCACTCAGGCGTTCGACCCAGCTGGTCTGCGCCGCGGCGGGGCCTGCGGCCAGGGCGGCGAGCGCCGAACCCAACAGGCTGCGGCGATTCAGGCGGGGCATGGATGTCACTGTGTCGCCTCCAGGGCTCTGATGCGGTCTTGCGCTTCGGCCACACCGAGCGCGGCCGCGCGGCGGTACCAGGTGAGCGCGGCATTGCGGTCGGGCGGGATGCCACGCGCGCCGATCCGCTGGAGCTCGCGCGGATCGTAGGTGGCGCCCGTCGCGAGCGCCGCCTCGCCGCTGCCGCCCGCGGCCGCGAGCTCGAAGAAGCGGCGCGCGGCCGAGACATCGCCGAGGCGCATGAGTTCGCTGCCGCGGCGGAGCAGCATCTCGACCATCTCCGGCGCCATGCTCGGCGCCGGTGGCGCCGCGACGGCCGCGCTCGGTGGAGCTGCAGGAGCGGCAGGCGCGGGCGCAGCTGCGACGGGCGGCGGTGCAAGCGCGGCGGCGAGCACCCGCTCAACCTCCTCCAGTCGTGGCGCATCGGGCTCGGCGAAGGGCGCGATCGGTACGGGCGGCAGTTGGGATGCCAGCACCGCCTCCGCCGCCTCCAGTCGCGGCGTATCGGGCTCGGCGAAGGGCGCGATCGGTACGGGCGGCAATTGCGACGCCAGCACCGCCTCCGCCGCCTCCAGTCGCGGCGCATCGGGCTCGGCGAAGGGCGCGATCGGTTCCGGCGGCAATTGCGACGCCAGCACCGCCTCCGCCGCCTCCAGTCGCGGCGCATCGGGTTCCGCGAAGGGCGCGATCGGTTCGGGCGGCAGTTGGGATGCCAGCACCGCCTCCGCCGCCTCCAGTCGCGGCGCATCGGGCTCGGCGAACGGCGCGATCGGTTCCGGCGGCAGTAGCGACGCCAGCACCGCCTCGGCCCGCTCCAACCGGGGCGCCTCGGCCTCGGCGAACGGCGCGATCGGTTCGGGCGGGAGCAGCGATGCCAGCACCGCCTCGGCCCGCTCCAACCGGGGCGCCTCGGGCTCAGCGAACGGCGCGATCGGTTCCGGCGGCAGTAGCGACGCCAGCACCGCCTCGGCACGCTCCCACCGGGGCGCCTCGGGCTCAGCAAACGGCACGATCGGCTCGGTCGCCGGCGGGGACGCCGACACCTGATCGGCGACCTCGGGACGCGGTGCCCGCGCCTCGGCGAACGGCACACCCGCAGCGAGGTGGGCGACCGCAGGCTCCGTTGGCGGCGGCGCCGCCTCGTCCCTGATCGCAACCCGCGCCGGTGTCGCGCCGGCCGACGGCGTCAGGACGGGCGTTCCGGCACCGGCCGTCCCCGCCACGTGCAGCCGCGCCTCCGATGGCGGCGTCTCGGTCGGAGGTTGGCGCCCGAGGACGATCACCAGCGCGACGCCCGCCGCGATCGCGGCACCGCCAACCGCGAGGCCGAACCGTCGACCGCGTGCGGGTTGCGCGACTGCCGGCATCGCCGGGGCATTCGCCGCAACCGGGGGCGCGCCGGGCTTGCCGATCGCGGCCGCAAGCGCGGCGAGCGGTGGCGCGTGGACCGCGGGGGGCGTGGCCTCGGGCGGTCCCGCCGAGGGCGCCGGTTCGGCCGCGATCCCGGGCGGCGTCTCGCCTTCGATCGGCGCGGACGGCGTCTCGGCCGGCGCTGCCGGCACCGGCCCACGCGTCGGCGCGTCCGCATCGGTCGCGCCCAGCGCCTCGCGCAGCCCCTCGATCCAATCGAGATCGGCCGAGATCGTCAGGGGGTCCTGCCAACTGAACGCCTCGGTCAGCACCATCGGCAGCTCGGCCAGCACCTCGCGCCGCAGGCGGCGGTGGATGATCGGCAGATGGCCCGGGAAGCGCGCGGCGAAGCCGGTGGCCTTGAGCCGCTCCTGCAACAGCTGCTCGGCCCCCTGGGTCCAGCGCGGCTCGAGTTCCATGATCGCGAGGCCGAGCTCGGGATGCGCGAGCACGATCTCGACCGGCGGACCATCCGGCGTGAGCCGGCAACCGTCGATCACCCGCCATCCACCGCCGAGATGACGGCCGCGCATCCGCCGTTCGCCGTCCCACGTCCCGGGTTCGGCCGGGGGGCCGGAGGTGCCGTCTCCAGGACCGGTGTTGGGCTCGGACCGCTCCAAGAATGCTGTTCCCGTCTTACTATTGCGTGAGGCTACACCATGTGGTGGCGATCCTGCCAGCGCCACACGCACGGCATCGAATCGTCCGGGCTCTGCAACCACACGGCGCGGATCGTCACCATCGATCGGCCGGATCGGCCGCGCTTCTTTGACCCGATGCGCCCGGAACCCGACATTGCCGGGCAACAGCGGGCCCATCCCTGCGACGGAGGCTGACATGAGCACCATCGGACGCATCCACCACATCACCGCGATCGCGAGCGCCCCGGACCGCAACCTCGCCTTCTACGAGGGCGCGCTCGGATTGCGGATGATCAAGCAGACCGTGAACTTCGACGATCCGGGGGTGCACCATCTCTATTACGGTGACGGGACCGGCTCGCCAGGAACGATCCTGACCTTCTTTCCCTATCCCGGCGCGCGCCCCGGCCGGCACGGCACCGGCCAGGCCGAGGAGATCGCGTTCGCGATCCCCGCGGGCTCGCTCGAGTTCTGGCGGCAGCGGCTGACAGGGCTCGGCCTCGCGGTCGAAGGCCCGGCGGAACGGTTCGGCGAACGCCTGATCGCGTTCAAGGACCATGACGGGCTGATGCTGGAACTGGTCGAGGACGAGACGGCAGTCGGGCTGCCCGGTCGTGCAGCGGAGGACATTCCCGCCGCGCATGCGATCCGCGGCTTCCGTGGCATCACGCTCTGGGTCGAGGACCCGGCGGGAACCGCGCGCGTGCTGACCGAGGTGCTCGGCTACACGCCCGGGCCGGCCGAGGGGGCACGGCTGCGCTTCGTCCATCCCGGCGAGGGGATAGGGCGGATCGTCGATCTGCGCGCGGCGAAGGGGTTCTGGGCGGGCGCGATGGGCGCGGGCGTGGTGCACCACGTCGCGTTCCGGGCCGCAGACGACACGGCCCAGGCTGCGGCCACGGCCGCGTTGACGCCCCGGGGCATCCGCGTGACCCCGCAGCAGGACCGCACCTACTTCCGCTCGACCTATTTCCGCGAGCCGGGCGGGGTGCTGTTCGAGATCGCGACCGACGAGCCCGGTTTCGCGATCGACGAGCCGGTGGAGGCGCTCGGGTCGCGGCTGATGCTGCCGGCGCGCTACGAGCCGCACCGGGCGGCGATCGAGGCGAACCTGCCGCCCTTGCGGCCGGCGCGCGACGCGGCATGACCGGGCACGCGCATGTGGTGGAGGCGCCCGACGGCGCCTCCCCACGCCTCGCGCTCATGCTGCTGCACGGCACGGGCGGCGACGAGCACGATCTCGTCCCGCTCGGCCGCGAGGCCGTGCCCGACGCGGTGCTGATCGGCGTGCGCGGCCGGGTGCTGGAGCGCGGCGCGCCGCGCTTCTTCCGTCGGCTCGCCGAGGGCGCCTTCGACGAGGCCGATCTTGTCGCCCGCGCGGCCGATCTCGCGGCCTTCGCCGAGGCGGCATTCGCGCGCCATGCGCCGGGTCTGCCGCGGGCCGCGCTCGGCTTCTCGAACGGCGCCAACATCGCCGCCGCGCTGATGCTGCTGCATCCGCGCCTGCTCGACGCGGCGGTGCTGCTGCGGCCGATGGTGCCGCTTGTGCCCTCGGCGCTGCCCGACCTCGCCGGGCGGCGCGCGCTGATCGCGTCGGGCATCGCCGATCCGCTCGCCCCGCCGGCCGAGGGCGCACGGCTCGCCGCCCTCCTGCGCGGGGCGGGTGCGGCGGTGCGCACGCTCGCAGTTCCGGCTGGTCACGGCCTGACGCGCGCGGATGTGAGCGCCGCCGCGTCTTTCCTCGCGCCCGCCGGCGTCGCAGGCTGACCGCGGATCAAGGGAGGACCCGCCATGACGATCGGCCGCCGGAGCGTTCTGTTCTCCGCACTCGCCGCGCCCGCGATCGCGCGGGCCCAGGCGCAGAGTGGACACGCGCATCATCACGACATGTTCCACTCGCTGCGCACGCCCGGCGCGATCCCCCTGCCACCGATCACCGCCGAGCAATGGGTGACCGACAGCCCCGCTCCCGCCGGCCCGCCCGGGCGGTGGGAGGCGCGCGCGCCGCTGCCCCTGCCGCGCAGCGAGATGGCCTGGGGGGTCGCCATGGCCGGGCGGCTGCACATCATCGGCGGCTACGGCAATCAGCGCGTCGACCGCAACTACCACCACGCCTACGATCCGCGCGCGGATCGCTGGGAGGATCGCGCGCCGGTGCCGCGCGGCGCGAACCATATCGCCGTCGTCACTGCGGGTGAGACGATCTACGCGCTCGGCGGATTCCTGGAGCAGAACCGCACGCCGCACGGCGACTGCTTCGTCTACGAGGGCGCTGCGGATCGCTGGCGGACCATCGCCTCGCTGCCGCGCCCGCGCGGCGCGGGCGCGGCGGTCGAGCTTCAGGGCAAGATCCATCACATCGGCGGCGCGGGCGAAGGAGCGGACCGCGCCTCGGTCGGCTGGCACGAGGTCTACGATCCGGCGACGGACCGGTGGGAGCCACGCCGCCCCCTGCCCGGCGCGCGCGACCACACCGGCACCGTGGTGGTCGGCAACCTCATCCACGTCATCGGCGGCCGGTTCAACGATTTCGGCAACAACACGTATCTCCATCATGTCTACGACCCGGCGACCGACCGCTGGACGCTGCGCGCACCGCTGCCGACCGCGCGTTCCGGTCAGGGTGCCGCGGTGGTGAACGGGCGGATCTACATCTTCGGCGGCGAGGGCGGGGTCATCACGCCGCAGGGCGCGCAGGGCAACGTGTTCGGCCAGATGGAGAGCTACGACCCGGCGACCGACACCTGGCAGCATCACGCGCCGATGCCCACGCCGCGCCACGGGCTCGGGGCGGCGGCGATCGATGGGCGCATCTACGTGGCCGGCGGCGGGCCGATCCTCGGCGGCAGCGTCCAGTCGGCCGTGCACGAGGTGTTCATTCCGGGCTGACGACGAGGCGGAACCCCAGCGAGGTTGACGCGTTCCGTCTTGCGGGAGCAGCCTTGCCTTTGCACTGACCGGAGAACGACAGATGCACAAGACCCGAAACGACATTGCGGCCAACGCCCGCAAGAGCGTGAGCGCGCTGCTGAACGCGCGCCTCGCCGACCTGATCGATCTGCAGCTCGCGCTGAAGCACGCGCATTGGAACGTGAAGGGGCCGAACTTCATCGCCCTGCACGAGATGTTCGACGCGATGACCGACAGCTACGACGCCCATGTCGACGACATGGCCGAGCGCATCACCGCGCTCGGCGGCACGGCGATGGGCAGCGTCCAGGCGGTCGAGAAGGCGACCTCGCTCGCGCCGTTCCCGGCCGACGTGTTCGACGGCATGAAGCTGGTCGAGGCGCTCGCCGAGCGCACGGCGGCACTGGCGAAGTCGGTGCGCAAGGGCATCGACGAGACGGCGGAGATGGGCGATGCCGACGCCGCGGACATTCTCACCGCCCTGTCGCGCCAGCTCGACAAGAACCTCTGGTTCCTGGAGGCGCACCTCCAGAAGGGCTGAAGGGTTTGTTTCGCGCGTGGCCGCCCCAGCCCCACGCGCGATCCCGGGCCGCCAAAGGTTGAGCCTTTGGCAGCCGAGTATCAGGCGTATTTCCCCGGGCGCAGCACCGTCGCGTCCGACACCCAGGCGAACACGGCGTAACGAGGGAACCAGTGCGCGGCGAGGCGATCCATCACCGCCTCGGCCATGTCCGGTCTGGCGACCGTCTCGATGCGGATCGTCGGTCCGTCGAAATCGGTCGGCCCTTCCACGTCGAGCGCGCGTTGCCAGCGCCCCTCGCCCGGCACGACGCTCCAGCCACGCACGCCCAATCCGGCGAGATCGCGCAAGAGATGCTCCCCGATCTCCGCCTCGGCGACGATGGTGATCAGCTTCAGCGTGCTTGCCATCATCCCGCTCCCGCCATCGCCGCGTAGAGCGGCAGGCCGATCGTCAGGTTGAAGGGGAAGGTGATCGTCAGCGCGGCGGTCAGCGCGTAACCGGGGTTGGCATCGGGCAGCGCAAGCCGCACCGCGGCCGGGGCGGCGATGTAGGAGGCCGAGGCCGCCAGCACCGCCAGCATGGTCGCGCCGCCGGGCGAGAGCCCGACCGCAGTGCCGAGTGCCGCGCCGAGCGCGCCGTTGACCAGCGGTGCCGCGATCGCGAAGCCGAGCAGGAACGGGCCGACCCGCAGCACGTCGCGCGCGCGGCGGGCCGCCATCACGCCCATGTCGAGCAGGAACAGCGTGAGCGCGCCGGGGAATCCCGTGGCGAAGAACGGTGCCACCGGCGCATAGCCGCGCTCGCCCGCCAGCGCGCCGACGAGCAGGCCCCCGAGCAGCAGGACGATCGACTTGCCCGCCAGCACCTCGTGCGCGATCGCCGCGAACGCGCCCTCGCCGCGGCGGGCGAGCAGGATCGCGACCGCGATCCCCGGCGCCTCCATCACCGCGAGCAGCGCCGGCAGGTAGCCCTCGACCGGCACCGCGGCGGCTGCCAGCCAGGCGAGCCCGGCGACGAAGGTCACGGCCGAGACCGAGCCGTAATGCGCGGCGATCGCGCCCGCGTCCTCGGCGCCGAAGCGGCCCAGCCGGCGCAGCACGGGGTAGCACCAGAGCGGGATCGCCGCGCCGAGCAGGATCGAGCCCAGCATCGGTGTCGCGACCTCGGACGGAGCGGCGGCGGAGAGCGCCACACCCCCCTTCAGCCCGATCGCCAGCAGGAGGTAGATCGTGAGCCCCTGGTGCACCGGGTCGGGCAGGCGCAGGTCGCTGCGGATGAGCTGGGCGGCAAAGCCGAGGCCGAAGGCCAGCACCATCGGCTGCAGCAGGTTGATGCTGAGGAGGGTCAGCGCCGCGTCCACGCTCGCTTCCTCGCACAACCGCTTGTGGCGGGGAAGGGCGATCGCCTACTGTCCCTGCCGGTCATAGGAACACAGCATGAACGATCTGTTCAGCCGCGGCGCGCGCGCCGAGGCCGCCTACACCGCCAAGGACATCGAGGTGCTGGAGGGGCTGGAGCCCGTCCGCCGCCGCCCCGGCATGTATATCGGCGGCACCGACGAGAACGCGCTGCATCACCTGGTCGCCGAGATCCTCGACAACTCCATGGACGAGGCGGTCGCCGGCCACGCGACCTTCATCGACGTCACGCTGGAGCGCGACAACTGGGTGAGCGTGCGCGACAACGGGCGCGGCATCCCGGTCGATCCGCATCCGAAGTTCAAGGACCGCTCGGCACTGGAGGTGATCCTCACCACGCTGCATTCGGGCGGCAAGTTCGGCGGCAAGGTCTATGCGACCTCGGGCGGGCTGCACGGGGTCGGCGCCTCGGTGGTGAATGCGCTGTCGGAGCGGATGGAGGTGGAGGTCGCGCGCGACCGCACGCTGTTCACCATGGCGTTCGTGCGAGGCAAGCCGCAGGGCAAGCTGAGGAACGCCGGGGCCGTGAACAACCGCCGCGGCACGACGATCCGCTTCCGCCCCGATCCGCAGATCTTCGGCACGGCGGCGTTCAAGCCGGCGCGGCTGTTCCGCATGTGCCGCAGCAAGGCCTATCTGTTTCGCGGTGTGGAGATCCGCTGGCGCTGCGATCCCGCGCTGCTGAAGGGCGATGACGCCACGCCGGCCGAGGCCGTGCTGCACTTCCCCGGCGGGCTTGCCGACTTCCTCGTCAGCGCCACGGAAGGCGCCGAGATCCTCACCCCCCGGCCCTTCGCCGGCGAGGCGCCGATGGAGGGCGGCGGGCGGGTCGAGTGGGCGGTGACCTGGCTGCTCGCCGGCGAGCCGTTCCTCAGCACCTACTGCAACACGGTGCCGACGCCGCAGGGGGGCACGCACGAGCAGGGATTCCGCGCCGCCCTGGTGAAGGGCCTGCGCGCCTATGGCGAGATGACCAACAACCGCCGCGCGGCGCAGATCACCGCCGAGGACGTGATGGGACCGGCCGCGGCGATTCTCTCGGCCTTCATCCGCGAGCCGCAATTCCAGGGCCAGACCAAGGAGAAGCTCACCACCGCCGAGGCCGCGCGCTGGGTCGAGGCTGCCGTGCGCGACCGCTTCGACCACTGGCTGACGGCGGACCCGGAGGAGGCGGCGAACCTGCTGGCCCTGGCGCTCTCCCGCGCGGAGGAACGGCTCGCGCGCAAGGAGAACGCGACAGCGGCGCGCAAGACCGCCACGCGCAAGCTGCGCCTGCCCGGCAAGCTCGCCGACTGCTCGCGCGAGGAGCGCGAGGGCACGGAGCTGTTCATCGTCGAGGGCGACAGCGCCGGCGGCTCGGCCAAGCAGGCGCGCGACCGCGAGACCCAGGCCGTGCTGCCCTTGCGCGGCAAGATCCTGAACGTCGCCTCGGCCTCTTCCGACAAGCTGAAGGCGAACCAGGAGCTGAAGGATCTCGTCGAGGCGCTGGGCTGCGGGTCGGGCGCGCAGGCCCGGCCCGATGCGCTGCGCTACGGCCGCGTCATCATCATGACGGATGCGGATGTGGACGGCGCGCACATCGCCTCGCTGCTGATGACCTTCTTCTGGCGCGAACTGCCCGAACTGGTGCGACGGGGCCGCGTGTTCCTCGCCCAGCCGCCGCTCTATCGCCTGGTCGGCGCGGGCAGGACCGTCTATGCCAAGGACGATGCCGACCTGGAACGGGCGCGCAAGGCGTTCAAGCCCGGCACGAAGATCGAGGTGAGCCGGTTCAAGGGACTCGGCGAGATGCCGCCCGCCGTGCTGCGCGAGACCACCATGGACCCGCGCAAGCGCACGCTGCTGCGCGTGGTGACGCCGCCCGAGCAGTTCGCGCGCACGCAGGACATCGTCGAGGCGCTGATGGGGCGGAAGCCGGAGCTCCGCTTCGCCTTCATCCAGGAGAACGCGCGCAAGCTGGAAGCCGAGGCGGTGGACGTCTAGGCAGCCGCCTGGGCGCGCCGCGCCGCGTAGGCCGCGAGCCGCTTCGCCACCGCCGCCGAGGGCGGGTGCGGCGCGAGCGAGGGGATCAACGGTGTCGGGATGCTCTCCGCCAGATGGCAGGCGACGCGATGGCCGGGCGCCAACTCCCGCAGCTCCGGCCGTTCCTCGCGGCAGCGCGCGGCCGCGTGCGGGCAGCGCGTGTGGAAACGGCAGCCGGGCGGCGGGTTCATCGGGCTCGGCACATCGCCGGCGAGGATCGCCTGGGATCGCTTCCGGGCCGGATCGGGCACGGGGATCGCGCCGAGCAGCGCCTGCGAATACGGATGGCGCGGCGCGCGGTAGAGATCGCGCTTGCCCGCGGTCTCGACGATCTCGCCGAGATACATCACCGCGATCCGATCCGAGACGTGGCGTACCACCGCGAGATCGTGCGCGATGAACAGGTAGGAGAGGCCGAGGCGCTGCTGGAGGTCCTTCAGCAGGTTCACCACCTGCGCCTGGATCGACACGTCGAGCGCCGAGACCGGCTCGTCCAGCACCATCAGCTTCGGGCTCACGGCCAGCGCGCGCGCGATGCCGACGCGCTGGCGCTGCCCGCCGGAGAACTCGTGCGGGAAGCGCTCGGCGTGATAGGGCGCAAGCCCGACCAGCCGCAGCAGCTCGTGCACGCGCGCGCGCCGCGAGGTCGCATCGCCGATCTCGTGCACCTCCATCGGCTCCTCGAGGATGCGCCCGACCGTCATGCGCGGATTGAGCGACGCATACGGATCCTGGAACACCGGCTGGATCTGCCGCCGGATCGGCTTCAGCGTCGAGGGTGCGCGCTTGGCGATGTCCTCGCCGGCGAAGCGGATCGTGCCTGAGGTCGGATCGAGCAGGCGCAGCACCAGTCGTGCGGTCGTGCTCTTGCCGCAGCCGGATTCGCCCACCAGCGACAGCGTCTCGCCCTCGGCGAGATCGAAGCTCACGCCATCGACCGCGCGCACGGTGCCGACACGCTTCGTGAACACGACCCCGCGCTCGACCGGGAAATGCTTGGTCAGATCGCGGACCGAGAGCAGCGGTTCCGTCATGCCGCGATCGCCTCCACGGGCGCGCGCAGGCAGGCAGCGATGTGGTTCGGGCCGACGGGCGCGAGCGGCGGCAGGGTCTCGCGGCAGCGCGCATCGGCGAAGGCGCAGCGCGGATTGAAGCGGCAGCCGGCCGGCAGGTTGAAGGGTGGCGGCACGGTCCCCTCGATCGCGAGCAGCCGGTCGGACTCGTCGTCGAGGCGCGGGATCGAGCCGAACAGCCCGAGCGTGTAGGGATGCTGCGCGTCCCCGAACACGGCAGCCGCCGGCCCGCGCTCCACCACCTTGCCCGCGTACATCACCGCGACCTCGTCGGCCATCTCGGCAACCACACCGAGATCATGGGTGATCAGGACGATCGCCATCCCGGTCTCGGCCTGCAGCGCGCGCAACAGATCGAGAATCTGCGCCTGGATCGTCACGTCGAGCGCGGTCGTGGGCTCATCGGCGATCAGCAGCTTGGGCTGGCAGGCGAGCGCCATCGCGATCATCACGCGCTGGCGCATCCCGCCGGAGAGCTGGTGCGGATACTCCTCGACGCGGCGCTCGGGGGCGGGGATGCGCACGCGCCTGAGCGCCTCGATCGCGATGCCGCGTGCATCCGCGCGCGAGACATCGCGATGCGCCAGCACCGCCTCCTCGATCTGCCAGCCAACGGGATGCACCGGGTTGAGGCTGGTCATCGGCTCCTGGAAGATCATGCCGATCGCGCCGCCGCGCACGCTGCGCATCTCGCCCTCGGGCAGGGCGAGCAGATCGCGTCCCTGGAACAGCACCTGGCCCGACGCGATCCGCCCCGGCCGCGGCACCAGCCGCATCACCGACAGCGAGAGCACGCTCTTGCCGCAGCCGGACTCACCGACGATGCCGAGCGTGCGGCCCGGTGCGACCGAGAGCGACACGCCGTCCACCGCCGGCACCTCGCCGGCGGAGGTGCGGAACACGGTGCGGATGTCGCGGATGTCGAGAAGTGGCGCTTCAGACATACCGGAAGGTCGGCGGGCTGATCTTCTCCAGCGGGCGGTGCGCCCAGTCGCGCTCGGGCACCTTGGCGATCATGCGCTGCTGCGCCTCGTGCAGCGCCTCGGCCGCGGCCGGGTAGTCGATGGTCAGGCACTGGCCGTCCCGCACCACCTCGGTGCCGTCGACGATCACGCTGCGGATCGCGCGGTCGGCGGCGGCGTAGATCAGGCTGCGCACGGGGTCGCGTGCGGGCCGCATGCCCGGATGCGTCACGTCCACCAGCACGATATCGGCGCGTGCCCCCGGCGCGAGCCGGCCGAGATCGTCGCGGCCCAGCGCCGCGGCGCCGCCGACGGTCGCGGCCTCGAACAGGTCCTCGCTCGTCAGGGTGCGCGGGGTCTCGGCCATCATGCGCGCGGCGTAGGCGGCGAGCCGCATCTCGTCGAGCATGTTGTGGGGGTAGGTATCGGTGCCGAGGCCGAGCCGCACGCCGCGCCGGCGGTAGCGGCCGAAGTCACGCAGCATGATGCCGCGCCGGGCGAACACGGTCGGGCAATGCGCGACGGTCGTGCCGGTCTCGGCCATCAGGTCGAGATCGCGCTCGGTGGACCAGCGCGTGCGCGGATGGTCGTCGAGGAAGATGCCGTGGCCGATGATCGTGCGGTCCGACAGCGTGCCGAGATGGTGCAACCACTGGATCGGCGTGAGGCCATGGCGGCGGGTGATCTCGTGGAACTCCACCACGCTCTGCGCGGCGTGGATCTGCCACGAGATACCGCGCTTCCTGGCTTCCGCGAAGCTGTCGCGCAGCAGTTCAGGCGTGCAGGTGTCGATCTGCGCCGGCACCGCCATGCCGAACAGCCGGCCCGAGGGGTGCTGTTCGGCCCGCTCGATCAGGCCGAACGCCTCCTCCATCGCCTTCACGCCGGCCTTCTCGTCCCACTCGTACTCGACGACGTGGCCGTTCCTGGTGAACCAGCGCGCCGAGCGGAACATCGGCGCGATGCACACGCGCATGCCGCTCTCGCCCAAGAGGTCGAGCCAGCCGGGATGCGCCATCGAGAGATCGGCGACCGTGGTCACGCCGGACAGCAGCAGTTCTGCCAACGCGACCCGCACGCAGGCCTGCACGCCGGACGGGTCGCCGCGGAAGATCGGCAGGTACTCGTAGAGCGAGGAGTTGTAGAGACCGGGCGTGCCGACCTCGTCCGTTAGCCCCTTGTTCATCGGCTCGGACGAGGGATGGCAGTGGATGTTGACGAGGCCCGGCATGACCATCAGGCCCTTGCCGTCGATCAAGCGGTCAGCCGCGCCATCGTAGCCGCGGCCGACGAAGGTGATCGCACCACCGCGGAAGGCGATATCCGCGTCGGGCATATAGACGTGCCGCTTCTCCGAGGCGTCCCACGCGACCGCGAGGGAGGCGCCCTTGATCAGCGTCGTCGTTTCGGCGGCAAGGTCCTGGGTCATGCCGGGTCTCCTCAGGTCAGCGCGTCAGGCGGAGGTCGAGGCCCTTGTAGAGCGCCGCGCTGTACACGCCGTGCGGACGCGCGCCGGCCACGCGCGGACCCGTCGCAAGCCAGAGCTGCGAGTGCGCGATCGGGAACCACACCGAGGCTTCGGTGAGCTGGCGCTGCACATTCGCCGCCGCCTGCCGGCGCACCGCCTCGTCGAGCGCCGAGCGCGCCTCGCGCAGCCAGGTATCGGTCTGCTCGTTCTTCCAGTTCATGCGGTTGGGCGTGGGCGCCGCCTCGCTGCGAAAATAGAGGTTCAGCGCATCCGTCGCCGAGACATACGGATACGACATCATGAACGCATCGAATTCCTGCGTGGCGAGCCGACCCCAGGCCACCGTCGCGTCGAACATCTGGATGCGCATGTCGATGCCCACGCGACGCAGGTCGGCCTGCATCGACTCCGTCATCTGCCGGTTCGTCTGGGTGGAGATCGCATAGACGAGGAACGAGGCACGCTGCCCGTCCTTGACGCGGATGCCATCAGGCCCCGGCCGCCAGCCCGCCTCGTCGAGGATGCGGCGCGCCTCGGCCGGATCGTGGCCCGGATGCTTGGCCTTGGCCTCGGGGTCGAAGCCGGGAGCGGCGGGATGGATCAGGCTGCGCATCGGGTCCGCCGCGCCGAAGAAGGTCGCCTGCACCATCGCGTCGCGGTCCACCGCCAGGTTGACCGCGCGACGGATGACCGGATCGCTCACCACCGGCTTGTCGACCTTGAAGCCCATGAAGAAGTCGACGAAGTAGTTGGGCTGCCGCTGCACCGTCATCCCCGGCACGCGCTTCAGCGCCTCGAGCGCGAAGGTCGGGATGTGCTGGGTCGCGTCGCCCTGGCCGGTCTGCAACGCTGCCATGCGCGTGTTCGGATCGGGGATGACGCGCCAGATCACCCGCTCGATCTGCGGGCGGGGATTCTGGTAGATCGGCGGGCCCCAGTTGTAGGTCGGGTGACGCTGGAGCACGAGATCCTGACGCGGCGTCCAGGAGACCCAGCAATAGGGGCCGGTGCCGTTGAAGCCCTGCGCGCCGAAATTGTCACCGAGCCGCTCGACCGTGTTCTTGTCGATCACCCCGGCGAAGTAGAGGGTGAGCTGGAACAGCAGCTCCGCGAAGGGCTCGTTCAGCTCGTACTCGACGGTGACGTCGTCCTTCGCGCGGATCTCCTTCACGGGGCCCGCGCGCCAGCGCACGGGGCTGCGCGTGGCCGGATCGATCCAGCGGTTCAGCGAGTAGACGACGTCATGCGCGGTCATCTTGCGCCCGTCGCAGAAGGTCACGTCGTCACGGAGGTTGAAGGTGTAGAGCTTGCCGTCCTCGCTCACGGTCCACGACTTGGCGAGGCCGGGCTTCACGGTCGTCTGGTCCCAGTCCATCGACACCAGCGTGTCGGTCATCATGTAGATGACCTCGCCGGCGGCGAAGGCGGTCACCTTGTGCGGATCGTAGCGGTCGGCGTCGATCTCGCGCAGCACCACCAGCGTGTCGCGCGGGGCCTGCGCGAAGGCCTCGCCGGTCGCGGCCAGCGTGATCGCGCCGGCCGCCGCCATCAGAAGTCCTCTCACGGTTCGTCGCATTCTCGTCTCCCTTGCACCGTGGTTCAGATACGCAGCCTCGGGTCCAGCGCGTCCCGCAGGGCATCGCCCAGCACGTTGAACGCCAGCACCACGAGGAAGATCAGCACGGACGGCACCACCGAGATGTGCGGTGCGAAGAACAGGAAGTTCCGGCCCTCCGAGGCCATCGCGCCGAGCTCTGCGGTCGGCGGCTGCGCGCCGAGGCCCAGGAACGACAGCGCCGAGCCCAGCAGGATCACCTGGCCGAATCGCAGCGTCGCGAACACGAAGATCGGGCTCAGGCAGTTCGGCGCGACATGGCGCCAGATGAGCCGTGCATCGCTCATCCCGACCGCGCGCGCCGCGTCGATGTAGTCCTGCTTCATCACCACCAGCGCCGCACCGCGCACGATGCGCGCCATCAGCGGCACAGTCGCGATCGACATCGCCACCACGATCGCGAGCACGCCGGGGCCGAAGATCGCCGCGATCGCGAGTCCGAACAGGATAGCGGGGAAGGACAGCAGCATGTCCATCAGCCGCATCAGCAGCCCGTCGACACGCCGATAGAACGCGGCAAGGAAGCCGATCAGGATGCCGATCGAACCGCCGATCACCACCGCGACCAGCCCCATCAGCAGCGTCAGCCTGAGCCCGTAGAGGCAGCGCACCACCATGTCGCGGCCCTGCACATCGGTGCCGAGCAGATACTCGCCGCCGGGCGGGCGCAGTGTGGCGCGCAGGTTGGTCTCGTAGGGATCGGCGCCGGCGAGCCAGGGCGCGAACACCGCGGCGAGCACGAAGGCGATGGCCATCACCGCCGCGATGGCAGCGCCTGGTTCGGTGAACAGCCGCCGCAGCAGCCCCGCGCGCGGTGGCGGCGTGTCCGAGGCCGGGACGAGGATCGGCGTGTCGGTCGCGGTCGCCGCGCTCATGACGCGCGCACCCGCGGATCGAGCACCGCGTAGAGGATATCGACGATCAGGTTGATCACGATGAAGCCCAGGCTCAGCACGATGATGGTGCCCTGCGCCATCGGGAAGTCGGAGGACAGGATCGCGCCGACCGCGAGCCGCCCGACGCCGGGCCAGGAGAAGATCGTCTCGGTCACCACCGCGCCGCCGAGCAGGAAGCCGATCTGCAGGCCGATCAGCGTGACGACCGGGATCAGCGCGTTGCGCAGCGCATGACGCAGGACGACCAGGCGCTCGGCCAGTCCCTTGGCGCGCGCGGTGCGGACATGATCGGCCGACAGCACATCGAGCACGGCGGTGCGCGTCATGCGCGCGATCGGCCCGACGAACACCCCGCCCAGCGTGAGCGCCGGCAGCGCGATCGCGCGCAGCCCCTCGATCGTCCAGATCGGCCCGCCGCGGCCGGTGAAGGGCAGCAACTGCCACTTGAAGCCGACATACCAGATCAGCACGAGGCCGACGAAGAACACGGGAATCGACACGCCGGCGACCGCGAAGGCCATCACCGCGCGATCGAACAGGCTGCCGCGCCAATAGGCCGCGACCGTGCCCAGCAGGAGCCCGAGCGGGATCGACCAGACCAGGGAGGCGAGCATCAGCTCGAGCGTCGGCCCGATGGTCGCGCCGAGCTCCTGCGCCACGGGGACGTTGTTGATGATCGAGACCCCGAGATCACCCTGCGCGAGCCGCCAGAGATAGCGCAGGAACTGCTCCCAGAGCGGCCGGTCGAGGCCGAGATCACGGCGGATCGCCTCGATCACGTCGGGGGTCGCCATGGGGCCCGCGCGCACCGTCGCGGGATCGGTCGGCACCACCTGCAGGAGCACGAAGCCGATCAGCAGCACGCCGAACATCACCGGCACGGCGGTGAGCAGGCGGCGGACGATGTGCTGCAGCATCGCTGCGACCTACTGGGCCGCCGCGGCGGCGACCTCGCCGTGCCGGTCGAAGATCACCTCCCCGCCGCGGATGGTCAGATCGGCGCGCGCCGTCAGCACCTCCTCGGGGGAGAGCGAAAAGAGATCGGCTGAGATCACCGCGATATCGGCGAGCATGCCCGGCGCGAGCGTGCCGCGCGTCGCCTCGGCGAACTGGCTGTAGGCACCGGCATAGGTGTAAGCGTGCAGCGCCTGCTCCATGGTGATCGTCTCGTCCGGGCCGAGCACGGTGCCCTTGTTGGTCTTGCGGGTCAGCATGCTGAACAGGTTGACGAAGGGATCGACCGTCGAGACCGGCGCATCCGAGCTCGCCGAGGGTTCGTGCCCCTCCTCGATCCAGGTGCGCATCGGATAGGCCGCCTCGGCGCGTTCCCGGCCGAGATTGGTCACGTAGAGGTCGCCGAACTCGTACATGAACACGGGCTGCGGCACGGGCAGGATGCCGCGCGCCTTCATGCGCCGGCGCTGACCGGCGTTGAGGAACCCGCAATGCTCGATTCGGTGGCGCCGGCCGGGCACCGGGTGTTCGGGCGTGTCCGCCGCCTCCATCCCGCTCAGCACCTGCTCGATCGCGGCATCGCCGATCGCGTGGATGTCGAGTTGCCAGCCCTGACGGTGATAGAGCGCCAGCAGGTGATGCATGGTCTCGGTCGGGAAGCAGAACACGCCGGTGCCGCCGCCCGCGCTTTCCAGATACGGATCGAAGAACGCCGCCGTCAGCCCGCCGGCCGAGCCGTCGGCGAACACCTTCACCGCGCCCCAGCGCAACCTCTCGTCGCCGTCCATCGGCCGGAGGCCCTGCTCCCACGCGGCCTGGGCGATGCCCTCGGGATTGCCGGCGAGCACCTGCCACATGCGGAGCGACAGCGCGCCCTCGCTGAGCGCGCGCCGGTAGGCCGGAATCTCGGCCATGCCGGCGATCATGCCGACATTCATGTCGGTCGCGGAGGCGAAGCCGCGGCTCGCCAGGTCGTCGCAGGCGGCGCGGATGCCATCCACCATGCGCGCCTCGTCGGGCACGGGCACGTGATCCAGGATCAGCCGCATCGCGCGCTCCTGGAACAGCCCCGTGAGCGTGCCGCCCTTGCGCTCGATCACGCCGCCTTCGGGATCGGGCGTATTGTGACCGACGCCGGCAAGCCGCATCGCCGCCGTGTTCGCGACCAGCATGTGCCCGCAGGTGCGCCGGATCGCCACTGGGTTATCGGGCGCAACACGGTCAAGCTCCGCCGCGGTCGGATGCCGGCCGACATCGAGCGCGCCGTGATCGTAGCCGCGCCCCAGCACCCAGGCGCCCTTGGGCGCCGCCTTCGCCGCCGCGCCGATGCGCCTTAGCACCTCATCGAGTGTGCGCACCTCCTCGGCGCGCAGGTTCACGTGAGACAACCCGAGACCGTAGGGCAGCAGATGCATATGGGCTTCGTTGAACGCGGGAATCGCCAAGCGTCCGGCGAGATCGATGCGTCGTGTCGCCGCACCCGCCAGCGGCTCGACCTCGTGCCGGCCTCCTGCGGCGATCACGCGATCGCCCGCCACCGCGAGCGCCTCGACGAAGCCCGCGTCGCGGCCGCACCAGATGCGGCCACCCGACACCACCAGATCCACGCCAGATCCCGCCATCACGCGCTCCAGTCACCACGGCGCGCAGGCGCACGGGCTTCTTGGTCCTTCCCGAGGGACATGCCTGCACGCGCGCACGGCACGGATGATTTCATGCCTGAAGCTCCCCGGCGGCGTTCCCTTCTTTGCGATAGTCCTGGCAGCGGCGAATTGTGCCGTCAAGCCGAGGTGGCACACTCGGCGGATCACCATGAGTCACACAGCCCCACCTCGCCCCTCGATCCTGACATCCGCGCTCGCCGGACTTGCCGCGCTGGTCGTCGGGCTCGGCCTCGGTCGTTTCGCCTACACGCCGCTGCTGCCGGCACTCGTGACCGCCGGCTGGTTCACGCCGGGCGAGGCCGCCGGGCTCGGGGCGGCGAACCTGATCAGCTATCTCGCTGGCGCGATGATCGCGCGCCCGCTCGGCCGTGTGGTGGCGCTGCCGGTGCTGATGCGGGGATCGATGCTCGCCACCGCCGCGTCGCTCCTGGTCTGTGGGTTTAAGCCAGGGCTCGTCGTGTTCGGCACGATGCGCGCGCTCGCCGGCGTGACGGGCGGGGTGCTGATGGTGCTGGGCCCGCCCTCGCTGCTGGCCGCGGTGCCGCCGGCGCGGCGCGGCCGGATGGGCGGGATCGTGTTCGCCGGCGTCGGCATCGGCATCGTTGCCGCCTCCTCCGCTCTGCCGGCCTTGCTGCGCGAAGGCGTGCCGACCGCCTGGTTCGGCCTCGCGGGTGCGGCGGCCGCGTTCACCGCCATCGGCTGGCGCGGCTGGCCGCCGAGCCCACCGCCCCCGCCGCCGCATGACGGCACGGCCGCGCAGCCGCTCCGCTGGCTGGTGATCGCCTATGGGGTGAACGCGATCCCGGTCATTCCGCACATGATCCTGATCTCGGACTATGTCGCGCGTGGACTCGGCACGGGGATCGCGGCGGGCTCGGCGGCGTTCGTCGTCTATGGCATCGGCGCGGCGATGGGGCCGATCGCGGGCGGCTGGATCGGTGACCGGCTCGGCTTCCGCCGCACGCTCGACCTGGCGGTGATGGTGCAGGCGAGCGCGATCCTGTTCCCCGTGCTGCTGCCGACCGTGCCGACGGCGTTCGTCTCCGCACTGGTCGTCGGGTCCCTCACGCCCGGCATCCCGCCGCTGGTGCTGAACCGCGCCGTGGAACTCGCCGGCCCGGCGGGGGCGGCGCGGTTCTGGCGCGCCGCCACCATCGCCTTCGCGCTCGGCCAGGCGTTCGGGGCGTGGGGCACGGCGGCCGCCTTCGCCTGGCTGGAGCGGCATCCGCCCCTGTTCGTCGCGGGTGCGGTGATGGCGGTGATCTCGCTCGGGCTGCTGCCGCGCGACCGCGCGCCGGACAGGTAATTGCCGAGGCGCACGGAACCGCTATCGTGACGCGTCCGCATCTCCGAGGAGAGCCGCGATGTCGCCCTGGTCCACCCGCCTCCTGACGGCTGCCGCGCTGGCGGCGTCGCTCGCCGCCCCGGCGGTCGCACAGCCGACACCGCAGTCGACGCTCCGGATCGTGCTGATCAACGACCTCGCGAGTCTCGACCCGGTCGTCTCGACCGCGGCGTTCGTGCGCAATCACGGCTTCATGGTCTACGATCAGCTCTTCGCGCTCGACAGCAAGGGCGAGGCGAAGCCGCAGATGGTCGAGCGCCATGAGGCGTCGGATGACGGCATGACGCATCGCTTCACCTTGCGCGAGGGGCTTGCCTTCCACGACGGCGCGCCGGTACGCGCGGCCGACGCGGTCGCCTCGATCCGCCGCTGGAGCCAGCGCGACGTGGTGGGCCGCGCGCTCGCCGCGGCGACCGCGGCGATGGAGGTGGTGGACGAGCGGACCTTCACGATCCGGCTCAACCGTCCCTTCGCGCTGGTGACCGAGGCGTTGGCCCGCCCGACCGCGAGCGCGCTGTTCGTGATGCCCGAGCGCGTGGCATCGACCCCCGCGACCACCGCGATCACCGATGCGACCGGCTCGGGGCCGTTCATCTTCAAGGCCGATGAGTGGCAGGCCGGGCAGCGCGCGGTCTATCTGCGCAACCCCGCCTATCGCCCGCGCGCGGAGGACCCTGACGGGCTCGCCGGCGGCAAGGTCGCGAAGCTCGAACGGATCGAGTGGCTGTCGATGCCCGATGCCGCGACCGCGGCCGCGGCGCTGCAAACAGGAGAGATCGACTTCATCGAGCAGCCCTCACCCGACCTCGTGCCGGTGCTGGAGCGCAACCGCAACATCCGGCTGTTCGCGCTCAATCCGGTGGGCTTCATGGTGTGGCTGCGCATCAACCACCTGCATCCGCCGTTCAACGACCCGCGCGCGCGGATCGCGCTCCTGCATCTGATCAACCAGCAGGACGTGCTGAACGCGATCGGCGTGCGTCCGTCCGAGCAGGTGCCCTATTGCCCCGCCTACTTCTTCTGCAACTCGCCGCTGGAGAGTCACGCGGGCGCAGTCGGCCTGCGCGAGCCGAATGTCGAGGCCGCGCGCGCGCTGCTGCGCGAGGCCGGCTACGACGGCCGCCGCGTGGTGTTCATGAACGCGGCCGACAGCCCGATCAACAACGCCGCCACCCTCACGATGGCCGAGGCGCTCCGCAAGGGCGGCCTCACCATGGATGTGCCGACGATGGACTGGGCCACGCTGACGCAACGGCGCAACCGCCGCGAGGCACCGGACCAGGGTGGGTGGAACCTGTTCGTCACGGTCGCGAACGTGCTCGACGGGCAGAATCCGCTGACCAACCTCTACCTCGCCAGCCCCTGCGAAGGCGGGTTGACGGGCTGGCCGTGCGACCCGCGGCTGGAGGAGCTGCGCCGGTCGTGGTGGGAGGAGCGCGATCCGGCGAAGCGGCGCGCGATCCTCGATGCCGTCCACGCGCGCGCCTACGAGGTGCTGCCGTACATCAACGCCGGCCAGTTCCGCACGCTGGCCGCGCACCGGACGAACGTGCACGGGCTGCGGCAGACCACGATCCCGGTGTTCTGGGGCGTCGAGAAGCGATAGGGGCTAAGGCTCGCACCCACGCGCCAGGGGGACTCACCGCCCGTCCGCACCAGCCGCCCATACAAGGTCATGCGATCTCGCGGATCAGCTTCCGGCGCAGCGCGTTGACGAACTCGGTACGGCCTTCGGCGGTCTCGACGAAGGCGCCCGGGCCCCCGATCACCTCGCGGGCATAGGAGTCGGACAGGCTGCGCATCGCAGGGCGCAGGATGATCGCGAGCGCATTGATCGTGATGCCCCTGGCCACGGCCGCGTCGCGCGCCTCGGGCGCCGGCGTCAGGCTGCGCCGGTCCGGCCCGTCGCCGGAGACGTCGATGATGCGCCGCGTCGCCTCGAACGGCGACGCATCGAGCAGCGCCACCGAGTGCACGATCGCATCGCCGATCGCGTTCCAGGACTGCACCGAGCGCGGCGCGCGCACCACCGCCGCGCCGAAGAGCTCCGCCCCCTCGGCGTCACCGACCGTCATCCATGGCACCATGGTCGCCGCCCCGCCCGGCGAGCCCCACTCCACATAGGCGAAGGCCGTACGCCCGAGCGGCTGCGAGCGGATCGCCTCCAGCACACGGGCATCCGCCACCGCCTTGGCGATGCCCTCCTTCTGAAGCCGGAGCTCGTCCTCGTCGATCGAGCCCGAGGCGTCGGCCGCCAGCACCAGAGCGACGTCCACGGGTTCGCGCGCGCGCGCCGGGGCTGCCAGGATCGACAGCCCGCCGGCGACGAGCGCGCGTCGCCTCATCCCCGTCCCACGAACGGCATCTTGGTCGCCATGATCGTCATGGTCAGGATGTTCGTCTCCAGGGGCAAGCCCGCCATGTGCACGATCGCGTCACCGACGTGATCGACATTCATGGTCGGCTCGACCTCGACGCGGCCGTCCGCCTGCTTGACGCCGCGCTGCATGCGCTGCGTCATCGGGGTCGCCGCATTGCCGATGTCGATCTGGCCACAGGCGATGTCGTATTTGCGGCCGTCCAGCGCGATGGTCTTGGTGAGTCCCGTGATCGCGTGCTTGGTCGCGGTGTAGGGGGCACTGTCGGGGCGGGGGGTGTGCGCGCTGATCGAACCGTTGTTGATGATGCGGCCCCCCTGTGGGCTCTGCTCCTTCATCATGCGGAATGCCGCCTGGGCGCACAGGAACGAGCCGGTCAGGTTCACCGCCACCACCGCGTTCCACTGCTCGGGCGTGAGGTCCTCGAACGGCGTGCCGGGCACGTTGGTTCCGGCGTTGTTGAACAGCAGATCGAGCCGACCGAACTCGCGCTTGGTCGCGGCGAACAGCGCGCCGACCGAGGCGGGATCGGACACGTCGGTCGGCACGGCGAGGATGCGCGCACCCGCGGGCGCCATGGCGGCGGTCTCGTCGAGCGCGTCCTTGCGCCGCCCGGCCAGCACCACCGCCCAGCCCGCGCGCGCCAGCGCGAGCGCGGCCGCCCGTCCCACACCCGAGCCCGCACCGGTGACGATCGCGATCCTGTCGGCCATCCGCTCCCCTCCTTTGGTGAGGGGCGCATTGTGTCGGCAGATCGCGCGTCGGGGAAGCCGGCGTCAGACGTAGCGGGCGAGGTTCATGTCGCGCAGCCCGCCGATGAGCCGATAGGACATTTCGAGCTGCACCTGGAGGAGCTGAAGCCGCGCCGTGACCTCGGCGATGTCGACGTCCTCGACCTTCGAGATCTGCGCCTTCAGCACGACCTGAAGATCCGCATGCGCCTCCTTGGTGCGCGCGAGCCGCTGCTCGGCCACCCCGATCGCGGCGCGTTCGTCCTCGAGCGTGCGACCCGCCGATTGCAGGCTGTTCGCGATCTGCTGCATCAGCTCGGTGAATTCGGGCTCCGCCGCCTGCGCCTCGGTGAGGCTGCCGAGCATCGCGAGCCCGCGCATCAGATCGCGCATGAAGCTGCCGGTGGTCGGCGGATCGGCCGCCGACTGCGCGACACCGTTCTGGTTGGCGCGCAGCCCGTAGACGATGCGCGTGCCGTCCTCCGCGAGCAGGCTGGTGCGCGGCTCGCCGAGCCCACCGCCGGGAGCCGCCGTCGAGAGGAAGTCGGAAAAGGGCGTGGTGCCCGACACATCCGAGGCGGCGATCGCGAGCGTATCGGCCATCACCTGCGCCGCGCTGCGCGGCACGTCGGGTGTCAGCGGGTTGCCGTCATCATCCCACGGTACGCCGAGCTGCTGCGTCGCCGCCTGGATCTGGGTGAAGAATCCGGTCTGGAGGATCGCGGAGGCGTTGGGCACCGGCGGATGGGCGCTGTCCGATCCGCCGAACACGTAGGTGTCGCCCGCGCGCACATTCAGCAGGCTGGCGATCTCCTGCAACGCCCCGCGCGCCTCCTGCGCCACCACATCCACCGCCGTCTCGCCGAGCGTGATCAGCGAGAGCGCACGCTTGGCCATGTCGGAGGCGAGCTCGCCGATGCGCCCCAACGTGGACTGCGTCACCGTGATGCGCGCCTCGGCGGTCTCGATCGCGCGCGCATAGGTGTCGCGCCGCGCGACCTCGGCGCGCAGGTCGATGGACATGCGCGCCTGGGGTGCGAGCCCGCTGAAGCTCTCGGCCTTGAGGCCGGTCGAGGCCTGACGCACCAGGCCATCCATCCGGTCGCGCGTGGTGAGCGCGCCGGCGAGCAGCCGACCGATCGTGCCGTAGGAGGAATTGACCTGCATCGCGTCTCTCCCGCTCAGCGGACCGCCGCCAGCAGCGCGTCCCACATCGCCTGCGAGGCGGTGATCACGCGCGCGTTGGCGGCATAGGCGTTCTGGAGCTGGATCAGGAGCGCCATCTCCTTGTCGAGATTGACGCCGACCGCATCGGCGTAGCGGTTCGCCAGCAGATCGCGGGTCGAGGCCAGGCTCTCGGCCGAGGCCTTGGCGGCAGCGTGCTCGGCGGTCTGGGCCGAGACGAGGGCCGCGGCGAAATCGGCGAGCGTCCCGGTCGAGGCGATCGGCGAGCTGAGGTCGCCGCGCGGCCCGAGCCCGGTGGTCAGCAGCGGCGGATCATGCGGCCGCCCCACGCCGAGCTGGCTGCCGAAGGTGAAGTCGAGGATGCGGTTGACCAGCAGGTCGAACGAGGCCGGCCCACCGGGCGGGTTGGGCGTGAACGGATCGCCGTACGGCGCCTGCACCTCGCGTGTGGCCGGCCAGGGCGGCAGCCCGCCCGGCACGGCGTGCGTGCCGTCGCGCGTCAGGCTCGGATTCTCGACCACCGCGGCGAACACGCGGATCTCGGCGGCGAATCCGACATAGCCCTTCTGGCCGCCGCCGACCTGCTCCTGCGGCACGTTGCCGCGCGCATCCGTGAACAGCCGGAGCCCCTGCTGGTCGAAGCGGCGCGCGAGCTTGTGCGCGAACTCGTCGAGCTCCGCCTGCATGCGTGGCAGGGTCTCGTCGCGCAGCCCGATCAGCGCGCCGAGCTCGCCGCCGAGCTGGCCGCGCGTGAGATCGACGGGCTTCGTCGGGTCCGCGGAATCGATCAGCAGCACGGGAGGCACCGTGCCGCCGCCCGGCTCGTAGTACGATTGCGGCGCGAGCGAGGCGCCGTTCACGGCGAGCGCTCCGTCGCGCAGCGGCACGGTCTGACCACCCTTGGTGAAGGCGGTCATCTCGCCCTTCTCGGTCAGCACCACGCGCAGGTCCATCAGCGCGGCGAGCCGGCCGATCACCATGTCGCGCTTGTCCTCGAGCTCGGCCGTGCCCTGGCCCTCGGCCTTCAGCCGGACGATCTCGCGGGTGAGGCTTCCTGCCTCACCGAGCAGCCGGTTCGCCTCGGCCACCCCCTCGACCAGCATCTGCTGGGACCGGTTGCGCGCGTCCGTGACCGCGCCGGACAGCATGTTCAGCTTGTTCGCCAGCGCCGCCGCGGCATCGACGATCTCGACCTGAAGGCTGGTCGAGGACGGGTGGGCGGCCAGCGCGATGAAGCCGTCGCGCACGCGGCCCGTCAGCCCGGCGAGGCTGTCGCCGTTCTCGGGCCGGCCGTGCAGCGCCTCCAGCGGCGCGAGCACGGAAGCGCGCACCTGCGCGGCCGCAACCCCCGCCTCGCGCTGCCAGATCGCGCGCTGCAGCGCCGCCTCGGTCGCGCGCTGCACCGGCTGGGTGGCAACGCCGATCCCTTTGCCGGCCGCGACGACGCTGGTGGTCGGCAGCGTCTTGGCGGTGTAGCCCGGGACCTCGGCATTGCTGATGTTGTTGGAGACGACGCGGAGCTGCTGGTTGATCGCCCGCAGCCCCGAGACCGAGATGCCGAGTGCGGCGTCCAGCCCCATCGCGTCCTCCGTCTAGCCCTTCCGGCTCAGCGCTTCATGTTCAGGGTGTCGAGCAGCATCTCGTCCGATGCCGTGACGATGCGCGTGTTCGCGGTGTAGGCGCGCTGGGCAACGATGAGCTTCGAGAACTCGGATGCCATGTCGACGTTCGAGCGCTCGATCGAGCCGACCACCAGCTTGCCGGCGCCATCGCGCGAGGGGTCGAGCACCTTCGCCTCCCCCGACTCGACCGTGCGCATGAAGGCTTGGCCGTCGATGCGCTCGAGCTTGTCGGCCTCGTTGAAGGTGACGACCGGCACGCGCGCGATCACGCGGCTCTGGCCGTTGTCGTAGTTGATCACGACGTCGCCCGTCTCGTTCAGCGCGAGCGAGGAGAAGCTGCCCTGCGGCACGCCGTTCTGCGCAAGGCTGCGCAGGGCGTAGTCGGAGCCGGCGAACTGCGTCACGCCGTCGGCGAGCCCGAACGAGCCGAGGAAGATGCGCACGTTCTGCGGGCCCTGGCCGTAGTTCACCACCACGTCCACATAGGCGCGGTCGCCGGTGAGCTGGTTGGCCGGCACGGTCGCGGTGCCGCCGGCGATGTTCGCCCCCGAGATCGCGGTGATGGTGCCGGCGCGCAGCGGATCGCCGCCGCCGCCGAAGCTCACCTGGATATGCGGCGGGATGTTGCCGTTGGTGGTGCGCGTGCCGGTGGTGGTGGCGGCGAGAGTCGGCGTCACCTCGACCTCGAGCGGCGCGCCCGCGGTGGTGGTGATGCTGAGCTGATTGCCGCCGACGGCGCCGACGGTGATGCCGGGGAGCGACGGGATCGCGGCGATCAGGCCGTCGCGCACGTCGGTGGCGGTGTCGCCGGCGAGCGCGGTGTAGGTGTAGTCAGTGCCGTTCAGCGTGACGGTGAACACCTCGCCGCCCGCGAAGGGGCCGCCGGGCACGGTGACGTCGCTCTGCCCGCCATCGACGCTCCAGGAGGGGATCGGCACCCCGGCCTTCGCCTTCAGCGTCAGGATGCCGCCCTGGACGCTGGCGATCGCAGGACTTTCCGGGTCGGCATTGATCTGGGCGGCGAGCGCGTTGGCGATCGCGTTGATCGAGCCCTCCTCGCCGTTGGTGGTGTAGGTCCAGGACTTCGTGGAGGGGAACCCGCCGGTGATGCCCGACAGCGAAACGGTGAAGCTGTCGCCCACCTCGCCGACGGTGCCGGTCAGCACGAAGCTGTCGGTCTGGTAGGCGGGCGCGACGTTCGTGACCGGGTTGGAGAGCGCGAGGCTGGTCGAGGTGGTCACGGTGTAGGGCGTGCCGGCATTCACCGCGCGCAGCTGGAAGGTGTCGTCGTCGACCACCACCGCGGTCACGCCGAGGGTGGCACTGTCGGTGTTGATGCGGCTGACGAGCTGGTTGCGGATCGCCTGCTGCGCGCCCGGGCTGCCGAGCCCCGCCTCGGCCGCGGTCGCGGTGTAGCTGACGACGATGCCGTTGATGGTGACGCTGTAGACCTGACCGGCGGTGATCACGGCGGGCAGATCGACGTCGTCGGTCTGACGGATCGGCTGCACCGTGCCGTTCACGTTGAACGCGTTCATCTGCTGGTCGTTGAAGCCGGGGATCGTTCCTGCGCCGCCGACCGGATCGAGCCCGCTCCCCGGCGCGATCACGTCCATGCGCCAGTTGTCGGCGCCGGCCTTGGTCCACTGCACGTAGAGCGTGCGCTGCTCGCCGAGCGCGTCGTAGATGCCGACCATCGAGGTGAAGGTGTTCTGCCCCTCGGGCGGATTGGCTGGCAGGTTGGCGGCGAGCACGACCTCGCTGGTGGCGACCGGATTCGAGACGAGCTGGCTGACCCGGATCGGCTGCACGCCGGAACGGTCGATCTGGCGCGTCACCGTGTCGACGCCCCAGCCCTGCAGGAAGTAGCCGGCACTGTTCACCAGATAGCCGTTGCGGTCGAGCGCGAAGTCACCCGCACGGGTGTAGAACTGCCGCTGGTCGAAGGTGGGGAGGCCGTTCACCTCGCCGTTCTGCGAGGCGACCGTGAAGAACCCCTGGCCCGCGATCGCGAGCGCGGTGCGGTTCTCGGTCTGCTCGATCGTACCCTGCAGGTTATGGGTGTAGTCGGGCCGCGCGACGACGCTGCCCGGCGCATGCAGGCGCTGGCTCGAGTTCGTCACGTAGCTGACGAAGTTGGTGTCGACGCGCTTGAAGCCGATTGTCTGGCTGTTGGCGACGTTGTCCGAGATGTGGCCGAGCGCGCGCGACTGCGCGGTGAGCCCGCCGATCGCCGTGGTCATCGCTCCGAACAGGGACATGGGTGCCTCGCTGTGCTGGCAGAGTGGGTCGGGATCGTCCCAGCAGGTCCCGTGCCAAGTCGCGGCGTGGCGGAAATCTGCGGGTTTCCCGTGGCCGCGCGGCACTGCGCGCCGAGCCACGCCGTGCCGGTTCCGTCCTACCCGGCAAGGCCTGCCGGGCAGGCCGCGCGTCAGTCGCGTGCGGGGAACAGCGCGGCGGCGCGCCGCATCGCCTGGTAGGCCCGGCCTTCGGCGAGCAGGGCCTCGATCGCGTCGAGCTCGGTCACGGCATCCGCGCGCGCGAGCCGCATTGCTGCCAGCGCGGCAGCGACATCCGCATCCGCCGCATCGCGGCCGAGGTAGCGGCACTGGATCGCGTAGTAGAGCCGGCGCTCCGGCCCGTCGATGTCGGTCTCGCGCAGCATGTCGCGCCCGCGCAGGAACTGTGCCTGGGTATGCAGGAAGATCGTTGCCGTGCGATCGCCGGCGCCGATCACTGCGCCGTTGACGACCACTGTCTCGCCGGGTCGCAGCACCACTTTCAAGGGCATTCTGCCGCTCCTGTTCCGCCCATGCCGTTGCCGGCGCGGGATCATCGGAGCGAGCGTCCAGCAACCGCCGTGCCGAGTGGCAGCGCGCAGCCGGTGGCACCGGATTGCGCAGCCGGGCCCAACGCGGCGCCCGGCAAATACAACCGTTACCGGGCTCACCCCTGCCGGGTCGCCGGCAGACCCTGCCGGGGGGGGGCGGCCAGGCGCGACCACGATCCGGCCGCGCCGGACGGCCATCCCGGCGTGCCGCACGACTTGGCCCGGGACTTGCGACGGGTCCTGCATGATCACGATCGCTCCTGCTCCCGCCATGCCCGTGGCGCTGCCTGACAGCGCCGCGCCGGGCCTGTTCGGGGCCGACGAGGCGGAAGGGCCGGCGTTCGCGGCCGAGCTTGCGCTTGCGATGGCCGGGGGCGAGCCCGCAAAGCTGCCGCCGGCAGCCGCAACGCGACCCATGCCTGCCGACGCGATCAGGATGACGATCGCGTTTCCCGCACCGGACACGGGTGCTGCTCTGGTCGAGCCGACGACCTCGGGTCTTGATGCGGCCGCCCCCATCGGCGCTCCTGCCGAGGCGGTCACGGCCGCGACCGAGCACGCCGACGCGCCACCGGCTGCGCCAATGCCGGAGGCCCGGGACACCGCCTCCCCACCGGCCGCCCCGTCTCCCGTGCCGTCGGCGGTGCCGAGGCCGGCCCCGACCGCCACGCCGCGGTCGGCAAAGGACGCTGCCGCGCCGCAGGCCGAGGCTTTGATCGAAGCGCAGCCGGCACCGTCGAACGGGGTCCGAGGCCCCGCGCGGGCCGAAGGTCACGGTCCCGACGCCGAGGAGATGACCGCCCCCGGGTCTCGCCCTCCGCCCGCCCCTGCGGCGGATCGGGGCGTGCCACCGGTCGAGGCGCGACCGGTCGATGCCCGCCCGACCCTCGCGTCCGATCCTGAGGCCCTGGGCGATGCCGCCGCCCCAGACGGCGTGGCCCCATCCGGCGTCGAGGCCAGGCCCGAGGCCGAGCGGCGGAGCCGCAGCCGTCTCGCGGATGAACCGTCGCCGCGCGTCACCGACCAGACGGCGGTGGCCGACACGGACCCGCAGCCGCGCGCGGCCGGCAACCTCGCCGGGACCGCGCCCGACGCCCCGCCACCTGACGCGCGCGATGGCGTGCCCGCCGATCAGCCGGCCCCTGAGCCCCCCGCAGGGCAGCCCACGCCCGAGACGTTGGGCCTTGCCGCCGCGGCGACACCGGCCCCACGCCCCGCCGGTGACGTGCCGCGTCCGCGCGGTGGTGTCGGCACGGCCGCGGCGACCACTGGCGCCGGAGCCCCCACGCCGCCGGGTGACGCAGCCGAACCGGCCCCCCGCCCGGCGCCCGCCGAGACGGCGCCGCGCGCGCCAGCCGAGGCGCGTCCGGACCCGGCCGAGCCCGCGCCTGCCACCGATGCGCCGCGGCCGGCAGCCGCACAGGCGGCGGAACCGACAACGGAACCGGCCGAACCCAGAGGCAACCCGGCCGACCGCACGGAACAGCCGCCGCCGCGCACCGAGGCCGCGCCGCGCGTCCTCGCGCCGTCCGGGGCCGCCGAGGCCCTCCCCCAGCTTCAGCCGGTCGAGCGCGCCGCCCCGGTTGCCGCCGCCCCGCCGGTGCCGCGCGCCGCACCCACCCCCCCGGCGCAGCAGATCGCGCCGGTGCTGATCACCCTCGCCGCCGGCGCGGCGGGCATGCCGGATCGCCTGACCCTGACGCTCGATCCGCAGGAGCTCGGCCGGATCGAGGTCGAGGTCTCGCGCGAGGGCGAGCGGCGCGTCGCGATCGCGGTGCTCGCCGAGCGGCCCGAGACGCTGCACCTGCTCATGCGCGACGCCGCGATCCTCGACCGGGCGCTGGCCCAGGCGGGTGTCGGCGCGGAGGGCCGCAGCCTCGCCTTCGACCTCGGCGGCGGGTCGGACGGCCGCCAGCAGCGCGGCAACGGCGCCGCCACACCCGGTTCCAGCACCAGCCCGCAACCCGAACCTGCACGCCCGCGCGACCCGCTGAGCCTGCTCGACATCGCCATCTAGAGGACGCCCCGATGACCGACCTCTCCGCCGCCACGCTCACCGCCGCGCAGCGCCAGCAATCGGCGCTCGCCTCGCGCAACCAGATCGCGTCGAACTTCCAGGACTTCCTGAAGCTGCTGACCACCCAGCTGCAGAACCAGGATCCGACGGCGCCGCTCGACACGAACCAGTTCACCCAGCAACTCGTGCAGTTCGCCCAGGTCGAGCAGCAGCTCGCCACCAACACTCATCTCGAGCGGCTGATCCGGGTTCAGGAGACCACGCAGCTCACCGCGCTGACCCCACTGATCGGCCGCACGGTCGAGGCCGACAGCGACAAGGTCGCGCTGCAATGGGGCGAGGCGCGCGGCGCCTACACCCTGCGCGCCGACGCAACCTCGGTCACCATCACCATCCGCGATGCCACCGGCCGCGTGGTCGCGCAGGGTCCTGGCGAGACGCGGGCGGGCCGGCAGGAATTCGCCTGGGACGGCGTGACCGGCAACGGCCAGCGCTGGCCGGACGGCGCCTACAGCGTCACCGTGCAGGCCCAGTACGGCACCTCGCTCGAGACCGTGCCGACCACCGTGATCGGCCGGATCACCGGTGCTGAGCGCTCGGGTGGCGCGCTGATGCTGTCGATGGGCAAGCTGCAGATCGACACCGGCGCGATCCGGGCCGTCGCCCCCGACCGCTGAGCCGCGACCGGGCGGGTTCTGCCGATCGGCAAAATCTGCCCGGTGTTAACGCGCGCGTAAGCCCTTTCGGTCACGCTCCCGCATGGCTGAACGCCCGCCCGGCATGCGGGCGTACGGGAGGTCCCGGTCGCGGTTCGGCGGCAGGGGCCTTCAGGGAAGGGTGCGATCGTGAATGCGTTCCTTGCTGGGCTGAAGACGCTTGGGCCGGTCCGGCTCGCCGCACTTGGGGCGGTCGGGATCGCGGTGATGGGCGTCATCGTGTTCCTCGCCGCGCGCGCCGGCCAGCCGCCGATGGCGCTGCTCTACGGCGAGCTCGAACAGCGCGACGCCGCGCAGATCGTCGCCACGCTGGAGCGCCAGCGGATCCCCTACCGTCTGAGCGCGAATGGCACCCAGGTGCTGGTGCCGACCGACCAGGTGCCGCGGGTGCGGCTCTCGCTCGCGGCCGAAGGCCTGCCGGCCGGCGGCTCGGTCGGCTACGAGATCTTCGACCGCGCCGACGGGCTCACCGCGTCCTCGTTCCAGCAGGGGATCAACCATCTGCGCGCGCTGGAGGGCGAGCTCGCGCGCACCATCCGCTCGATCCACGGCGTGCGCGCCGCGCGCGTGCACCTTGTGCTGCCGCGGCGCGATCCGTTCTCGCGCCGCGAGGGCGAGGCGCAGGCCTCGATCGTGCTGACCATGGCGGGCGTGCAACGGCTCGATCGCGAGCAGGTGCAGGCGATCGTGCATCTCGCCGCCGCCGCGGTGCCGGGGCTGAAGCCGCAGAACATCTCCGTGATCGACAATCGCGGTTCGCTGCTCGCGCGCTCCGGCCAGGCGGTCGGCGGCATGGGGCTCGCCATGAACGCCGAGGAGATGCGCCGGGCGCACGAGATGCGCCTGACCCGCGCGGTCGAGGAGATGCTGGAGCGCACGCTCGGCGTCGGCCGCGTGCGCGCCGAGGTCACGGCCGAGATGGATTTCGACCGGGTCACCGAAAGCCGCGAGAGCTTCGACCCCGACCAGCAGGTGGCGCGGTCGGTGCAGACCGTGACCGAGGAGAGCCGCACGACGGAGCGGAACGAGAACGTCACGGTCGGCAACAACCTGCCGAACCCGCAGCCGCAGCAGAACCAGGCCGGCTCGCAGGAGAGCCGCACCGAGGAGACCACGAACTACGAAATCGGCCGCGTCACGCGCCAGATCGTGCGCGACACGCCGATGGTGCGCCGCCTCTCGGTCGCGGTGCTGGTCGATCATGCGCCGGCGGCGCCGGGCGCCGAGCCTCAGCCGCGCAGCGCCGAGGAGCTCGCCCGGATCGCGACCCTGGTGCGCAGCGCAGTGGGGTTCGATGAGAGCCGCGGCGACCGCGTCGAGGTGGTGAACCTGCGCTTCGCCGACGCACTGGCGCCCGCGGCCGAGGAGGAGTCGCTGTTCGGCCTGCCGATCGGCCGCGCCGAGATCGTCCGTGTGGTCGAGACGGTGGTGTTCGGCATCGTCGCGCTGCTGGCGCTGCTGCTGGTCGCGCGTCCTCTGGCCGGACGCGCGCTCGAGCGGATCGGCCAGACGGAGAGCTCCGCCGGCACGCTCGGCGCGCCGCAGGAGGGGGTGGCCGCCCTGCCCGCGCCGTCCGGTGCGCCCGCGCTTGGCGATGGCTCGGCCGGCGCGCCGGCGCTCGGCTCGCCCGCCTCGCCGCTTGCGCTCGGCTCCGGCGGCGGTGGCGGTGGCGAAAGCATGATCAACATCGCCCAGATCGAGGGGCAGATGCGCGCCTCCTCGATCCGCCGCGTCGCCGAACTCGCCGAGAAGCACCCGGAGGAAGCGGTCTCGGTCGTGCGCGGCTGGATGGCGCAGGAGGGCTGAGCCATGGCACGCGCGAAGGAAGACTATCGCAGCCTCACGGGGCCGCAGAAGGCGGCGGTGCTGATGATGGCGCTCGGCGAGGAGAGTGCGGCCAAGCTGTTCGCGCTCATGCACGAGGACGAGATCAAGGAGGTGTCCTCGGCGATGGCGACGCTGGGACCTGTCTCGTCCTCGATCGTCGAGCGGCTCTGCCACGAATTCGCCAGCCAGATGAGTGCGGCCGGCAACCTGATCGGCAGCTTCGAGAGCACCGAGCGTCTGCTCGCCAAGACCCTGCCGAAGGAGCGGGTCGCGCAGATCATGGAGGAGATCCGCGGACCCGCCGGACGGACCATGTGGGACAAGCTCGGCAACGTCAACGAGGCGGTGCTCGCGAACTACCTCAAGAACGAGTACCCGCAGACCGTCGCGCTCGTGCTCTCGCGCGTGCGCGCCGATCACGCCGCCAAGGTGCTCCAGCTCCTGCCCGATGCCTTCGCCATGGAAGTGGTGATGCGCATGCTGCGCATGGAAAGCGTGCAGAAGGACGTGCTCGAAGGCGTGGAGCGGACGCTGCGCTCGGAGTTCATGTCCAACCTCGCGCGCACCCAGCGTCGCGACGCGCACGAGATCATGGCCGACATCTTCAACAACCTCGATCGCGCCGCCGAGGGCCGGTTCCTCGCGGCGCTGGAGGAGCGCAACCGCGAGGCGGCCGAGCGCATCAAGAGCCTCATGTTCACCTTCGATGACCTGGTGCGCGTCAACGGCGCGGGCATCCAGGTGCTGCTGCGCGCGGTCGAGAAGGAGAAGCTCGCGCTGGCGCTGAAGGGTGGGTCGGAGACCATCCGCGACCTGTTCTTCAAGAACCTCTCCGAGCGCGCCGGCAAGATGCTGCGCGAGGACATCGAGGCGCTGGGCCCCGTGCGCCTGAAGGATGTCGAGGAGGCGCAGGCCACGATCGTCGCCACCGCCAAGGACCTCGCCGCCTCCGGCCAGATCATGCTGTCCGACGGGCGCGAAGAGGAGCTCGTGTACTGAGATGGCGGGCAATCCGATGAACGGTCACACGCGCGGCGCGAAGCCGGTGCCGCTCTCCGCGCTCGCCGCACCGAAGCGGCTGTTCCCCGACGAGTCGAAGCCGTCGCGGCGCACCCTGTTCGGCGAGAGCTTCGACCCGCCGCCGCCCCCGCCGCCCGAGCCCGAGATCATCGCGCCGACCTTCGGGATCGAGGATCTCGAACTCGCCCGCGCGGAAGCCTTCGCCGAAGGCCGGGCCGCCGGGCTCGCCGAGGCGGCGGCAAGCCACGCCGCGCGCGAGACGGCCGCGCTGGAGGCGACCGCGCGGGAGCTCGCGGCCTCGGCCGCCGCGGCGCGCGCGGCCGCCGAGCGCACCGATGCCCGGCTCGCCGACGCGGTGCTCGCTGCCGTCGCGGCGCAGACGGCCGAACACGCCGCGCGGCTGCTGCCCGTCCAGGCGCGCGCGCTGCTCGCCGAGCTGCGCGCCAATCTGGGGCCCGAGATCGCGCTCACTGTCGCTGCCGCCCCGGCGGTCGCCGAACGCGTGGCCAGCGTGCTCAGCGAGGCCGCGCGGCGGAGCGGCGTGGACCTGCCGAACGACGTCGTCGCCGATGCCTCGCTCGATGCGCGTGCGGTGCGCGTGAGCTGGAGTTCCGGCGAGGCGCGACTCGATCTCGCCGCGGTCGCGGACGCGACTGCGCGGATCCTCGCCGAAGCCTTCGGCGCCCTGACCCCCACGTCCGCCGTGCAGGAGAGCGCGTGATGAGCAACGAACCGCCGATGGAGCTCAAGGATCTCGATCCGGCTCCGAGCCAGCCCGCGGAGGCCGATCCGCAGCCGATGCGCTCGGTGCGCGACCTCGAAGCGGTCTACGACATCCCGGTGCAGGTCTCGGCCGTGCTCGGCAAGTCGGTGATGCAGGTGAGCCAGCTTCTGAAACTGGGTCGCGGCGCCGTGGTCGAGCTCGACCGCAAGCTCGGCGAGGCGATCGACATCTACGTCAACAACCGCCTGGTCGCGCGCGGCGAGGTGGTGATGGTCGATGACGACCGGCTCGGCGTGACCATGACCGAGATCGTGAAGGCCGATCGCAGCGCCTGACGCTGGCGGTGCGGAAACAGACGGGAGCGCTGCCATGCGCGTGATGATCGTGGGGTCGATGTCGGCGGAGCTGGGCGAGGCGGCGCGCATCGCCATCTCGCGCGGGGCGAAGATCACCCAGGCCGATGACGTCCAGCCGGCGCTGGCGCAGCTGCGCGCCGGGCGTGGCTCGGACGTGGTGCTGTGCGACGTGCAGCTCGGCATCGAGGAGCTGATCGCGGCGATGGCGGCCGAGCGGATCGCCGCACCGGTGATCGCCTGCGGCACACGCGCCGATGCCGTGCGCGCGGCTGCCGCGATCCGGGCCGGCGCGCGCGAGTATCTGCCGCTGCCGCCCGATGCCGAGCTGATCGCGACCATGCTGGAGACGATCGGCGGCGATGGCCGCGCCCCGGTCGCGGCCGATCCGGTGATGCTCGCCGCGTTGCGCCGCGCCGAGCAGGTCGCGGCCTCGGAGGCCTCGGTGCTGATCCGCGGCGAGAGCGGCACCGGCAAGGAGGTGATGGCGCGCCACATCCACCGCCGCTCGCGCCGGGCGGCCGGGCCGTTCATCGCCGTCAACTGCGCCGCGATCCCCGAGAACCTCCTGGAGAGCGAGCTGTTCGGCCACGAGAAAGGCGCCTTCTCCGGCGCGATCGCGCGCCGGATCGGCCGGTTCGAGGCGGCCGATGGCGGCACGCTGCTGCTCGACGAGATCAGCGAGATGGATGTGCGGCTGCAGGCGAAGCTGTTGCGCGCGATCCAGGAGCGCGAGATCGACCGGCTCGGTGGATCGGAGCCGGTGAAGGTGAATGTGCGCATCCTCGCCACCACCAACCGTCCGCTGGAGGCGGAGGTGCGCAAGGGCACGTTCCGTGAGGACCTCTATTTCCGCCTCAACGTCGTCACGCTGACCGTGCCGCCCTTGCGCGAGCGGCCGCGCGACATCGCCCCGCTCGCCGAGATGTTCGCCCACCGCTACGCCGAGGTGAACGGCCTGCCCTACCGCCCGATTGCCGCCGACGCGATGCGCCTGCTCGAGACGCAGCCCTGGCGCGGCAATGTGCGCGAACTGGAGAACACGATCCACCGCGCCGTGCTGCTGGCCGGCGGCGAGACGATCGGGCCCGAGGCGATCGAGCTGCCGCTGGATGACGGGGCCACGCCCGCTCCGGCAACGAACGGGGCGGTCGCGCGCGTGGTCGCCGCCGCGCCCGCCGGCACGCCGACCGGGCTCGTCGGCCGCACGGTCGCCGATGTCGAGCGCGATCTGATCCTGGAGACGCTGACGCACTGCCTCGGCAACCGGACGCACGCCGCGGCGATCCTCGGCATCTCGATCCGCACGCTGCGCAACAAGCTGCGCGAATACACCGCCGCCGGAGTGAAGGTGCCGGCCGCCGGCCTCGCGGACCGCGTGCCGGCCTGAGCTGAGCATGGCGGCAGAGGCCAACACCGCGGCCGCGCCGGCCGCCGGGGCGGGACTGCTCGACCGCCTGCGCGACGCGCGTCCCGGCTCGGACGTGCTGATGGCGCTGGGTGTCGGCCTGCTGGTCGTCATCCTGGTCGTGCCCCTGCCCACACTGCTGCTCGATTTCGGTCTCGCCATCTCGATCACCTCCTCGATCCTGATCCTGATGACGTCGGTGCTGATGCACCGGCCGCTCGACTTCACGTCCTTCCCCACGATCCTGCTGATCACGACGCTGATGCGGCTCGGGCTGAACATCGCCTCGACGCGGCTGATCCTGTCGGCCGGGCATGAAGGTCCGCAGGCGGCAGGCCAGGTGATCGCCGCGTTCGGCGGATTCCTGATGGCCGGAGACGTGGTGATCGGCCTGATCGTGTTCGCGATCCTTGTGCTGGTGAACTTCGTCGTCATCACCAAGGGCTCGGGCCGCATCGCCGAGGTCGCGGCGCGGTTCAGCCTCGATGCGATGCCGGGCAAGCAGATGGCGATCGACGCCGATCTCTCCGCCGGGCTGATCGACGAGGCGGGCGCGCGCGCACGGCGCAAGCAGCTCGAGGAGGAGAGCGCGTTCTTCGGCGCCATGGATGGCGCGGCGAAGTTCGTGCGGGGCGACGCGATCGCGGGTCTGATCATCACGCTGATCAACATCGTCGGCGGGCTCGCGCTCGGCGTCGGCCGGCAGGGCATGGCGCTCGGCGACGCGGCAACCACCTACACGCTGCTTACGATCGGCGACGGTCTGGTGAGCCAGATCCCCGCACTGCTCGTCTCCACCGCCGCCGGCATCGTCGTCACGAAGGCGGGTGTCGAGGGCAGCGCGGACAAGGCGCTGATGCGCGAACTCGCGGGCAGCCCGAAGCCGCTCGCGCTCGCTTCCGGTGCGGCGGCCGTGCTCGCGCTGATGCCAGGCCTGCCGATGCTGCCCTTCCTGCTGCTCGCGGGTGCCGCCGGTGCCGGGGCCTGGGCGCGCCACAAGGCCGGGGCGGGGGCGGATGTCGCGGATGCGGCGCTCACCGAAGCGCCGGCCACCGCCGTTGAGGAGGATCCCGCTCAGGCGCTTCGCATCGATGCGATCCGGCTGGAACTCGGCTACGGCCTGCTGCGGCTCGCCACCGGCGAATCCGGCCAGCGGCTCACCGAACAGATCCGCGGCCTCCGCCGCAGCCTCGCGGTCGAGCTCGGCTATCTGCTGCCGCCCGTGCGCATCCAGGACAACGTCCAGCTCCCGCCCAATACCTATGTCGTGCGGCTCAAGGAGATCGAGGCCGGGCGCGCCGAGCTTCGCCCCACCATGATGATGGCGATGGACCCGCGCGGTGGGCCGATCGGGCTGCCGGGCGAGCGCACCACCGAGCCGGCCTTCGGCCTGCCCGCCGCCTGGATCGAGGAGACGTTGCGCGACGAGGCGGCGGCGCGCGGCTACACGGTGGTCGATCCGGCTTCGGTGCTGGTGACACACCTGACCGAGCTCGTGCGCGACCATCTGGCCGAGCTGCTCTCCTTCGCCGAGACGCAGAAGCTGATCGATGATCTGCCGCGCGAGCATCAGCGCCTGGTCGCCGATCTCACCGCCGCGCAGGTCGGCACCGGCACGATCCAGCGCGTGCTCCAGGCGCTGTTGGCCGAGCGCGTCTCGATCCGCGACCTGCCGACGATCCTGGAAGGCATCCAGGATGCCGCCGGCGGTGCGCGCGGCTTCAACGCCCTGCTGGCCTCGGTGCGCAACCGGCTCGCGCGCCAGATCACCGACAGCCTGATGGGTCCGAACGGCTATGTGCCGCTGGTGACGCTCTCGGCGGAGTGGGAGCGCGTCTTCGCCGAGTCGATGGTCGGCCCGCCCGAGGATCGCCAACTCGCGATCCAGCCGACCAAGCTGCAGGAGTTCATGGCCAAGGTGCGCGACGTGTTCGACCGCGCCGCCGCCATGGGCGAGCAGCCTGCGCTGCTGGTCAGTCCGCATCTGCGTCCGCATATCCGCGCGATCGTCGAGCGGTTCCGGCCCTCGACCCCGGTGTTGAGCCAGACGGAGGTGCACGCGCGCGCGCGCATCCGCACGGTGGGGACGATCTGACCCATGCGGCTTCGTGTCTTCCATGCTCGCACCACCGCGCAGGCACTCGCGCAGGCACGCGCCGCGCTCGGCGAGGACGCGCTGATCCTGACGACGCGCCGAGCGCAGGGCGGCGTCGAAGTGACCGCGGCCGTACCGGTGGAGGATGAGCCGCTCGAGCGGGTGGTGCCCCTTGGGCCGCGCCGTGCGGCGCCGGACCGGACGATCGTTGCCGCGCTGCGCGCGCATGGCGTGCCGGAGTCACGGATCGAGGCGCTGGCCGCCAATTCCTCGCTCGCCGCCGGCATGGCCGAGACGCTCGGCTTCGCGAAGCTGCCGCTCAGTCCGGGCACGGTCCTCCTGCTCTGCGGCCCTCCCGGCGCCGGCAAGACGCTGACGGTGGCGAAGCTCGCGACCCGGCTGCGCATCGAGGGCACCGCACCCGCCGTGATCGCGGCCGATGGCAGGCGCGCCGGCGCGGTCGATCAGCTCGCGGCCTACACGCGCCTGCTCGGCCTCAACCTCGTGGTCGCGCCCGACATCCCCCGGCTCGCCAAGGCGATCGCGCGCCGCCCGATGGAGGCGCCGACGCTGGTGGACATGGCCGGGATCGATCCGTTCTGCGACCAGGACGGCACCGAGCTCGCCGCGCTGATCGAAGCGGTCGGCGCGGCGGCAGCGCTGGTGCTGCCGGCCGGCACGGATGCGATCGAGGCCGAGGACATCGCCGCCGCGATGGCCGCGCGCGGCGTGCGCCACCTGTTGCCCACCCGGCTCGATGTCGCGCGGCGCATCGGCGCTGTCGTCGCGGCGGCCGCTGCCGGCGATCTGGCGCTCGCCGAGGCCGGCACGGGACCCGGCGCGACCGACGGGCTGACGACGCTCGACCCGGCCACCCTCGAAGCCTGGCTGCTCGCCCCGCCCGCGGCGCGGCGCAGCCTTCGCAAGGACGTCATGGCATGACGGCACCGCCCCGACCGCGCGCGCCGCGGCTGATCGCCATCGCCTCCGGCAAGGGCGGTGTCGGCAAGACCTGGTTCGCGATCACCCTGGCCCAGGCGCTCGCCGCGCAACGCCACCGCGTGCTGCTGGTGGATTGCGATGTCGGGCTCGCGAATGTCGATGTGCAGCTCGGCCTCGATCCCGATCGCGACATCGCCGCGCTGCTGAAGGGCGGGTCGCTGGACGCCTGTGCCATGCACGTGGCCGCCGGCTTCGATGTGGTCGCGGGCCGTTCCGGCTCCGGCGCGCTTTCGGGCGCGGATCAGGTCGCGGCCGAGCGCATCCTCGACGCGCTGGCCGCGCCGTCGCGCTGGGAGGTCGCGATTCTCGATCTCGGCGCCGGCATCGAGAAGCTGCAACGGCGCCTCGCCAGCGCGGCCGACACGCTGATGGTGCTGACCACCGAGGAGCCGACCGCGCTGACGGACGCCTATGCCTGCCTGAAGCTCGCCGAGACCGATGCGCCGGGTGGGGATCGGCGCATCGTCGTCAACATGGCGTCCTCGCGCGCGAACGGCGAGCGCACGGCGGCGGTGTTGCAGAAATCCTGCGCGCGTTTCCTTGGCGTCACGCCGCCGCTTGCGGGGGTGGTGCGCCGTGATGCGCGGGTGGCGGACGCGATCCGCCGCCAGACGCCGCTCCTGACGCGTCACCCGACAGCGGAGGCCGCGCGCGATGTCGAGGCGATCGCGGGGTCGCTGCTCGCCGCGGTCGCCTGATCCTCAGGGCAGGACGCGATAGACCGTCGTCTCGCGCACGAGACGGTCCTCCAGCTCGCGCGTCACCGCGACCTCGTAGCGTGCCAATGCCTCAAGACCCTCGCGCGGCAGGTAGGCGCGGCCGGGATCGGCCAGCAGCACGGTGATGCCGCGGCCGGCCGCCTCGCGCAGCCACGGCACCACGCGCGCGGTCATGCGCGCCTCGTAGCAGACATCGCCGGCGAGGATCACCTCGGCCCCGGCCGGGTGCAGCAGCGGATCGCCAAGAGCGACGGTCACCGTGACGCCGTTCAGCGCGGCGTTGGCGCGGATTGCCGCCGCGGCCAGCGGGTCGATCTCGGCCGCCGTCACCGAGGCACCGGCACGCGCGGCCGCGATCGCGGCGATCCCGCCGCCGGCCGCGAGATCGAGCACGTGCCTGCCGGCGACCTGCGTGGGATCGTCGAGCACGAAGCGCGCGAGCGCCTGCCCGCCCGGCCAGGCGAAGGCCCAGTACGGCGGCTCGACACCCTGGCGTGCGAGACTGGTCTCCGTCGCCTGCCAGATCGGCGTGATCTCGGAGGCGAGGTGCAACGCGAGCTCCGGCACCAGCGGGGCGCGACCGATCGCGGTCTGGCCAACCACGAAGGCGGCGGCCGCCTCGGGCGTCATGCGACGCGGCCCAGCACGATCGCCGCCGCGATCGCGAGCCCGACCTCGCGATTGGCGCGGAACAGCCGCCCGCACAGCGCGGCATCATGGATGTCGAGGGTCATCACCTGCCGCGCGAGCAACAGCGCCGGCAGCACAAGCCCGGCCAGGAACACGAGCGAGAGCCCCGCCAGCAGACCCGACACCGCGACCAGCGCCAGCGTCGCGGCGTAGCACGCGGCCAGGAACGGCCGCGTGCGCTCGCCGAACAGGCGCGCGGTCGAGTGCACGCCGATCAGCGCATCATCCTCGCGGTCCTGATGCGCATAGATCGTGTCGTAGCCGAGCGTCCAGAAGAACGCCGCCGCGTAGAGCACGAGGGCCGCCGCGTCGAGCGTGCCGGCGGCGGCGGCGTAGCCCATCGGCACGCCCCAGTTGAAGGTGACGCCGAGAAAGGCTTGCGGCCACCACGTGACGCGCTTCATCAGCGGATAGACCGCGATCGGCAGCAGCGAGACGACGCCGAGCGCGATCGCCAGCGGATGAAGCTGGAGCAGGATCAGCAGCCCGACCGCCAGCAGTGCGGCGAGGAACACCAGCGCCCGGAGCGGCGTGACCGCGCCGGAGGCGAGCGGGCGGGCGGCAGTGCGGGCGACGCGGCGGTCGATGTCGCGGTCCCAGAGGTCGTTGATGACACAGCCCGCCCCGCGCATCACCACCGCGCCCACCGCGAACAGCACGACCAGCCACGGGTCCGGCCAGGGCGCGCCGGCGAGCGCGATCCCCCAGAGCCCCGGCAGGAACAGCAGCCACGTGCCGATCGGCCGGTCGAGGCGGATCAGCACGGCATAGGGGCGGGCGGCCTCGGGCAGGGCCGCGATCAGCCCGCCCGGCCGGATGTCGCTCGCCTGCGCGCCTGCCTGGTCCATCGCCCCTATAGTCGATGCGACGGAGCGAACGGCAAGCGATGACGGAAATCCGACTGCATGTGCCCGGGCCGCTGACCGCGGGGGCGGCGATCACCGCCACGCCGGCGCAGGCGCACTACCTCGCCGCGGTCATGCGCCGCACCGTCGGCGACCCGATCCTGCTGTTCGACGGTCGCAGCGGCGAATGGCGCGCGCGCATCGCCGCGCTCTCGCGCAAGGCTGCCATGCTCACGGTGGAGGAGCAGACCCGGCCCCAGCGCGCCGAGCCAGATCTCTGGCTGCTTGCGCCGGTCCTGAAGCGCGAGACCACCGAGTGGACGGTCGAGAAGGCGACCGAGCTCGGCGCCTCACGCATCCTGCTGACCACCAGCGCGCGCAGCGCCGTGACGCGCACCAACCCCGACCGGCTCGCGGCGATCGCCACCGAGGCGGCCGAGCAGTGCGAGCGGCTGAGCGTGCCCGAGCTGGTCCCGCCGGCGCCGGTCGGGCAGGTGCTGGCGTCATGGCCCGCCGGTCGGCACCTGCTGGTGGGCGACGAGTCGCGCACCGCCCCGCCGGCCGCCGCTGTCATCGGCGGCGCCGCGCCCGGCCCCTGGGGATTGCTGGTCGGGCCGGAGGGCGGGTTCACGGGGGCCGAGCTTGACGGGTTCCGGAAACTCCCCTTCTGTCACCCGGCCTCCTTCGGCCCCCGCATCCTGCGGGCCGAAACGGCAGCCGTTGCCGGCCTCAGCCTGATCCAGGCGCTGGCCGGCGACTGGTGCGATCCATGAGGGCGATCGCCCGCCCAACCGCCACATGCAAGGGGAACAGCGAGGATGTCCGGTCCGTCGGAGGGTGACGCGACCCCGATCACGTCGGTGCGCCAGCTCGCGGAGTACATCGCGGGCGGGGCGAAGCCGCGCGAGGCCTGGCGCATCGGCACCGAGCACGAGAAGTTCGCCTTCCGCCGCTCCGACCTCACGCCGCCCCCCTATGACGCGCCGGACGGGATCCGCGCGCTGCTGGAGGGCCACGTCGCGCGGGGCTGGCAGCCGACGCTCGACAACGGCAAGGTCATCGGCCTGAAGCGTGGGAGCGCGAATATCAGCCTGGAGCCGGGCGGGCAGTTCGAACTCTCCGGCGCACCGCTCGCCACGCTGCACGAGACCAAGGCCGAGCTCGACGCGCATCTCGCTGAAGCCAAGGCGGTGGGCGACGCGCTCGGCCTCGGCTTCCTGCCGCACGGCTTCCACCCGCTCGCCCGACGCGAGGACATGCCGTGGATGCCCAAGAGCCGCTACGCGATCATGCGGCGCTACATGCCGACCAAGGGCAAACTCGGCCTCGACATGATGCTGCGCACCTGCACGGTGCAGGTGAATCTCGACGTGCTCGACGAGGCCGACATGATCGAGAAGTTCCGCGTCAGCCTGGCGTTGCAGCCGATCGCGGTCGCGCTGTTCGCCAACTCCCCCTTCACCGAGGGCAAGCCGAACGGCTTCAAGAGCTTCCGCGCCAACACCTGGACCGACACCGATCCCGACCGCTGCGGTATCCCATCGGTGGTGTTCGAGCCGGGCTTCGGCTTCGAGCGCTATGTCGAGTGGGTGCTCGATGTGCCGATGTATTTCGTCTATCGCCAGGGCCGCTACATCGACGTCGCCGGACGGAGCTTCCGCGACTTCATGGCGGGCAGGCTGCGCGACGAGACCGAGGGCGCGGTCGCGACCATGGGCGATTTCGCCGACCACCTGACCACCGTGTTCACCGAGGTGCGCATGAAGCGCTACCTCGAGATGCGCGGCGCCGATTCCGGTCCGCCCGAGATGCTGATGGCGCTGCCCGCGCTCTGGGTGGGGCTGCTCTACGATTCTGGCGCGCAGAGCGAGGCCGCCGCGCTGATCCGCGACCATGCCTGCCAGGAGTGGCAGACGCTGCATCGCGATGTGCCGCGGCTCGGGCTCGCGACCCCGTTCTGCGACGGCACCGCACTCGCGCTCGCCCGCGAGATGGTGGCGATCGCCAGGCGCGGCCTCGTGGCGCGCGGGCTCGGCGAGGAGGCCTATCTCGCGCCGCTGGAGGAGATCGCGGCGACGGGGCGCAGTCTCGCCGATCACTGGCTCGACCGCGCGTCCACCGCGTGGGGTGGTGACGTCTCGCGGATTTTCACCGAGGGCGCGCTGTAGCGGGCTGGTCCTCAGCGGGTCGACGGCGGCAGGCCCTCCGCGTTCGCCTGCTGTTCAAATTCGCCCCGAGGACGGTGAGGTGGCATCGCTGCCGCCCCACTCGCGTCGAGACCTCGCGACTCGGCCGCAGTACGCTGAAGCCCTGGTCGAGATCGACGAGGGTCCGTTCCCGGCCGTGGGCACGTGATCCGGGTTCGCCACCCCCGAGCGCTGTTCGAGCACCCGCCAGAATCTCTGTTACGGATACGGTATCGTAACTACCAGCAACGAGCCGCTGGTGTTCACCCGCAGGCGCGCGCGTGATCAGGGACCCGATCGTGCTACGCCGCATGCAATGAGCCTGCGCGCGGCGATGTCGTCATGCGGGTGCGCCTCCGGCCAATATTCTGCCGGAAACGGTTCGTATCGTATGCGCACTCCCGGCCCGCGCCCTCAGCGCGCATCATTGTGTCGGGTTCTCAGGGGAGACCGTACGCAAATGTCACATCGTCATTCATTGTTGTCTGCGATCGTTGTCGCAACGTTCTGCCTGAACCCACCGGCCTCGGCACAGATTGCACGTGCCAGCTGCGATTCACTGGCCGGCTGGGCCGCAGGCTATCAACGCGGCGCGGAATGGCGGCCGAACCAGCTCGGCTCGCGTTACTGGGTGCCCGCCCTGCTCGCAGCACCGGCAACGGCCGAGCTTTTCGGCAAACCCATGCTCGCATGGACCGAGGCCGAGGCGGGCGAGATCGTGCAGGCCATGCTGGCCTGTGAGCGCGACTTCGCACGGTCGCGCCAGTTCGAGCAGCGCAACGCACTCGAGACGATGCGCGGTTGGATCCGCAACAACGCCACCGCCTATCTGCGTGCACTGACCGCCGCGCGCGCGGCGATCCCGGCCTCGTTCGCCGCGCTCGACGGAGCCCCCGCGACGCCGCAGCTGCTGCGCTTCTATGCCGCGCTGGCGCGCGCGGGCACGAACCAGCAGATGTTCAACGCGGCGAACCAGGCCGCCGGCCAGGTGCAGGGAGAGCCACAGGGCCATGCGCGCGCGCTGCTCGCCGCCGTGCGCGACCTGCCGCAGGCCGAGATCGGTCCGGCAGTGGCCGAGACGGCGAATGCGCGCGCCGCAGCGATGCGCGGTGCAGTACGCGATGCGCTGATCGCCGAGATCGGCCGCCTGCCCGTCAACGCGCAGTCGCTCGCCGAGCTCGCGAGTGCGCCACAATCCATGCGGCAGCACTTTGCCGGCGCGCTCGACCCGTCGGATTTCACCGCGATCGATCGTGCGATCGGGGAACGCCGGGCCGCGATCGGCACGGAGGCCGAGCGCCAGATCACGGCCGAGATCGCTGCGCTGCCGGCGGACGAGAGCGGATTCGTCGCGATCGATCGCGTCGCCGATGAGCGTCTCCTGCGCCTGCTGCCCGAGCCGAACGCAGCAAAGGTGCGCGACGCCGCGTCGGCGCAACGGAAGAAGACGGCGGACGCGCTGTTCGGTTCGTTCCAGCAGGCGCTCGCCCGCCTGCCGGCCACCCAGGAGGGCCTCGATGCGATCGATGGCGAGCTCCGCCCGAGCCTCGCCGCGTGGCCGGCCAGTGCCGCCGAGCATCGGTCCCGCTTCCAGGAAGCTGTCGAGGCGCGGCGGACGACCATCCTGGCCGCCGTGAACCGCGCCGAATCCGGTGCGATGCGTGGACGTGTCTATCAGGGAGGCGGCGTCGAACTCGAGTTCCTCGACCGCACGCGCGTCGTCATGAAGATGGGTGGCGGGCAGGCGGTCGCCGGCACCTACACCGAGGAGCGCGACGGCCGCGTGATCGTGACCATGAACAACCAGGCGCTCGTGCTTGCCCGCGAGGGACGGACACTGACCGGCGGGCCGGTCTCGCTCCGCCGCACCAAGTAGGCGTCAGCTGAGCGCCGTGCCGCCGACGGTCAGCCCGCGCAGCTTCAGCGTGGGCTGGCCCACGCCGACCGGCACGCCCTGGCCGTTCTTGCCGCAGGTGCCGATGCCGGGATCGAGCGCCAGGTCTTTGCCGACCATCGTCACCCTGGTGAGTGCGTCCGGGCCGTTGCCGATCAGCGTCGCACCCTTCACCGGCGCGCCCAGCCTGCCGTTCTCGATGAGATAGGCCTCGGACGCGGAGAAGACGAACTTGCCCGAGGTGATGTCCACCTGACCGCCGCCGAAGTTGACGGCATAGAGGCCGCGATCGACGGAAGCGATGATCTCCTCCGGCGCGTGCGGCCCGGCCAGCATCACCGTGTTGGTCATGCGCGGCATCGGCACATGCGCATAGGACTGGCGCCTGCCGTTGCCGGTCGGCGCGACACCCATCAGCCGCGCGTTCTGCCGGTCCTGGATGAAGCCCGTCAGGATGCCGTCCTCGATCAGGACCGTGCGGCCCGAGGGTGTGCCCTCGTCGTCGATCGTGATGGAGCCGCGACGATCCGGGATCGTGCCGTCATCCACCACCGTCACGCCCTGGGCCGCGATCCGCTGGCCCATCAGCCCGGCGAAGGCGGAGGTCTTCTTGCGGTTGAAGTCACCCTCCAACCCGTGGCCGATCGCCTCGTGCAGCAGGATTCCCGGCCAGCCGGGACCGAGCACGACCTCCATCTCGCCTGCCGGCGCGGCGATCGAGTCGAGATTGACGACTGCCTGGCGCAGCGCCTCGTCCACGGCGCGCTGCCAGGTCCCGGGTGCGACCAGCCGCGTGACGTCGAACCGGCCGCCGGTGCCGTAGCTGCCGGTCTCGCGCCGCCCGCCCTGCTCGACGACGACTGCGACGTTCAGGCGCACCAGCGGCCGCACATCGGCCGCCCGGACCCCGTCGGCGCGGATGATCTGCACGGCCTGCCACTCGCCGGTGAGGCTCGCCATCACCTGCGTCACGCGGCTGTCCTTGCCGCGCGCATAGGCGTCGATCTCGGCGAGCAGGCGCGTCTTGGCGGCGAAGTCGAGCGCGGCGACGGGGTTGGCGTCCGAATAGAGCCGCGCATTGGTCGCGCGCGGTGCGACGTCGATCGCCCCGCCGCGCCCGGTCTTCACCCCGCGCACGGTCTCCGCCGCCCGCTTCAGCGCCGCCTCGGTGAACTCGCCGGCATGGGCGTAGCCGACCGCCTCGCCGGAGACGGCGCGCAGCCCGAAGCCGAGCGTGGTGTCGAAGGACGCCGAGCGGATGCGACCGTTCTCGAGCGCGAGCGCCTCGCTCTCGCGGTACTCGAGGAACAGCTCGCCGTCGTCCATGCCGTCGAGGGCGGCCGCGGTCAGCGCCGCCGCCGTGTCGCGCTCGACCGCGGCGTCAGGGCGCGCAAAGAACAGCGTGTCGGTGGTGTCGAGATGGCTCACGGCAGCCCTCCTGATCGGCGGGTCACTGCGCGGCGGTGGCGCGGCGCACGACGCGCGCGGCCGGCAGGCGCAGCACGGCAGCAGTGCCCTGGCCCGGCGTACTCTCCAGATGCAGCGAGCCGCCATGCGCCTGGGCGAGCGCACGCGAGAGGAACAGCCCGAGCCCCGAGCCCTGATAGCGGCGCGACAGCGAGGAGTCGAGCTGCACGAAGGGCTGGAACACGCGTTCGAGGTCCTGCTCGGCGATGCCGATGCCGGTGTCGGTCACGCGCAGCTCGATGCCACCGTCCTCGTCCAGCCGCGCCGAGACGCGCACCGATCCGCCGGGGCCGGTGAACTTCACCGCGTTCGACACGAGGTTGAGCAGCACCTGCCTGAGCCGCCGCTCGTCGCCTCGCACCGTCGGCAGGTCGTCCGGCACGGCGCGTTCCAGCGCCACGGAGGCGGTGCGCGCGGCGGGATCGAGCAGCCGCAGCGTCGTCTGCGCGAGGCGCGCGAGATCGACCCGGTCCTCGGCGAGATCCATCCGACCGGCCTCGATGCGCGCGACATCGAGAATGTCGTTGATCAGCGACAGCAGATGCCGCCCGGCCTCGTTGATCGCGCCGGCATACTCCTCGATCCGTTTCGGATCCGGCCGCGCAGCCTCGTGCATCATGGCCTCCGAGAAGCCGATCACCGCATTCAGCGGGGTGCGCAACTCGTGGCTCATGGTGGCGAGGAACTGGCTCTTCGCCCGGCTCGCGGCCTCCGCCTCCGCGGCGGCCCGGCGCAGCGCGGCCTCGGCCTGTTTCTGCTCGGTGACGTCCGTGTAGGTGACGACGAAGCCGCCATCGGGCGTGGGATCGGAACGCACCTCCAGCACCCGCCCGTCGGGCCGCGTGCGCCAATGGATGGTCGAGACCGAGCGGTCACGCGTGAGATGGTCGCGCGCCGCCGCCTCGCCGGCCGCGCCGGGACCGAATTCGCCCCGTTCGACCAGCGCCTGGACCAGTTCCTGCTGGGTCCTGCCCGGCTGCAGCAGCTCGGGCGGATGGCCGAGCAGCTGCGCCGCCACCCGGTTCGCCGCCAGCACGCGACGCTCCTGGTCGAACAGGCAGATGCCGTGGCGGATATGCTCGAGCATGGTGTCGAGCATCGCCGCGCGGCGCATCGCCTCGGCCTCGGCCTCCACGACGGGCGTGATGTCCGTGACCACCGAGATGTGCCCGCCATCCGGCAGCGGCGCGGTGCGGACGTCGATCGCCGTGCCGTTCGGCCGCATCCGACGCCGGCGCTGCGGCTTGGTGATGTCGCGTCCCGATTCGCGCGCGATCGTCTCGCTGACATCGCCGGGCCCGAACTCGCCAGCTTCCGCGCGGCGACGGATCACATCCTCGACGTGATCGCCGATGGCGATCGGCGCGCCCGCCATGATCTGGGTATAGGCGGGATTGACCATGGCGAGCCGGCGGTCGGGCCCGTACACCGAGACGCCGTGCGGCAGCGCGCGCAGGATCGCATCGAGCAGCCGGGCGCGTCCGCTGGCTTCGTTCTCGGCGCGCGCCAGCGCCGTGATGTCGTTGACCGACACCATGAAGCCGCCATCCGGCAGCGGATCGTAGCTGAAATCGAGCACCTGGCCGTTCGGGCGGGTGCGGCGGAACAGGTGCGGGCGGGCGAGATCGATCGCGAGCAGCCGGGCCAGATAGGCGTCGGCATCGGGCACGGCGCCGAACTCGCCGCGCGCGGCAAGGTCACGCAGATGCTGCTCGAAGCTGATGCCCGGCCGGATCATGCCGTCGGGCAGGCCGAGCAGTTCCTCGTAGCGGCGATTGGAGAGCGTCATGCGCCGATCGGCGCCGTACACGCACACGCCCGTGCGCAGGCGCAGCAGCACCGTGTCCAGGCGCATCGCATGGCCCCGCGCCTGGGTCTCGGCCTCGACCAGGGCGGAGACATCGACCGTGCAGACGATGTGCCCGCCGTCGCTGAGCGGCTCGATGCGCACATCGAACACGCGGCCGCCGGGGCCGCGGCGCGTGCGCCGGCTCGGGCGGCTGCGGTCGATCGCCAGCTGCGCCGCGACCTGGGCCTCCACGTCGACCTCGCCGTACCAGCCGCGCGACGCGAGCAGGCGGACCACCTCGGCGAGGTGCATGCCGGGACGGAACGCATCGGGTGTCACGCCGGCATCGACGGCGTAGGTGCGGTTCGCCCAGATCAGCCGCGTGTCGGGATCGTAGAGGGCGATGCCGACGGGCAGCCGGTCGAGCGTGTCGCGCAGCAGCGCCTGCTGGCGGGCCGAGGCGCGCGCCGCCTCCATCTCGGCGGTCACGTCGCGCCCGATGCCGCGATAGCCGCGGAAATGGCCGTCACGGCCGAACACGGGCACGCCGCTGATGCGCACCCAGTAGGGCACCTCGGTGCCGCGGCGCGAGCGGTAGGTGAGGTCACGGAACGGCCGTCGCGCGGCGAGGTCTTCGGCGTGGCGCTGCCACATCGCCTCGTCGCCCGGCTCGCGCAGCACCTGCTCGAAGCGGGTGCGGCCGAGCATCGGATCGCCGAGCCGGGGTGTCAGCGCGCGCGCTCCGCGGCCGGGCTCGCGGATCGAGAGGAAGGTGAAGCGCAGGCTCTCGTCCTGCTCCCAGAACCAGTCGCCCGACGCCTCGGTGAAGTCGAGCAGTCGGCGTTCCCGCTCGGCCAGCGCCTCGTAGGCGAGGTTGAGCGCGGCGAGCTCGGCGCGCAGCCGCTCGACGTCCTCGCTCACGCTGTCCCGCTCCCCCCCCGCAGCCTGTCGAGCGCGTTGACGAAGGCCGCGAGCACCACGACCGCGAAGGTCTGGTGCAGCGTGCCGAGCCCGACCGGGACGACATAGAGCAGCGTCGCCACTCCGAGCGCGTACTGCGCCGCGATCGTACCGGCGAGCAGCAGGGCCGCGCGACCGGACGGCGTCGCGCGCGCGCGCCAGGCGAAGGCCGAAAGCCAGAGCGCCCCGGCGAGCGTGAGCGTTGCGAGCAGGCGATGGTTGAACTGCACCGCCGGGACCGACTCGAACAGGTTCAGCACCCAGGGCTCGAGCGCGCCATACCCCGCCGGCACCAGCCTTCCGTCCATCAGCGGGAAGGTGTTGTAGTCGAAGCCGGCGCGGATGCCGGCGACGAACCCGCCCGCGAGCATGGTCAGCACCGCGAGCACCCCGACCGCGATCACGCCATGGCGAAGCCGCCTCGGCGCAGCCTCGGGTTGGGGGCGCAGCAGCCCGAGCGCGATCCACAGCAGCAGCCCGAAGATCAGGAACGCCATCCCCAGATGGATCACCAGCCGATAGGGGCTGACGGCGGTGCGGTGCGGGAAGAACCCGGAGGCGACCATGAACCAGCCGAGGAAGCCCTGCAGCCCGCCGAGCGCGAACAGCAGGACGAGCCGCGGCAGCAGCGCCCGCCCGACCTTGCCGGCGAGGACGAGCGTCACAAGCCCGCCGAGGAAGGCGACGCCGATCAGCTTGCCCCAGAGCCGATGCAGGTATTCGAGCCAGTAGATCTCCTTGAAGCCGGCGAGATCCATCCCTGCATTGACGGCCGCGTATTGCGGGATGGTGCGGTAGAGATCGAACAGCCTCTGCCACTCGGCCTCGGAGAATGGCGGGAACCAGCCGGTGAGCGGGCGCCACTCCATGATCGACAGGCCCGAGCCGGTCAGCCGCGTCGCGCCGCCGAGCGCGACCATGATCAGCACCATCAGGGCGATGCCGAGCAGCCAGATCCCGACCGCGCGATCGCCCGGATGCGCGGTGCCGGCGGCACCGGAACGGGGCAGGGGGATCGGGTCAAACGGCATTCTCGGATCTCGCGTCTCGCGCCACCGGACGCGGCGTGCCGGCTCGCCGCCGCACCCTAGCCGATCGGGCGAACCTCGTCTTGTCGCTGGGTGACCCCTCTGGTATGGCGCCCCGCCGGGCGGTTTCAAGCGTCCGCGCACGGTCGCCCGCCCGGCGACCGGGACGCCGTCATCCCCGATCCGATGCCCGAACCTCCTCCCCCCCCCACCGTGCCGGCGGCGCCTGCTGGCCTGCCGCTGCTGTCGGTGGTGGTGCCGGTGCGCAACGAGGCACCCAACATCGCCCCGCTGATCGCCGAGATCCGTGCCGCCGTTGCCGGGCTCGGCCCCTACGAGATCGTCTATGTGGACGATGGCTCGACCGATGGCACCGCGGCGGTCCTGGCCGAGGAGGCACGGCACGGCGACCTGGTGCGCCGGCGCCACCGGGTCTCGTGCGGTCAGAGTGCGGCGATCGCAACCGGCGTGAAGGCCGCCCGCGGACACTGGATCGCCACGCTCGACGGCGATGGCCAGAACGACCCGGCCGACATCCCGCGCCTGTTCGCCGCGGCGCTGGCCGAGGACGCGGCCGACCCGGCGCCGGTGCTGATCGCCGGCCACCGCACCACGCGCAAGGACACCCGCACCAAGCGGGTGGTCTCCAGGATCGCCAATGCGGTGCGTGCCCGGCTCCTGGGGGATGCCACCCCTGACACCGGGTGCGGGCTCAAGGTGTTCCGCCGCGCCGACTTCCTCGACCTGCCCCGCTTCGACCACATGCACCGCTACCTGCCGGCGCTGTTCCTGCGCGCGGGCGGGCGGGTGCGGAGCGTGCCCGTGAATCACCGGCCGCGGTTGCGCGGCCGGTCGAACTACGGCGTGTTCGATCGCCTGGGCGTGGCGCTGTTCGACCTGATCGGCGTGATCTGGCTGCAGCGGCGCGGCCGGCGCCCCGAGCTGGAGCCCGTCGAGGAGCCGTGAGGACCACGGCGGCACGGCGCCGCGCGGCGTTGCTGCGGCTTGTGGTGCTGGCCTGCGGCCTGGCCGCGGCCGGGCTGGTGCTGCGCGAGATCGGGCTGACCCCCGAGGCCGGCTGGGTGGAGCGGTGGGTGCGCGGCCGGGGGCTGGTCGGCGACCTCGTGTTCATCGCGGTCGGCGCGGCGGCGACCGCGGCCGGGGTGCCCCGCCAGGGGGTCGCGTTCCTCGCCGGCTATGCCTTCGGCGCGCTGGAGGGCACCATGGTCGCGCTCGCCGCCACGGTGCTGGGCTGTGCCGTGTCCTATGGCTGGGCGCGGCTGGTCGGGCGCGACTGGGCGGAACGCCGGCTTGCCGGACGCTTCGGTCACCGGCTGCGCCCGCTCAGGGATGCGCTGGCCGGCAGTCCGTTCGGCGCCACGCTCGCGCTCAGGCTGCTGCCGGTCGGCAACAACCTGGCGCTGAACCTGCTCGCCGGGATGGCTGCCATCCCGATGCTGCCGTTCGTCGCGGCCTCGGCGCTCGGCTACGTGCCGCAGACCGTCGTGTTCGCCCTGCTCGGCAAGGGCGTGCGGGTGGACGGCGCCTGGCAGCTCGCCCTGGCGGTGGCGCTGTTCGCGGTTTCGGTCGCGATCGGCCTGGCCCTGCTGCGCCGCCACCGCGCCGGGCGGGTGCTGGAGGACGAGGCCCACGGCAGCTGACCGGCGCGGTCTTGCGACAGGTCATCGACGCCGCATCTGGTCCATGGCAGGAGAGCACCCATGCGGACGGATGTCGCCATCATCGGCGCGGGACCGGCGGGGCTGGCCCTGGCCACTGGGCTCAAGGGCAGCGGCCTGGATGTCACGCTGATCGAGCGCAGCCCGGAGGCGAGCTTGGCCGCGCCCGCCTTCGACGGGCGCGAGATCGCGCTCACCCATCGCTCGCAGGCGATCCTGCGCGACCTCGGCGCCTGGGTGCGTCTGGCACCGGAGGAGATGGCACCGCTCGGCGAGGCGCGGGTGATCAATGGCGGTTTCCCGCTGGCGCTGCGCTTCGCCCCGCCCGCGCCGAGCGAGCCGCTCGGCCGGCTGGTGCCCAATCACGCGATCCGGCGGACGCTCTTCGACACCGTGGCCGCCCAGGGCGGCACGCGGCTGCTGGCCGGACGCGAGGTCACCGCCCTCACGCTCGCCCCGGACGGGGCGCGGCTGCGCCTCGCGTGTGGCGAGGAGATCGCCGCACGGCTGGTGGTGGCGGCCGACTCCCGCTTCTCGGCCGCGCGCCGGCGCGCCGGCATCGGCGCCGAGATGCTGGATTTCGGCCGCTCCATGATCGTCTGCCGCATGGCGCATGAACGCCCGCACGGCGCGACCGCGACCGAATGGTTCGGCCACCGCCAGACCATCGCCATGCTGCCGCTGAACGGCGCGATGTCCTCGGCGGTGCTGACGCTGGCGCCGGACGAGACCGAGCGGATGCTGGCGCTCGATCCGGAGGATTTCGGCGCGGAGGTGACGCGCCGCTACGAGGGCCGGCTCGGCGCGATGCGGCTGGTCAGCACCCGCCACGCCTATCCGCTGGTGGCGGTCTACGCGCACCGCTTCGCCGCCCGCCGCTTCGCCCTGCTCGGCGATGCCGCGGTGGGGATGCACCCCGTGACCGCGCATGGCTTCAATTTCGGGCTTTCCGGCGCGGCCTTGCTGGCGGCGGAACTGAAGCGGGCAGTGGCACGCGGCCTCGATCCGGGGGGCAGCGGCGCGCTGTCGTACTACGCCTCGGCGCATCGGCGGGCGACGCTTCCGCTGTTCCTCGCGACCAACGCGATCGCCCGGCTCTACGGCGATGACCGCGCGCCGGCGCGGCTCGCGCGCGCGGCGCTGATCAGCGCCGGCGCCGCCCTGCCGCCGATCCGCCGGGCGATCGTCGCCCGGCTGATGGATGCCCGCCCCGCCCTCAGTGCAGGGTGAGCTGGCCGCCGGCGTAGCGCAGCTCGGCGGGGCGGATCAGCGCGGCCGAGGCGACCCGCACCGAGTGCAGCTTGCCATCCAGCTCGCGCTGCCAGAAGGCCAGGAAGCGGCTCAGCTCGGGGAAGCGCGGGGCGAGGTCGAGATCCTGCCAGATGAAGGTCTGCAGGAGCCCGGGATGATCGGGCATGTGATAGAGGATTTGCGCGGTGGTCAGCCGATACCCCATCAGCTGCCGTTCGATCGCGGATACCGACATCCAGTTTGTCTCCTCCATGCGGCGGTGGGCGCCGGTGACCGGTTTCTCCCTTCCCGTTCGCCGAATGGTGCCACGGGGTTTCCCAACAGGAAATGAAAATTGAGCGATTTCAGTAGCTTAGCAGCCGGGTGTCGGGAGTGCTGCCAGGCTTGACTTGGCTGGCCCGCTCGCCTAGATCGCTGGCACTCCTCGGGAGGGAGTGCTAGCAGCCCAGTGCGGCGGCCTTCCGGCCGGGGGGATCCCCAACTTCCAGGGCCATCAACGGAGACATCCGATGAAGTTCCGTCCCCTGCACGACCGGGTGGTGGTGCGGCGCGTGACCGCCGAGGAGAAGACCGCCGGCGGCATCATCATCCCCGATACCGCGAAGGAGAAGCCGATGGAGGGCGAGATCGTCGCCGTCGGTCCCGGCGCGCGCAACGAGAAGGGCGAGCTCGTGCCCCTCGACGTGAAGGAAGGCGACCGGGTGCTGTTCGGCAAGTGGTCCGGCACCGAGGTCAAGATCGACGGCGAGGAGCTGCTGATCATGAAGGAGAGCGACATCATGGGGATCGTCGAGGTCCCCGCCGCCAAGAAGAAGGCGGCCTGAGCGCTCCCCGCCCACCGACCTACCCCTGAACAACCCGAAGGTGTGAGGACATGCCTGCAAAGGACGTGAAGTTCGGCGCGGATGCGCGCGTGCGCATGCTGCGCGGCGTCGACATCCTGGCCGACGCTGTGAAGGTGACGCTCGGCCCCAAGGGCCGCAACGTCGTGCTCGACAAGAGCTTCGGTGCGCCCCGGATCACCAAGGACGGCGTGACCGTCGCCAAGGAGATCGAGCTCGCCGACAAGTTCGAGAACATGGGCGCGCAGATGGTGCGCGAGGTGGCGTCGAAGACCAACGACGTCGCCGGTGACGGCACCACCACCGCCACCGTGCTCGCCCAGGCGATCGTGCGCGAGGGCGCGAAGGCGGTCGCCGCCGGCATGAACCCGATGGACCTCAAGCGCGGCATCGACAAGGCCGTCGCCGCGGTCGTCGAGGAGCTGAAGAAGAAGTCGAAGAAGATCTCCACCTCCGCCGAGGTCGCCCAGGTCGGCGCCATCTCCGCCAACGGCGAGCGCGAGATCGGCGAGATGATCGCCAAGGCGATGGAGAAGGTCGGCAACGAGGGCGTGATCACGGTCGAGGAGGCCAAGGGCATCCAGACCGAGCTCGACGTCGTCGAGGGCATGCAGTTCGACCGCGGCTACGTCTCTCCGTACTTCATCACCAATGCGGAGAAGATGGTCGCCGAGCTCGACAACCCCTACATCCTGATCCACGAGAAGAAGCTCTCGGGGCTCCAGCCGATGCTGCCGCTGCTCGAGGCGGTGGTGCAGTCGGGCAAGCCGCTGCTGATCGTGGCCGAGGATGTCGAGGGCGAGGCGCTCGCCACGCTCGTGGTCAACAAGCTGCGCGGCGGGCTCAAGGTCGCGGCCGTGAAGGCGCCGGGCTTCGGTGATCGCCGCAAGGCGATGCTCGAGGACATCGCCATCCTCACCGGCGGCCAGGTGATCAGCGAGGATCTCGGCATCAAGCTCGAGAACGTCACGCTGAACATGCTCGGCAAGGCGAAGAAGGTGATCATCGAGAAGGAGAACACCACCATCGTCGAGGGTGCCGGCAAGAAGTCGGACATCCAGGGCCGCTGCAACCAGATCAAGGCGCAGATCGAGGAGACCACCTCGGACTACGACCGCGAGAAGCTGCAGGAGCGGCTGGCGAAGCTCGCCGGCGGCGTGGCCGTGATCCGCGTCGGCGGTTCGACCGAGGTCGAGGTGAAGGAGCGCAAGGACCGCGTCGACGACGCGCTGCACGCCACGCGCGCCGCCGTCGAGGAGGGCATCGTTCCGGGTGGCGGCACCGCCCTCGCGCGCGCGACCGCGATCCTCGCCAAGATCAAGGTCGAGAACGACGACCAGCGCTTCGGCGTCGACATCGTCAAGCGCGCGATCACCAGCCCGCTGCGCCAGATCAGCGAGAACGCGGGCGAGGACGGCGCGGTGATCCTCGGCAAGGTGCTCGACAACGACGACTACAACTGGGGCTATGACGCGCAGGCCGGCGAGTTCAAGGATCTCGTCAAGGCCGGCATCATCGACCCGACCAAGGTCGTGCGCACCGCCCTGCAGGATGCGGCCTCCGTCGCGTCGCTGCTGATCACCACCGAGGCGATGGTGGCCGAGCGTCCGGAGAAGAAGCCCGCCCCGGCGGGTGGGCCCGGCGGCGGCATGGGCGACATGGACTTCTGATCGCCCGGTCACCGTTGATGTGCGGGGGCGCCCTTCGGGGCGCCCCTTTCGTTTCGATGCACCGCACTGGTTCCGATTATCCTTGACCCGCGCGCCCCGACCTGCGCCTATCTCCCCTGCAATCGTGCGTTTCGCTTGGCTACGCCTTGGCTCTCCGGGACTTCCCGGCGTCTTCGGCCCGCGCTTCCGAAAAACCCGGTTGTCCAGACGCGACGCGATCCCCGCGCCGCGTGACGTGCTTTGAAGGAGGGCCACATGGCCACAGGCACCGTGAAGTGGTTCAACGCGACCAAGGGCTACGGCTTCATCGTTCCCGACCAGGGCGGCAAGGATGTGTTCGTGCACATCACCGCCGTGCAGGCGGCAGGGCTCCAGGGCCTGAACGAGGGCCAGAAGGTCAGCTACGAGGTCAGCATGGAGCGCGGCAAGGCCGCCGCCGGGATGCTGCGCGCGCTCTGAGCGCGCGCCACCCGGTCCACGCGATCGGAGGGGCCGTCCCGCATGGGACGGCCCCTTTCGCGTTTTGCCTTGACCCCGACCGGCCGGGGCGTGTTCCCTGGATCGGCAATCGTGCGTTTGGCTTGACTGACCTCGCCTCCTCTCTGGCTTCCGGGCTACCGGGCGGCTGACGGCTTTCTCTCCGGACCCGGTTGTGCGCCGCGCTACGGCGGCGCTGAGCAGCAGAGGAGGGCCGCATGGCCACAGGCACTGTGAAGTGGTTCAACGCCACCAAGGGGTATGGGTTCATCGTGCCCGACCAGGGCGGCAAGGACGTGTTCGTGCACATCACCGCCGTGCAGGCCGCGGGCCTCACGGGGCTGAACGAGGGCCAGAAGGTCAGCTTCGAGGTCAGCATGGAGCGCGGCAAGCCCGCCGCCACCAATCTCCGCGCCGCCTGACCGCGGCTCGACCCGGGAGGGCCGCATCCGCGAGGGTGCGGCCCTTTCGTTTGCGCGCGTTCCGGGCGAGGCTCGCGCCATGTTCGATCTCGCCGCACTCGAGGCCGCCGCCTCGCTCGTCCACGCCCACATGCCGCCGACGCCCCAGTATCCCTGGCCGCTGCTCGCCACGCGCGCCGGCTGCGAGGTCTGGGTCAAGCACGAGAACCACACGCCGACCGGCGCCTTCAAGATCCGCGGCGGGCTCGTCTTCATGGAGCGGCTGAAACGCGAACGGCCCCATTGCCCCGGCATCGTCTCGGCGACGCGCGGCAATCACGGCCAGTCCCTCGCCTATGCGGGCGCGCGGTTCGGCGTGCCCGTCACCATCGTCGTGCCGCGCGGCAACAGCGTCGAGAAGAACGCCGCGATGCGGGCCTTCGGCGCCGACCTGATCGAGCACGGGCGCGACTTCGATGAGGCACGCGAACACGCCGAGGCACTCGCTGCCGAGCGCGGGCTGGAATTCGCGCCCTCCTTCGCCCCCGATCTCGTGAAGGGGGTGGCGACCTACGCGCTCGAACTGTTCCGCGCCGCCCCACCGCTCGACGCGGTCTATGTCCCGATCGGGCTCGGGTCGGGAATCTGCGGGTTGATCATGGCACGCGACCTGCTGGGGCTTTCCACCGAGATCGTCGGCGTGCAGAGCGACCGCGCGAACGCCTATGCGCGCTCGCTGGCCGCCGGGCACGTCGTGCCGACCAGCAGCGCCGACACCCGCGCCGATGGCATGGCGACGCGGATTCCCGACGCCGGCGCGTTCGAGATCATCCGCCGCGGGGCCGCGCGCATCGTCGAGGTGACGGATGACGCGGTCGCCCAGGCGATCCGCATCTACTGGACCGACACGCACAACCTGGCCGAAGGCGCCGGTGCCGCGCCGCTGGCCGCGCTGATGCAGGAGCGCGACCGGATGCGGGGCCGGCGTGCCGGCGTGATCCTGTGCGGCGGCAACATCGACCTCGCGCTGTTCCGCTCCTGGGTGCTGGCATGAGCGACACGATCCTTCTCCGCAACGTCCGCCCGATGGGCGGCGGCTCGGCCGACATCCTGATCGAGCAGGGCCGAATCTCGGCGATCGGCTCGGCGCTGGCTGCACCGGAAGGGACGCCCAGCGAGGACGGCGGCGGCGCCCTCGCCCTGCCCGGGCTCATCGAGGGCCACGCGCACATCGACAAGACGCTCTGGGGCATGAACTGGGTGCCGAACGATGTCGGGCCGACGATCCAGGACAAGATCGACACCGAGCGCCGGTTCCGCGCCGCCACCAACCACGACGCGCGCGCGCAATCAGAACGGATCGCGCGCGCATACCTCGCCAACGGCACCACGCGCATCCGCACCTTCGTCGACATCGATACCGAGGCGCGGCTCAAGCACCTGCACGCCGTGCTGGCGACCCGCGCCGCACTTGCCGATGCGATCGAGATGCAGATCGTCGCCTTCCCGCAATCGGGGATGCTGGTGCGCCCCGGCACCGAGGCGCTGCTCGATCAGGCGATGGCGGCTGGGGCGGATGTCGTCGGCGGGCTCGATCCCTGCGCGATCGACCGCGACCCCGTCCGTCACCTCGACGTGATTTTCGGCCTCGCCCAGAAGCACGGGCGCGGCGTGGACATCCACCTGCACGAGCCGGGCGAGATGGGCGCCTTCTCGCTCGATCTGATCCTGGAGCGCACAGCCGCACTCGGCATGCGCAATGCGGTGGTGGTCAGCCACGGCTTCTGCCTCGGCATGATCGGGGAGCGCGAGCGCGACGCGCTGCTTGCGCGCATGGCGCAGTGGGGCGTCGCGGTCGCCACCACTGCGCCGCCCTCGCGCCCGGTGCCGGCGGTCGCCGCGTGCCGGGCCGCAGGCGTGGCGATCTTCGGCGGCTGCGACGGCATCCGCGACACCTGGGGCCCGTATGGCCGGCCCGACATGCTGGAGCGCGCCATGCTGATCGGGCTGCGCAACAACTTCCGCCGCGACGAGGAGGTGGGCTGGGCGCTCGACTGCATCACCACCGAGGCCGCACGCGGCTGCGGCTTCGCAGGCTACGGCCTGACCCCGGGCGCGCGCGGCGACGTGGTGCTGGTCGCGGCCGAGACCGTCGCCGAGGCGGTGGTGGCGCGCCCGCCGCGCCGTCTGGTGGTCAGCGCCGGACGCGTGGTCGCGCGCGGCTGACGGCTATTTGATGCGCGCGTGGCGTGCACGCGCACCGCGCTCGATCGCGGCGGCGGCGAGCCGGTCCACGTCCAGCCGGTGGCGGATCAGTTCGAGCACCCGCAACTCCTCCTGCGTCGCCGCCGCGTCGGCCGCCGCGACCTCGACCGCGAAGGCATAGGCGGTCTCGCGCAGGCTCATCGGCAGGGCGGCGCGCATCAGGTCGAACGCCTTCTCCAGCCCGTCATCCTGGTCGAGCACGGCGATGCAGCGATCCGTCACCTTGGGCAGCATGGCCGCGTCGAAGCCGTCGAAGGCCGGTGCCTGGGTGACGATCCGTCCCATCACCTTCAGCTCGCTGTCGGTCATGTTCCGATCCGCTGCCGAGACGAGCACCATGGCGAAGACCAGCGCCTCGTGCGGCGAGAGCGGCGAGCGTGTGGGCATCGTGGCGTCCTCCGTTTGCGGATGCGCGACTTGGCGCGAGCCGGCCCGTGACGTCAACCCGAAGCGAGGAACCGTCGGATCGCCTCGGCCACTTCGGCGAGCCCGGCGCGCTGCACCGCGACACCCTCGGGCAGGCCCGCGAGCAGCCGCGAGGGCGCGCGCGAATCGAGCAGCACGAAGCAGCCGCGGTCATCGGCCTTGCGGATCAGCCTTCCGAAAGCCTGGCGCAGCCGCGCGCGCGTGATGCGGTCGTCGATCTGGCCGGGCCGGGCGCCGCCGAAGCGGGCACGACGCGCGCGATGCAGGATGGTCGGGCGCGGCCAGGGCACACGGTCGAACACGATCAGGCGCAAGGACCGGCCGGGCACGTCGACGCCGTCGCGCATCGCATCCGTGCCCAGCAGGCAGGCATCCTCCTCGGCGCGGAACACATCGACCAGCGTGGCATTGTCCATCGCGTCCACGTGCTGGGCGAGCAGCGTGATCCCGGCCGCCTCCAGCGGTGCGGCGATGCGCCGATGCACCTCGCGCAGCCGCGCGATCGCGGTGAACAGCCCGAGCGCCCCGCCGCCCGAAGCCTCGAACAGCACGCGATAGGCGGCCGCCACCTGGGCCGCGTCGTCGCGCGCGACATCGGTGACGACGAAGGCACGCGTCTGGCCCGCGTAGTCGAACGGCGAGGGCACGGCGGCGCGCAGGGCAGGGGCCAGCAGGTGGATCGCGCCGGTGATCTCCTCGGCGGCCTGCCAGCGCGCCTCCTCGTCGCCCGCGGAGTCGCGCAGCGTCGCCGAGGTGACCAGCATGCCGTGCGCGGGCTCGGCCACCACGCGCGCGAAGGGCGCGGTCGGATCGACCCAGTGCCGCCGCATCCCGACATCCACCTCGTGGCCACTGCGGCTGACGATCTCCAGCCAGTCGACGAAGGTCTCGCCAGGCCCGCCGGTCTCGGTCGCGTCCGCCGCCACCGCGCGCGCCATGCCGCGCCAGGCGCCGAGCGGATCGAGCGCGCGCCGCGCGAGGCTGCGGCACACGCTCTCGATCCGCTGCCGTGTCGCGCTGTCCAGCGTCTCGGCTTCGTCGTCGAGGCGCGCGGCGAGCCCTTCGCGCAACTCCTTGAGCGGCGCCTCGATGCGCGCGAGCGCGCCATCCAGCCGCTCCGCCGCCGCGGCGAGACCGGGCAGCATCGGCCGCACCTCGGTCTCGCGCGAGGCCGAGTCGGAGTCGCGTGCGCGCGCCAGCACCTGCTCGCGCACCAGCCGCAGGAACGCCTCGCTCGGGTTCTCGGCCCCCGGCGCCATGCCGCCGAGCTCGGGCCGGGCGGGTTCGGCGAGACGCGCGAGCCAGCCCTGATCGGGCAGGGCGCGCGCGGCCTCCACCGCGGCGGCGAGCGCCTTGGCAAGCGGCGGGCGGTCGGACACCAGGTCCTCGACGCGCCGACGCAGCCCGCGCGCGCGCGACCGCCCGCCCTCGGCGCCGCGCAGCCAGCGGCGCAGCTCCGCCGTCTCCGCGCCGGACAGCGCGGCGGCGAACACCGAGTCGGCGGCGTCGAACAGGTGATGGCCCTCGTCGAACACGTAGCGGTAGGGCAGGCCCGTCTCGTCCAGCCCGCCCCAGGCCGCCTGCACCATCACCAGCGCGTGGTTGGCGACGACGATGCGCGCGCTGCGCGCCCGGCGGATCGTGCGTTCGATGAAACAGGTGCGCCAATGCGGACAGGCGCTGTGGATGCACTCGCCGCGCCGGTCGGCGAGGCCCAGCGTGTTCGCGGTGCCGACGAGTTCCGGCAGCCAACCCGGCAGATCGCCGCCCGCCATGTCGCCGTCGCGCGTGGCGAGCGCCCAGCGCGCCATCAGCCCGAGCGCGATCGCCGCGACGCCGCCGCGCGTCGCACCGGAGGCGGCATCCTCCAGGTTCAGCAGGCAGAGATAGTTCTCGCGCCCCTTGCGGATCACGACCTGGCGGCGCCGCTCCGCCTCCTCCGGCCACAGCCGCGCGCTTTCGGCATCGACCTGACGCTGGAGGTTGCGGGTGTAGGTGCTGATCCAGACCGGCGCGCCGTTGCGCTCGGCCCAGAGGCTGGCGGGCGCGAGATAGGCCGCGGTCTTGCCGGTGCCGGTGCCGGCCTCGGCGAGCACCACGCGCGGCACGCCGGCCCGTTCGCGCGGCGCGAAGGCCGCCGTCGCGGCGGAGGCGAGGTCCGCCTGGCCCGGCCGATCCTCGGCGGTGATGCCGAGCATCTGCGCGAGCCGCGCGCGCGCCTCGCGCGGCTCGACCGGGTGGTGCGAGGGCGGCGGCGGGCGCGCGGTCTCGTCCCATTCGGGCAGCACCTCCCAGACCCGGAGCGCGCGCGGCGCCGGCGCCGCATCGGGCGCGCCGAGCGCGGCCATCACCGGCGCGGCCCAGGCCCAGCCGGCGCTGCCCATCAGCGCGGCAAGCCTGGCGGCCTCGCGGTTCAGCGGTGCCGCCCGGTTGGCCGCGAGCGCGCGCAAGAGCGCGACCGCTGCGTCGCGCAGCGTCACGGCCTCGTCCTCCAGGGAGTCGGGCGGGGCGAGCCCGAGCGCCTCGGCGAGCCCGCGCGGGCTCGCCACCACCGGCTCGGCGGGCCGGACGAAGGCGAAGAGTTCAAGGATGTCGGCGGCCGGGAACGGGCCGAGTCCGAGCCTGCGCGCGGTCGCCGGCAGATGACAGACGATCGGCGGCGGGGCCTGCTTCAGGCGGGCGCGCAGGCCGCGCGTCTCCTCGACCACGAGCTCGCCATCGGGAAAGAGCAACGCGCCACGATGGTGGCGTGCGGCCAGCACCGGCCCGTCAGGCAGTACGAGGCGCGGACGATGCGCGCTCATGGGCGCCGGCGCATCCTCGCATTGACCCGATTCGGGCCGCTCCATAGGGTGCGGCGATGCAGCCTCATCCCTCGCCCTCGGCGGAACTCCGCCATGTGCGCGCCTGGCCGTTCCAGGAGGCGGCGCGCGTGGTCGACCGGCTGGCGGCGACGGGCAAGGCCGAGGCGCTGTTCGAGACCGGGTACGGGCCCTCGGGCCTGCCGCATATCGGCACCTTCGGCGAGGTCGTGCGCACCACCATGGTGCGCCACGCGTTCAGCCGCCTCTCGCCCCTGCCCTCGCGGCTGATCGCGTTCTCGGACGACATGGACGGGCTGCGCAAGGTGCCCGAGAACGTGCCGAACCGCGAGATGCTGGCGCAGCATCTCGGCAAGCCGCTCACCTCGGTGCCGGACCCGTTCGGCACGCACGAATCCTTCGGTCACCACAACAACGCGCGCCTCCGCGCCTTCCTGGACCAGTTCGGCTTCCAGTACGAGTTCGCCTCCTCGACCGAGTACTACCGCTCGGGCCGGTTCGATGCGGCGCTCACCCGCGTGCTGGAGACCTATGACGAGGTGACGGCGGTGATCCTGCCCACACTCGGGCCCGAGCGGCGTGCCACCTACTCGCCCTTCCTGCCGGTCTGCCAGCGCACCGGGCGGGTGATGCAGGTGCCGATCCTCGAACGGAAGCTGGACGCCGGCACGGTGATCTGGCGCGACGAGGAGACAGGGCGGCTGGTCGAGACCCCGGTGACGCGCGGGCACTGCAAGCTGCAATGGAAGGCCGACTGGGCGATGCGCTGGTTCGCGCTCGGCGTCGATTACGAGATGTCGGGCAAGGATCTGATCGACTCCGTGCGGCTCTCCTCGCGCATCTGCCGCATCCTCGGCGCCGAGCCGCCCGAGAGCTTCACCTACGAGCTGTTCCTCGACGAGAAGGGCGAGAAGATCTCGAAGTCCAAGGGCAACGGGCTCTCGGTGGAGGAGTGGCTGGAATACGCGCCCCCCGAGAGCCTCGCGCAGTTCATGTACAACAAGCCGCAGACGGCGAAGCGGCTCTATTTCGACGTGATCCCGCGCACGGTGGACGAGTATCTCGCCAATCTCGAGCGGCTGCGCAGCGAACCGGAGGAGACGCGGCCGACCAATCCGGCCTGGCACATCCATCTCGGCCATGTGCCGAACGAGCCGCCGCCGCCGATCTCCTTCGCGATGCTGCTGAACCTCGCGAGCGTGGTGAACGCCGAGCGGCCGGAGATCCTCTGGGGCTTCATCCGCCGCTACGCGCCCGAGGCGACGCCGGAGGCCTCGCCGATGCTGGCGACGCTGGTGCAGCGGGCGATCGCCTACTATCGCGATTTTGTCCGCCCGGCGAAACGCTTCCGCGATCCCACGCCGGAGGAGGCGGCCGCGCTTGCCGACCTCGCCGATGCGCTGGAAGCCGCCCCGCCGGACGCCGACGCCGCCGCGCTCCAGGACATCGTGTTCGAGGCCGGCAAGCGGCACGTGCCGAAGGAACGGCTGCGCGACTGGTTCGGCTGCCTCTACCAGGTACTGCTCGGCCAGCAGGAAGGGCCGCGCTTCGGCGGCTTCGTCGCCCTCTACGGTGTCGCCGAGACGGTCGCGCTGATCCGGTCCACGCTCGCCCGGGCGCGCCCGGGCGCGGCCTGAGCGGACCGCGCGCGGGCGCCCGTGGCGGAGGGGCGGGCGGCATCGCTGTTGCGCCACGCGCCGGCGGTGCTCGGCATCGCGCTGCTGGTGGGCGCGCTCTATGTCGTGCAGCGCGAACTCGCCACGCTGCGGCTCGACGACGTGCTGCGCGCCATGGGCGCGATCCCGTTCACGGCGCTCGCGCTCGCCTTCGGCGTGACCGTCGTCGCCTATCTGGTGCTGACGCTCTATGACGCGCTGGGCACGCGCTTCGTCGGCCATCCGCTGTCCTACGGGCGGATCGCCTTCGCCTCGTTCACCGCCTATGCGCTGTCGCACAATATCGGCTTCGCGATGGTGTCCGGGGCGGCAATCCGTTACCGGCTGTATGCGCTGTGGGGGCTGTCGCCGCTGCAGATCGCCGGCGTGGTCGCGTTCTGCAGCCTGACCTTCGTGCTCGGCGGGCTGACGCTCGGGGGCATCGTGCTACTCACGGTGCCGACCGCGGTGCCGGGCTTCGGCGGCTGGGTGCCGAACCCGGTGATGCACGCGGTCGGGGTGGCGATGCTCGGGCTCGTGACGTTCTACGCGGTGGCGGGCAAGCTGCGCGGCCGCCCGCTCCGGTTCGGCCGCACCGAGGTGCCGCTGCCGGGCCCCGGGCTCGCGGCGATGCAGGTGGCGCTGGCGACGGTCGATGTCGCGCTCACCGCGCTGATCTTCTACGTGCTGCTGCCCGAGACGCCGGGCCTCACCTTCCTCGTGTTCCTCGCGGTCTATGTCACGGCCTACACGGCGGCGATGGCGAGCCACGTGCCGGGGGGGCTCGGCGTGTTCGACGGCACGATCCTGCTGGGGCTCACCGACATCGTGCCGGCGGCGACCGTGGTCGGCGCGCTGCTGATGTTCCGGCTGTTCTATTACGTTCTGCCGCTGTTCATCGCGGGGGCGATGTTCGCGCTGAACGAGATCGTGCTGCGCCGGGTGGCGATGGCGCGCGCCTTCGACCAGGTCGCGCGCTGGGGCGATCCGTTCGTGGCACCCGTCCTGTCGGCGGCGGTGACCCTCGCCGGCGTAGTGATGCTGTTCCTCGGCACGGCACCCCCCTTGGAGGCGCCTTTCGCCTGGGCCGGCGTGACCGAAGCGACACCGATTGTCGAGGTGTCGCATTTCGGCGCCTCCATCCTCGGCGCGGCGCTGCTGGTGTTGGCGTACGGGCTGTGGCGCCACGTGACCATGGCCTGGGCGGCCGTGCTGGTGACGCTGACGCTTGCGGCCGGACTCGCCGCCGCGAAGGGGCATGGCTGGCCGGTGCCGGCGATGATGCTCGCGACCGCGGTCTGCGTGCTGCCGTTCCGGCGCAACTTCTACCGCGACACGCGGCTGGTGGCGGAGCCGTTCACGGCGGGCTGGGTGGCGGCGGTCGTGGCGCTCGCGGTCTGCACCGTCAGCCTCGCGCTGTTCACGCATCTGCGGCGCGACTGGACCGCCGAGACCTGGTGGGAGTTCGTGCTCGCCGGCGATGCACCGTGGAGCCTGCGGGCGACGATCGCGCTCGGCGTGGCGCTGCTGCTGGTGGCGCTGGTGCGGCTGATCAGGCCGGCCCGGATCACCGCCGCCGCGCCGTCGGGGATGGCGGCGCAACGCTATGCCGCGCTTGCGCGCGTGCCTCCACCACCGCGCACCGACGGGCTGGTGTTCGGCGAGGACGAGGGTGCGGCGATCGCGTTCATGCGCCTGCCCGGCATCTGGCTCGCGATCGGCGATCCGGTCGGCGATCCGACCGATCGGGTCTCGGCGATCTGGCGCTTCCGCGACCTCTGCGAGCAGGAGAACGTCGATCCGGCGTTCTGGCGCGTCGGCCCGGACCTGCTGCGGGTCTACAGCGATATCGGCCTCACCCCATTTCCGCTGACCGAAGCGGGTGAGTTCGCCCCGGAGAGCACGGGCGATGCACTGCCCGCGCAGCATTACCTGGCCTGCAAGGCGGAGCGCGACCTCATCAAGCTGCTGCCGCTGGTGCCGGCGCTGGAGAAGAAGGTCGCGCGCGTCAGCGAGACCGCGTGACCGCTACTGGCTGGCCCAGACGATCCGGGCCATCCAGGCGACCTCGTTGACGTCGAGGCTGCGGCCCGGGAAGGCGGGATTCAATGAGGCGAGCTCGACCCTGCGCGCGGAGCGGCGCACCAGTTCCTTGGCCATCACCTCGCCCTCGACCGTGCGCACCACCACGCGATCGCCCCGTCGGGTCGGCGCCGCGGGTGAGGCGATGACGATGTCGCCGTCGCGGTAGACCGGCTCCATCGAGTCGCCGGAGATCTCCAACGCGTAGGCGTGCGGATCGCTGATGTTGGGCAACTCGATCTCGTCCCATGAGCCGCCGACCGGGTAGCCCGCATCGTCGAAATAGGCGTCCGATCCCGCCTGGGCGAGGCCGATCAGCGGGATGCGCCGGGCCGCAGGCGCGGCGCTGCGCCGCGGCATCGGCGCCGAGCCGGTGACCAGCGCGGTGAAGGCCTCGAGCGGCGCGCCGACGGCGTCCAGCACCTTGGCGACGCTTTCGGTCGAGGGCCAGCGCGGCTTGCCGCCCGCCTCGCGCTTGGACCGGTTGAAGGTGGTGGGATCGAGCCCGGCCTTGCGGGCGAGGCCGGAGGCCGAGAGCCCGTGCTCGGCCGCGAGCGCGTCGATCGCGCGCCAGATGTCCTCGTGCCGCATGATAGGGACACTCTCCTACATGTTCGCGATTCGATCACTAGGAATGACTTCCGATTAGGCTTGCGGTCTTGGGGCAACCAGGGGTAAATGTTCCTGTTTTGTTCACAACCCCCGCGCGACGAGGACCGAATGCCCGCAGCAGCCGCCGAACGCCGCTACGCCCCCGTGCTGTCCGGCCCCACCCGTACCGAACCCTTCGCCAGCGCCGAGGAAGCCTGGTTCTGGACCTTCGCCGCCCTGACCGCCCGCAACGCCGGGGCGCGCATCGTCGCCGGCCTCGGCATCAAGCCGCGCCCCTGCGAGCCCGATGACGTGATCCGCTGCCTCGACCGGCTTTACCGTCAGCGGCGGATCGAGATCGCGCATCTGCGCGTCTTGCGCCGTTTCGGCGACCAGCAGGTGCCGCCGGACCCGCGGCACCCGGGCGACCACTCCGCGCTCCGGCTCTGGCGCGAGGCGCTCGACCGCCTCGAATGGCCGCTGCGCATGAAGGGCATCGTCGCATGACCGGGCTCCCCGAGCATGCGCCCGAGAGCGCGATCTGGGTCGCGTTCTCCGGCCGTGCCGACCTGCCATGGCTGGCGCTGCTGCGCCCGGGTTTCCGCCACTGCTTCTGCGCCGTCGCGGATACGACCGGCTGGACGCTGGTCGACCCGCTCGCGCGCCGGCTGGTGGTGCAGCGGCTCAGGGTCGAGCGCGAGTTCGACCTGCCGGCGTTCTGGCGCCGCGCCGGGTTTCGCGTACTCGGCCCGTTCACCCCGGCGCCGGCCGGGCCGAGCCTGCTGCCCCCGCTCGCCCCGTTCAACTGCGTGACGGCGTGCCTGAGGCTGCTCGGGTTGCGCTGGAGGCTGGTGCTGACGCCGTTCGGCCTCTACCGCCGCCTCGCACGCCATTACGCCGCTGGACAGATAGGAAAAAAGTCTTGACGCTCCGACGCCCCCGCCGTTAGAAAGATCAGGCCAAGGGGCGGAGTGTGCCCTCTGGCTCCATCCTCCCTCCCCGACTACGACGGCCGGCCCCTCGGGGCCGGCCGTCGGCTTGTCGGCCCGCGCCCTGTCCCGAGGAGAGCACGCATGGGTGGCCTGTTCCGCGCGCCCGCACCCCCTCCTGCCGCGCCTGCTCCGCAGCCTGCCGCCCAGCCCGCCCCCGCGGACGAGGAGCGCGCCCGCCGCATCGCCGCCCTCGAGGCGCGCCGCAGTGGCATGGCCGGCACCGTCGCCACCTCCTGGCGCGGCGTGCTCGCCGATGCGCTGCCCCCGACCAACCGCAAGTCGCTGCTCGGCGAGTGAGGGCACAGGTGGAGTTCGACCCCGAGGCGATCCTCGCGCGCCAGGCGCGCGCGCTCGCCCGCCGCCGCATCTGGGACGGCATCTGGAAGGACTGCTACGACCACGCGCTCCCCGGCCGCCCGGGCGACACCGGCGTGCCGATCTACGACGGCACGGCCCCCGATGCCGCCGAGCAGCTCGCCGCCTCGCTGCTCGCCGAGCTGACCCCGCCCTGGCTCCGCTGGTTCGGCTTCGTCCCCGGCCGCGCCGTGCCGGCGACGCTCGCGGGCGATGCCTGGGCCTCGACCCTCGAAACCGCGGCCGAGACCCTGCACGCCGAGCTGGAACGGTCGAACTTCACCGTCGAGATGCACCAGTGCTTCCTCGACCTGGTGATCGCCGGCACCGCCTGCCTCGCGATCGAGGAAGCGCCGCCCGGCGAACCCTCCGTCCTGCGTTTCGCCGCCGTGCCGCTCGCCGAGGTGACGCTGGAGGAGGGGCCGGACCGCAAGCTCGATACCGTGTTCCGCAGCCTGCGCATGACGCGCGACGAGATCCGCGCCCGGTTCCCGGGCGCCGCGCTGCCGCGCGCATTGCTCGGCCCGGAGGAGCGCGAGGGCGAACCGACGCGCCATGAGGTGATCGAGGCGGTGATCCCGGATCAGCGCGGCTACGCCTACGCGGCTCTGCTGCGCGCGGGCGACGAGCCGGCCGCGATCCTCGCGCGCGGCCGCTTCGCCTCCTCGCCCTTCATCGCCTTCCGCTGGATGAAGGCGCCCGGCGAGACCTATGGCCGCAGCCCGGTGATGAAGGCGCTGCCCGACATCCGCACCGCCAACAAGGTGGTCGAGCTGATCCTGAAGAACGCCTCGATCGCGGTCACCGGCATCTGGCAGGCCGACGATGACGGCGTGCTGAACCCGGCGAACATCCGACTCGTGCCCGGCGCGATCATTCCGAAGGCGGTGGGTTCCTCGGGCCTCACCCCGCTTGCCGCTCCCGGCCGGTTCGATGTCAGCCAGCTCGTGCTCGACGATCTGCGCGCGCGCATCCGCCACGCCCTGCTGACCGACCGGCTGGGCCCCGTGCAGGGCGCGCGCATGACCGCGACCGAGGTGATGGAGCGCGCGGCCGAGATGGCGCGGCTGCTCGGCGCGACCTTCGGGCGGTTGCAGACCGAGCTGCTCACGCCGCTGATCGACCGGTGCCTCGCGATCCTGCGCCGCCGTGGCCTGGTCCCGGCGTTCGGCCTGGATGGCGGCATGGCGGGGCTCGTCTGGCGCAGCCCGCTCGCGCAGATCCAGGCGCGGTCGGAGGCCTCGGGCACGCTGATGTGGCTCGACGCGGTGCGCGCGCTCGGGCCCGCCGCTGCACAGACCGCCGATCCGGCCGCCGCCTCCCGCTGGCTCGCCAATCTGCTCGGCGTGCCGCCAGACCTCGTGGTGAGCGCGGCCGAGGAGGCGCACGCCCTGAAGACCGGCGCCGCCGCGCTCGCGGCCGACGCCGACGATGCCCTGCCCCACGGCCTCGATCCGGCCGCCTGACGAGGACACAGCGATGGCTGACAACCTGATCGACATCACGCTCGAGGATGCGGGCGGCAAGGATGGTGCCGCGAAGCCGGCCCCGCGCGGCAAGCGTCCGGCCGAGGTGCCCGAGAAGTTCTGGGACGAGGAGGCGGGCCAGATCCGAGTCGAGGCGCTGCTCAAGTCCTATCTCGAACTCGAGAAGCGGCTCTCGCGCATGGTGCCGCTGCCCGAGGACGAGGGGGACGAGGAGGCGCGCAATCGCCTGCTGCGCGCGCTCGGCGTGCCGGAGACGCCCGACGCCTACACGATCGAGCCGCACCACCCGCTGCTCACGCCCGATCCGGAGGTGAACCGGCGCCTGCACCAGGCGGGGTTCACGCCGACCCAGGTGCAGCTCGTCTACGACCTCGCCGGTGAGCGCCTGCTGCCGCTGATCGCCGAGGCCGCGCAGATGTTCGAGGCCGAGCGGCAGATCGAACGGCTGAGGGATCATTTCGGTGGCGAGGAGCGCTGGGCGCGCGTGGCCAAGCAGCTTGCCGCCTGGGGCAAGGCGAACCTCCCCGAGTCGGTGTTCGAGGCCCTCTCGTCGACCTTCGAAGGCGTGCTCGCGCTGCACCGGATGATGGAGAAGAACGAGCCGGGCCTGCTGCGCGACGCCGAGCCGGGTCCGTCGCTCGGCGAGGACGAGCTCCGCGCGATGATGCGCGACCCGCGCTACTGGAAGAAGCGCGATCCGGACTTCGTCGGCCGCGTCTCCGACGGTTTCCGCCGGCTCTTCCCCGGCGAGCGCTGAGCCCATCGACACCTGAACCCTCTCGGCCGCCCGCGCCGCATCGCGCGCGGGGGCCGGGCCGGGGCTTCCGAGCGCGCCCCTTCCCGCGCTCGCCCCGGAACCGGGACGGATGCGCGTTCCCCTTCCCCGCGCATCCGTCCCGCCTGTTTCGGCACGCTGCCGTTCCGATGGCGTGCCGGCCGGATGCCGGTCAACCGCCCGAGGCGGCCCGGCATCCGCGCCTGTGCGAGTCGGCCCCGTCCGGGACAACCGCGCGCCACAGCCCCGAACCCACTCCGCAACCGACATCAGGGAAACCCGATCGTGGCCACCTCGATCGACCAAGCCTTCGTCAAGCAGTTCCAGACGGAGGTGCACGAGTCCTACCAGCGGCTCGGCTCCAAGCTGCGCCCGACCGTCCGGTCCAAGACCGGCGTGAAGGGCGCCTCCACCGTGTTCCAGCGCGTCGGCAAGGGCGTTGCCGGCACCAAGGCGCGCCACGGCGCGGTGCCGGTGATGAACCTCGAACACGAGCCCGTCGAGTGCTTCCTCGCCGACTATTACGCCGGCGACTGGATCGACAAGCTCGACGAGCTCAAGATCAACCATGACGAGCGCGCGGTGATCGCCAATGCCGGCGCCTATGCGCTCGGCCGCAAGACCGACGAGCTGATCATCGCCGCCCTCGATCAGGCGACGCGCGAGGCGGTTGGCGCCGGCGCGGGTCAGACCGACGATGACGGCCTGACCAAGCAGAAGATCCTGCTCGCCTTCGAGATGCTGGGCGCGGCGGACGTGCCGGATGACGGCCAGCGCTACGCCGTGATCGGCTGGAAGCAGTGGTCGGACCTGCTGCAGATCCCGGAGTTCGCCAACGCCGACTACATCGGCGACGACGAGCTGCCGTGGAAGGGCACGCAGGCCAAGCGCTGGCTCGGCACGCTCTGGATGCCGCATTCGGGCCTCACCCGGAACGGCACGCTGCGCTTCTGCTACTGGTTCCACCGCACCGCGATCGGCCATGCGGTCGGCTCGGAGGTCCAGACCGACATCACCTGGCACGGCGAGCGCGCCGCCTGGTTCGTCAACAACATGATGAGCCAGGGTGCGGTGCTGATCGACGCCGACGGTGTCGTGCGCATGCGCTGTCGGGAATAGCGACCGCATCGCTTCGCCCTCCCCTCTCCCGCCGTGCGGGAGAGGGGCAGGGGTGAGGGTCCTCGCATCGTCCGTCCGCTGGAGTTCCCCCGATGGCGCTCTCCGCCCTCGCGCTCTGCTCGCGCGCACTGATCAAGATCGGCGCTGCGACCATCGCCTCGTTCGACGAAGGCACTGCCGAGGCCGAGGTCGCCGCGAATCTGTACCCCTCGGTGCGCGACGCGCTGCTCTCGGCCTATCCCTGGAGCTTCGCAACCGCCCAGACCTCGCTGCCGCGGCTCGCGGCGGCCCCGATGGCCGACTATGCGCACGCCTTCCAGTTGCCACCCGATTTCCTGCGCGCGCTCTCCGCCGGGCGGGGCGGGCAGGGCCGCGGCGTGCCCTACCGCATCGCCGAGAACCGGCTGCACGCCGATCCGGCCGAGATCGTGCTCACCTACATCTTCCGGCCGCCCGAGCAGGCCTTCCCGCCGTTCTTCGACGGCGCGCTGATCGCGCGCCTCGCCGCCGAGTTCGTCATCCCGCTGACCGAGAACACCGCGCGCGCCGAGCTGATGTTCAAGCTGGCCGAGGCCGAGTTCCGCGCCGCGCGGCTCACCGACAGCCAGCAGGACACGCCCATCGCGGTGCAGGATTTCTCGCTGATCGGGGCGCGCGGCTGAGATGTCCGCGATCCGCCGGATCAAGACGAGCTTCGCCGCCGGCGAGCTCTCGCCAGAGCTGCTCGGGCGGGCGGATCTGCGCGCCTACGAGAATGGCGCGGCCCGGCTCACCAACGTGTTCATCCTGCCCACGGGCGGGGTGCGCCGCCGGCCCGGCCTGCGCCATCTCGGGGTGCTGCCGGGACCCGCGCGGCTGATCGCCTTCGAGTTCTCGACCGAGCAGACCTACCTGCTGGTGCTGACCGACCGCCGGCTCGGCGTCTGGCGCGGCGATGTCGAGGTCGCCTCGATCGCGACACCCTGGACCGAGGCGCAGCTTCCGCAGCTCGGCTGGACCCAGAGCGCGGACACGCTGCTCGTCGTGCATCCCGAGGTGCCGCCCCAGCGGATCACCCGCACGAGCCATGTCGCCTGGTCGATCGCGCCCTGGAGCTTCGAGGCCGAGCCCTATCACCGCTTCGCCCCGGCCGAGGTGACGCTGAGCCCGTCGGCGACCACGGGATCGACGATCCTGACGGCGTCGGCGTCGATCTTCACCGCCGGCCATATCGGCGTGGTCTTCAGGATCGGCCGCAAGCGGGTGCGCATCGATGCGCTCAACGATCCCGCTTCCGCGGTCGCGACTGTCATCGACACGCTCGCGGTCACCGGTCCCACCCAGGACTGGGACGAAGCCGCCTTCTCGGCCGTGCGCGGCTGGCCGGCGAGCGTCTGCTTCCACCAGGACCGGCTGGTGATCGGCGGCTCGCGCGACCTGCCCAACCGGCTCTGGCTGTCGCGTACCGGCACCCTGTTCAACTTCGACCTCGGCACCGGGCTCGACGATCAGGCGATCGAGTTCGCCCTGGTGTCCGACCAAGTGAACGCGATCCGCGCCGTGTTCTCGGGCCGGCATCTGCAGGTGTTCACCTCCGGCGCGGAGTGGATGGTCTCGGGTGATCCGCTGACCCCGGCGAACATCCAGCTCAACCGCCAGACCCGCGTCGGCTCGATGGTCGAACGGACGATCCAACCCGTGGACGTGGACGGCGCGACGATCTTCGTCAGCCGCTCCGGCCGGTCGGTGCACGAGTTCGCCTACACCGATGTCGAGCAGGCCTACCAGGCCGCCGATCTCGCCGTGCTGGCGCGCCACATCGTCGCGACACCCGTGTCGATGGCCTACGACCAGACGCGGCGGCTGCTGCACCTCGTGATGGCGAACGGGCGGATGGCGACGCTGACGCTGTTCCGCGCCGAGCAGGTCACGGCCTGGACGCAGCAGGAGACCGAGGGCGCATTGCGGGCCGTCGGCGAGGTCGATGGCGCGGTGTACGTCGTGGTCGAGCGCGAAGGTGCGCATCGGCTCGAGCGGTTCGACGAGGCGCTCGGCGTCGATGCCGGCATGACCGGCACCCACCCCACAGGCGCGACCACCTGGTCGGGGCTTGCGCACCTCGCCGGACGCGAGGTGCTGGTGGTGGCCGACGGGGCACCGCGCGGCCGTCAGACCGTCACGGACGGGTCCGTGACCACCGATCCGCCGGCGCGCGACGTGCAGGCGGGCCTCGCCTACACGCATGTCATCGAGCCGCTGCCGCCGGAACTGATGACGCAGTACGGCGGACGGACCGGCCCGGTCCGCCTCGTCTCGGTCACGTTCCGGCTGCTCGAGACGGCTGCGCTCGCGGTCGATCTCGGCCGCGGCCCCGAGGCGGTGCCGTTCCGTCGCCTCGGCGCGCTCATGCTCGATGCCGCGCCGCCGGCGTTCACCGGCGACAGGACCATCCGCGCGCTCGGCTGGCGGCGCGACACCACACGGCCGCTCTGGCGCATCGAGGGCGACGTGCCTCTGCCGCTGACGCTGCTCTCCGTCACCACCGAGATGAGGCTGAACTCCTGATGGCACAGCTCGTTCCCGTCGCCTCGCTGCTCACCGGCGTTGCCGGACTGGTCGCCGCGCAGAAGCAGGCCGAGGCGCAGCGCCGCCAGCAGCAGGAGCTGCAGGCCAACCGCGAGGCTCAGCTCCGGCTCGGCAACGAGGAGGCCGCGCGCCAGCGCCGCGAGATGCTGGCGCGCACGATCGCGTCCACGCGCGCGCGGCTCGCCGCGGGCGGCGTCAGCGCCGCCGAGGGCTCGGGCGCCGCCCTCCTCTCCGGCCTGGAGGAGGAAGCCGAGGCGCGCGAGGCCGCGAGCGACCAGCAGTTCGCGCTGCGCATCGCCGCCGGACGGCGGAGCCTGCTCGACGACCAGCTCAACCTCAGCCCGTTCATCCGCGTCGGCTCGCAGCTCGCGACCGGCTTCTCGTCGAGCTTCCGCTCGCTCCTCAACCTCTGACGGGGCCCAACGATGTCCGAGCATATCGTCATCGGCGATGTCGCGCCGCGGGTGCAGTACGTCGCCTCGGGCGCGCAGACCGGCTTCACCTTTCCGTTCCCGATCTTCAAGAGCGCCGATCTCGAGGTCTTCCTGGACGGTGCGCGGCAGTCAGGCGGCTTCACCGTCACGGGCGCGGGACAGTCCACGGGCGGGACGGTCACGTTCAGCGTCCCACCGGCGGCGGGCACGCTCATCACGCTGCGCCGGCGCCTCGTGCTGCAGCGCACGAGCGACTTCCAGGAGAATGGCGAGCTTCGCGCGCGCGTGCTGAACGACGAGCTCGACTACCAGATCGCCGCACTCCAGCAGGTGGCCGACGATCTCGGCCGCGCGCTTCAGTTCGGTCCGACCGACGCCGGTGCCGCGCCGGTGCTGCCCGTGCGCGCGGCGCGGGCCTCGCGCCTGCTCGGCTTCGATGCGGCGGGCGGGTTGCAGCTCTACCCGGCCGAGGCCGGCACGACCCAGGGCCTGTTCCGCCAGGACGGCGCGGGTGCGGTGCCGCGCACGATGCAGGACAAGTTCACCGAGGCGTTCTCGGTGGCCGATTTCGGTGCTGCCGGCGACGGGCTGGCGGACGACACGGACGCGATCCAGACCGCCTTCAACGCCGCCGCCGCGCTCGGCCGCACCGTGCTCATCCCGGAAGGAAGCTTCCGCATCGTGCGCGGTGTGACGCTGCCCGGCGGGGCGGCCGGCCTGATCATGCGCGGGCGACTGGTCGCGGAGCAGGCCGAGCCGGGCCCGGCACTCACCCTCGGTGACGGCGGCGCGGTGCGCAACGGCGAGAAGCTCTACTGGGGCATCCGGGTGGTGCGCGCCACCCTGTCCGACTGGCTCGACGAGCGCGACATCGGCGTTCGCGTGTGCAACGTCGATACGAGCCTGATCCACATCGCCGAGGCGCGCAACTTCACGATCGGGGTGCAGACGCTCGGCGACCAGCGCGGCGTCGAGGACAGCAGCTTCATCCTCGGGCGGCTGGTGGACAACCGGATCGCGCTCGACATCCGCTGCCGCACCGCTGCGGGGTGGAACGCCTCGGTGCGCTATCACGGCGGACACTTCGCCGTCAGCTCCGCGACCTGGCCGGCACTCGACCGGTTCGGCGTGCGCCTCTCCGCCGAGCCCGGCGCCTATCGTGCGCACAACCGCCATGTGTTCGACGCGCCGAATTTCGAGCTGCGCCAGCAGGGCACGAACAGCGCGATCCCCTTCCTGGTCGAGGTGGACAGCCGCGCGGTGATCGCGCGCGACATGCGCATGGAAGGATGCTCACCGATCGTCGCGCGCCATCTCGGCAATGCGCAGGATCATCTCTACGACGTCGCCTGGGCGAGCCAGGGCTATCTGCTCGATGTCGAGTACGGGGCGGCGGTGACGCGCGCGGGGGCGGTGCTGCGCACGCGCCATCAGGCGGGCGCGCATGTCGAGGCGACGCGCCTGATCGGCAATGTGCCGAACCTGCGCGCCGCGGCGTTCCGCTGGGCACCCAGCCAGACCGGCTTCGATCAGCTCGCCTGCGTCAGCGCCAGCGTCTCCGGCTCGCCGACGCAGATCGAGGACTTCGCCTTCCCGGGCCTGTCCGGCTACACGCCGACCGCGCGCGGCGTCACCATGACGGCGGCGCGAGGTCTCGGTTTCGTCGTCGACACGCGCGCCTGCCGTGATCTCGCGCTCGCGGTGGATGCCGACGCGCCGCGCCTGTTCGTGCAGTGCTTCGATGCCGCCGGCGCGTTGCTGACCGACAGTGCCGGCGTCATGGCGCGCGCCTCGGGCCAGTCTCTGGTCTGGAACGCGGCCGCACGCTGGTGGCAGGGATCGGCCGACATGACGGATGCGGGCCTGACCCGCTTGCAGGCGGTCCGTCTCGCCCCTGAGGTCGCGACCGCGATCATCGGCATCTGCCGCGTCGATCAGGACTACGAAGCGCGGGCCCTCAGGCTCTACTGCGAACCGCGCCACGCTCCCGCGCTGCTCTACGGCCTGCCGAACCTGCCGCATGGCAGCCGCGAGCTGATCGCCGAAGCCGCCTGGGATCCCCCCAGCATCGCCGCCGGCGCCACCGCGCAGTTCAACATGACCGTGCCTGGCGCGAGCCCGGGCGACCTCGTGCAGGCCTCCTTCTCGGTCGCGACCACGGCGATCCTGTTCCTCGCCACGGTCGGCGCGGCCAACACGGTGACGGTCGTGGCCTGGAACCGGGCCGGTTCCGCCATCGACCTCGCGGGAGGCACGCTGCGGGTCCGCGTGACCAAGGCGTGAACCGGCTCAAGGGCCTTGTCGCCACGCAGGTGGATCAGGCGATCGAGCGCGCGATCGCCTCCTACCACGCCTTCGCGCAGGCCGAGCCGCGGAGCACCGATCCGAAGGAATTCGCCGCGCACCATGCCGCGTGCAAGGCGGCACTCGCGCATCTCGACCTGCTGCTGAAGATCGCGCGCATCACCGAGACCCCCGCCCCCGGCACCGGCGATACGGCCGATGACCGGCTCGCGACGTTGGCCGTGGCGCGTGAGGCGGTGGGCGCCATCGCGGGTCGCGATGAGGAGGAGGAATGAACGAACCGATCGAGATCCGCTTCCCCGAGTTCGTCTGGATCTGGAACCGGCTGAACAACCACACGACGCCGGCGCATCACCTGCGCATCGCCCGCTGGCTGGGCCATGCCTGGCGCCGCAACGAGACGCGCCTGCTGCTGATGTGCTTCCGCGGCGCCGGCAAATCGACGGTCGTCGGGCTCTACTGCGCGTGGCTGCTCGCCAACCGCCCCGATCTGCGGCTGATGGTGCTGTCGGCGGAACAGTCGCTCGCGACCCGGATGGTGCGCAATGTGCGCCAGATCATCCGCCGCCATCCGTTCTGCCGCCACCTGCATCCGCGCCACGGCGGCGAGTGGGCGGCCGACCGGTTCACGGTGAACCGGCCCGGAACGTCGCGCGACCCGTCGATGATCGCGCGCGGAATCGGCGGCAACATCACCGGCAGCCGGGCGGACGTGGTGATCTGCGACGACATCGAGGTGCCCGGCAACAGCGACACCGCCGAGAAGCGCGCGGAGCTGCGCGCGCGGCTCGCCGAGATCGAGTACATCCTCGTGCCGGGCGGCACACTGCTCTATATCGGCACGCCGCACACGCCCGACACGATCTATCGGACCGAGAGCAAGCCCGGCCAGCCGCCCGCCCATCTGGCCGGCTTCAGGAAGCTCGTGATCCCGCTGGTGGATGCGGAGGGGCGCTCGGCCTGGCCGGACCGATTCGGTGACGAGAAGATCGCCGAACTGAAGACGCGCGTCGGCCCACGCTCCTTCGCCGCACAGATGCAGCTCGTGCCGCAGCCGCCCGAGGACGCCCGGCTCGATCCGGCCGATCTGATGCCCTACGACGACGAGCTCACGCTGCACATGGCCAATGCCGGGCTGCGGCTGCTGCTCGGCGATCGCACGCTGATCTCGGCGAGCGCGTTCTGGGACCCGGCCTTCGGCGTGCCGGGCGCGGGCGATCGTTCCGTGTTCGCGGCCGTGTTCCTCGATGCCGACAACCATCACTACCTGCACCGGGTCGCGTATCTCACCCACGACCCGGCGGGTGGGACCGATGCCGCGACCCAGCTCTGCCGCCAGGTGGTGCGGCTCGCGGCCGAGCTGCACCTGCCGTCGCTCACGGTCGAGAACAACGGGCTCGGCCGCTTCCTGCCGGGGCTGCTGCGCGCCGAGATGGCGAAGGCGCGCGTGCCCTGCACCGTGCTGGAGAAGGCGAGCACACGCAGCAAGGCCGAGCGCATCCTGGGCGCGATCGAGCCGCTGCTCGCCGCGCGCCGGCTCTGGGCGCATCGCTCGGTGTTCGCGACCCCGCTGATCGCCGAGATGCGCGAATGGCGCCCGACCGGATCGAAGGGCGCGCATGATGACGGGCTCGATGCGGTCGCCGGCGCGATCCTGAACGAGAAGATGCGCCTCGGCCGCGGCGCGGCGACCGCGCGCACCGAGGACTGGCGCGTGCCGTCGGGCGGCTTCACCGCCCGGCAGGACTTCAAGCCGTGACGGGAGTCAGGCGGCTTCGCGCGGCTGCTTCAGGATCTCGCTGCGGTGGCGCTCGATCCCGGCCTCGGTGATCTCGAAGCGGCCATCGTCGCGTTCGCAGCAGAGCCCCATCCGCGCGAGCCGCTCCAGGCACGGTCCGTCCTTGAGCCCTGGCGGACGGCCGAGCGCACGCGCGATCTTCAGCCGGTTCAGCGCCGATCGGCAGCAGGTCTCGAGATAGGGCTCGTTCCACATCGCGTCCCCCGATATCGGCCACGCCGCGCGGTCGCGCAAGCGTCCCCGATGGCCGTCGCAGGAGAGTAACATGGACCCCACCGGCATCAGCCTGGAATGGTGGATCAGGGTCATCGAGGTCCCGATCCTGGTCGGGCTGTTCAAGATGATGTGGGACATCAAGAAGGAACTGATCACCCGCATCGATCGCGTCGAGCAGCGCCAGGGCGAGACGGTGGCGCGGCTGCGCGAGGAACTCGCGGCATTCAAGCTCGAGGTCGCGCGCGGCTACGTGCCGGTGCAGTTGATGCGCGAGCTCGACCGGCGGGTCTCGCTGCAACTGATGCGGATCGAGGAGAAGCTCGACGTGATGGGCCCTCGCGCGCGCGGCCGACGCGACGCGGGCGACGTCTTCGCCGAGTAGCCGCGCGTCGTCCTACGCCCGGCGCCGGCGCTGGTCGTGCTGGTGGCCGAGACAGGCCAGCACCACCACGGCCGCACCGGCGAGCTCGGCCGGGCCGGGGCGGACGTCGAAGAACGCCGCGTCGAACACCACCGCCCAGACCATCGCGGTGAAGTCGATCGGCGCGATGCGCGAGGCCTCGGCGGCGCGCGCCGCCGCGGTCACCACCGCGTTGCCCACACCCCAGAGCGCGCCGTTCAGCACCAGCAGAGCCGCGTCCTCGGCCGGCGGCGCGACCCAGGCGGCGGCCGCGAGCGGTCCCGCCACCAGCACCCCCAGCCCAGCAGGCACCGCCATGGCGGCGGCGAGTCCTTCGCCGGTGCCGAGCCGGCGCGTGACGATCTTCATCCCCGCATAGCTCGCCGTGCCGATCAGCGCTGCGCCATAGCCGAGCGCCGCGCCGCCGCCGGTCAGTCCGGGCGCGACCGAGATCATCACCCCGCCGAAGCCGAGGCCGGCCCAGGCCCAGGCCGCAGCCCCCACCTGCTCGCCCAGGAACGGCACCGCCAGTGCCATGGTCATGAACGGCGCGGTGAACGAAACGACATAGGCCTCGAACAGCGGCAGCCGCGCGAAGGCGTGGAAGAACGAGAACGCCGCACTCACGATCAGCGCGCCGCGCAGCAGGTGCAGCGGCAGCCGCCGCGGCGCGATCCCGCCCTGCCGCCAGGCGATCGGCCCTGCGACCAGCAGGGCGGTGCCGCAGCGCATGGCGATCACCTGCGCGGCCCCGTAGCCGGCCGAGAGCCACTTGGTGGTGACGTCGGTCAGCGCGAACAGCGCGATCCCGACCACCATCAGCACCACGCCGCGCACGTACCCTCCACCTCAGCCCCGCGCCCGCGTTATGCCTGCCGCAACCCTGCGCGTCCAGCCTTCCCCCACGCGCCGGCTTGCGGCATGACCTCCGGCGATGTCCCCCGAGCTTGCCTCGCGGCTGATGCCGCTCGCGCGCCTCGTCGATGCCGAGTCGGCGCATCGGCTCGCGGTCGCCGCACTCGCGCGCGGCCTGATCGGGCCGGCGCGGCGCCCCGCCGATCCACGCCTCGCCTGCCAGGTGATGGGGCTCGGCTTCGCCAACCCGCTCGGCCTCGCCGCCGGCTTCGACAAGCAGGCCGAGGCGATCCGCCCCCTGTTCGGCCTCGGCTTCGGCTTCGTCGAGGTGGGCGGCGTGACGCTGCGCCCGCAGCCGGGCAACGCGCGACCGCGCGTGTTCCGTCTCAGCGAGGATGCGGCGGTGATCAACCGCTACGGGCTCAACAGCGACGGCTGGCCGGCGGTGCGCGCGCGGATCGAGGCCGTGCGCGCGGCGGGGCGGCTGCCCGGTCCGCTCTGGCTGAATGTCGGGCTGAACAAGGAGAGCGCGGACCCGAACGCCGATTACGCCGCGCTGCTCGCCGACGCCGCGCCGCTGCTCGATGTGCTGGTGGTGAACGTCTCCTCGCCCAACACCCCCGGCTTGCGCGACCTCCAGGCCGGCGCGCGGCTCGGCGCCCTGCTCGACACCGCCCAGGCCGCGCTTGCGGCTGGCGGCTCGACGACGCGGCTGCTGGTGAAGATCGCCCCGGATCTCGACGACGAGGCGCTGTCCGCGATCGTCGAGACGGCCATTGCGCGCGGCGTGGACGGGCTCGTCATCGGCAACACCACGATCGCCCGGCCGCCATCGCTGCGCTCCCGGCACGCGGGCGAGACGGGCGGGCTGTCGGGCCGGCCGCTGTTCGCGCCCTCGACCACCCTGCTCGCCAGGGCGGCACGGCTGGCACGCGGACGGCTCGTGCTGGTCGGCGTCGGCGGCATCGCCTCGGGCCGCGACGCCTACGCCAAGATCCGCGCCGGCGCCTCGCTCGTCCAGCTCTACACCGCCTTCGCCTATCAGGGCCCGGCGCTGATCGGGCGCCTGCTCGACGGGCTCGCCGCTGCCCTCGCCGCCGACGGCTTCACCCATGTTGCCGACGCGGTCGGCGCCGACCTCAAGGACCACGCATGATTGCGCGACTGGACCGTTTCGCCCCCCTCGCCGAACGCTATGACGGTTTCGTGCTCGATCTCTGGGGCGTGATCCATGACGGGGTGAAGCCCTACCCCGGCGCGGTGGAGACGCTGCGCCAGCTCAGGCGCGCGGGCAAACGGTCGGTGCTGCTCTCGAACGCGCCGCGCCGGTCGGGTGCGGCGCAGGCGGCGATGCGCGCGATGGGCATCCCCGACGATCTCTATGACGGCATTCTGACCTCGGGCGAGGCGGTGCACCTCGCTCTGCGCGACCGCACCGATCCGTGGTTCGCCGCGCTCGGCCGGCGCATGCTGCATATCGGTCCGGAGCGTGACCGCAACGTGTTCGACACGCTCGACCTCGACGAGGTGCACGCGCCAGAGCAGGCCGAGTTCGTGCTCAACACGGGTCCGGACGACCACACGCCGGGCCAGACGGTCGAGGATTTCCGCCCGCTGCTCGCCCGCTGCCGGGCGGCGGCGTTGCCGATGATCTGCGCCAACCCGGACCTCGAGGTGATCCGCGGCGGGGTGCGGGTGATCTGTGCCGGCGCGCTCGCGCAGGACTACGCCGCCATGGGCGGCGAGGTGAAGAGCCTCGGCAAGCCCGACCCCGCCATCTATCCTACGGTGTTCGACATGCTGGGGATCGCCGATCGCAGCCGCATCCTCGCGGTCGGCGACGCGCTGCGCACCGACATCGCCGGTGCCGCGGCCGCCGGCATCGACGGGGCCTGGGTGATCGGCGGCATCCATGCCGAGGAGCTCGGTGCCGTGAACGGCACCCTGCCGCCGGCCGAGGTTCTCGAACGCGCGGCCGCGGCACAGGGTCTGAGGCCGATCGCGGCGCTCCCCGCCTTCGTGTGGTAAGGCCCGGCCGGGGCGCGTAGTCTCGGTGCCGTCATGACTCCGCGCGACACGCCGGGCGAGCCAGCCCCGCCCGCGGCTGCGGCACGCCCGCGCGCGGCGCCGCCCGCCTGGATCCTGGTGGCGCTCACCAGCATCGGCCCGTTCAGCCTGCAGATCCTGCTGCCCTCGCTGCCGGGGCTCGCGGTGGGCTTCGCCGTCGCGCCCGGCACGGCGCAGCTCGCGCTCACCTTCTATCTGGTGGGCGTCGCCCTCGGGCAGCTGCTGTACGGACCGCTCTCGGACCGTTTCGGGCGCAGGCCGTTCGCGCTCGCGGGGCTGGCGCTGTTCCTGCTCGCCTCTGCGGGGGCGGCGGCGGCCGGCTCGATCGGCTGGCTGATCGCCGGGCGGATGCTCCAGGCGGTCGGCGCGTGCAGCGGCATGGTGCTGGCGCGCGCGATGATCCGCGACTGCTACCCGCGCGACCGTGCGGCCTCGGTGATGGCCTATGTGTTCATGGGCATGACGGTGGCGCCGATGGTGGCACCCGCGATCGGCGGATTGATCGACCAGGCGCTCGGCTGGCGCGCGATCTTTGCGCTGACCGCGGCGGTCGGCGCGGTGCTGCTCGCCGCGGTCGCGGCCCGGCTGCCCGAGACGCTCGCCGCACCGCAGCGCCTGCCCGGGATCGCCGGGTTCCTGCGCGCCAATCTCGCGCTGCTGCGCCGTCCCGCCTTCGCCGTGTTCGCCGGCAGCTTCGCCACCTCCTCGGGCGTGTTCTTCTCCTTCCTCGCCGGCGCGCCGTTCGTGGTGGTGAACGGGCTCGGCCTGCCCCCCACCGCCTACGGCGTCGCCTTCATCGTGATCTCGCTCGCCTATGCGGGCGGGAACTTCGTCACTGCGCGGCTGGCGCAGCGATTGGGCGTCGTGCGGCTGCTGCTCGCCGGCACGGCCGTGACCTTCCTCGGCGCGGCGCTGTCGCTCGCGTCGGTGCTGGTCCTGCCGCTCTCGCTTGGCGTCGTGTTCGGCCCGCCGATGCTGATGGCGCTCGGCAATGGCGTGGCGCAGGCGAACGCGATGGCGGGCGCGGTCAGCGTGCGGCCGAAGCTCGCGGGCACCGCTTCGGGGCTCTCGGGGGCGATCCAGATGGCGTTCGGCGCGGTGATGACGGTGCTGGTCGGGATGACGGAGACCGGCACGGGCGTCGCGACCGCGGCGTTCATGCTGGCTTCCGCACTCGCCTGTCAGGCACTGCTGCTCGCGGGGCGGCGCACGAAGCTGATCTAGGGCGCTACGCCCGCCCGGCCGAACCCGACAGCAGCAGCGGGTCGATCTTCAGCGACGCCAGCGCCTCGCGCCACTTCGCGCCGAGATCGGCGCCGAACACCAGCCGCTCATCCGCCGGTACCGAGAGCCAGGCGTTCTGCTGGATCTCCTCGTCGAGCTGGCCCGGCCCCCAGCCGGCATAGCCGAGGGCGAGGATTCCCTCGCGCGGGCCGCCGCCGCGGGCGATCTCCTTCAGCACGTCGATGCTGGCGGTCAGCGCGAAGCCCTGATCCACCTGCAACGAGCCGTCCTGCACCCAGTCGGTCGTGTGCAGCACGAAGCCGCGCCCCGTCTCGACCGGCCCGCCCGCGTGCATCCGGATCACCCGGCTCGGCGGCGTCGGCTCGATGCCGAGCTGGCGCAGCAGCGCCTCGAACGTCAGCCCCTCGAGCGGCTTGTTGATGATGATCCCCATCGCGCCCTCCGCGGAGTGCGCGCAGATGTACACCACCGTCTGCGCGAACCGGGGGTCGCGCATGGCGGGCATGGCGATCAGGAGCTGGCCGGTCAGCCAGCCGCCGTCATCCGCTCCGTCCGTGATCTCGTCCAGCTTGCCCATGACACAGCCTAGCATGTTGGCGTCCGGGCCCAGGACGACAAGCGTCGTGCCGATGCCTGCATGGCGCGGTCAATCCGGCGCGAGAGCCCGGCAGCGGCCTTGCACGGGCCCGGCCGGCGCGCCACGGTCCGGGTCGGAGATCGCCATGCGCGCGCGCACCCGCCTCGCCGCGGCCGCCCTGGTCGCGGGGCTGTTCACCTGTGCCGTCGATCCGGCCGACGCCTCGGGCGTCGGCGAGTGGGTGCGCGCGGAGAAGGCCGATCTCCGGCTGGTGGCGGCAACGCGCGCGGTCGGGCCCGGTCAGGAGACGCTGCGGCTCGGGCTGCACGTGCGGCTCGACCCGGAGTGGAAGATCTACTGGCGCAGCCCCGGCACCGCGGGCCTGCCGCCGGCGCTGACCTGGACGGACTCGACCAACCTGGCCGAGACCGTGCTCCGGTGGCCCGCGCCGAAGCGCTTCGAGCTGTTCGGCCTGCAAAGCTTCGGCTACGCCGACGAGGTGGTGCTGCCGATCGAGGCGCGCCTCGTCGAGCCTGGCGCGGCCGCCCGTCTGCGCGCCGAGGTCGAGTATCTCGTCTGCCGCGACATCTGCATTCCCGGGAGCGCGCGGGTCGCGCTCGATCTCGGCGCCGGCCCGCCCGAGCCCTCGCCCGCCGCGCATCTGATCGACCGCTTCAGTGGACGGGTGCCGGTTCCGGCCACCGCTGCCAGGGTCACGCTCGCCGCCGAGACGGGCAACGGCGCGCTTGCGATCACGGCGCGGGCGGACCTTCCCTTCGCCGCGCCCGACCTGTTCGTTGAGACAACCGCGCTGTCCGACCTGCCGGCGCCGCGGATCGCGCTCCGCGATGGCGGCCGCGAGGCGCGGTTCGTGTTCCAGGGCGTCGCCCTGCCGCCCGGTACGACGCTGACCGCGACGCTGGTGGACGGCACGCTCGCGATCGAGGGTACGGCGACGGCGACGGCGGCGACGCGCCCGCTCGGCGCCGTGCTGCTGATCGCGCTGCTCGGCGGGCTGATCCTCAACCTCATGCCCTGCGTGCTGCCGGTGCTGGCGATGAAGGTGACCGGGCTTGCCGGGCTCGCGGGCGCGCGCCCGGCCGCGGCGCGGCGGTCGCTGCTCGCCACCGCGGCCGGGGTGGTGCTGTCGATGCTCGCCCTCGGCGCGGCGCTCGCGGCGGTGCGCGCCGCCGGCGGCGCGATCGGCTGGGGCGTGCAGTTCCAGCAACCGCTGTTCCTCGCCTTCATGGCGGCGCTGACGGGACTGTTCGCGTTCAATCTCTGGGGCCTGTTCACGATCGGTGCGCCGCGCTGGGCGGACGGGCTCGCCGAGGCCGCACCGCGCCGCGGCCTTGCCGGCGATCTCGCGACCGGCGCGCTCGCGACCCTGCTCGCGACACCCTGCTCGGCCCCCTTCGTCGGCACGGCCGCCGCCTGGGCGCTCACCCGCGGCAGCGGCGAGATCCTCGCGGTGTTCGCGGCGCTCGGGATCGGGCTCGCGCTGCCGTGGCTCGCGCTCGCGGCGGCGCCGCGGCTCGCCGGGCTGCTGCCGCGTCCAGGGGCGTGGATGATCCGGCTGCGCGCGGTGATGGGCGTGCTGCTCGCGGGCACCTGCGTCTGGCTGCTCACCGTGCTCGCGAAGCAGGTCGGAGAGGAGGCGGCGCTGGTCACCGCGGCGGCGCTCACCGCCGCCGGGATCGTGCTGTGGCTCGCGCGCGGCCGGCGCATCGCGCTGCCGGCGGCGGCGGCGCTCGCGCTCGGCGCGGTCGTGCTGCCGGGCGTCACGTCGCCGCCGCGCGTGATTGCCGCGAGCGGAACCACCGCCGCCCTTGCCTTCTCGGCGGACGAGGCCGAGCGGCGCGCGCGCAGCGGCGAGACCCTGCTGGTCGACATCACCGCCGATTGGTGCGTCACCTGCCAGGTGAACAAGGCGATGGTGCTGGACCGCGGCGAGGTCGCCGAGCGCCTCCGCTCCGGCGCGGTCGGGGTGATGCGCGGCGACTGGACCCGGCCCGATCCGGCAATCGCCGCCTATCTCGCGCGCCACGGCCGCGTCGGCATTCCGTTCAACGCGGTCTATGGCCCGGCCGCGCCGCAGGGCATCCTGCTGCCGGAGCTGCTCACCGAATCGGCCGTGCTCGATGCGTTCTCGCGCGCGCGCGGCAGCGCCCAGGCCGCCCGCTGACGGATCGCTCCGGACAGGCTATAGGGCTCGCGCCAACACCCAGGGGAGAGCCCGTACGATGACGATCAAGGTCGGCGATACCATTCCATCCGTGAAGCTGATGCAGGCCACCGCCGAGGGGCCGCGCGAGGTCAGCACGGACGATATCTTCAAGGGCAAGACGGTGGTGCTGTTCGCCGTGCCTGGCGCCTTCACCCCGACCTGCTCGGCCAAGCACCTGCCGTCCTTCCTGGCGAACTACGACGCGCTCAAGGCCAAGGGTGTGGACACGATCGCCTGCATGGCGGTGAACGACGTGTTCGTGATGGATGCCTGGGCCAAGAGCCAGGACGTGGGCGACAGGATCGTCATGCTGGCGGACGGATCGGGTGTGCTGACCCGCGCGCTCGGGCTGGAGCTCGATCTGACCGCGCGCGGGCTCGGCATCCGCTCGCAGCGTTTCGCGCTCGTGGCGAAGGACGGCGTGGTGACGCATCTCGCCGTCGAGGCGCCGGGCGGGTTCGAGGTCAGCAAGGGTGAGGCGATTCTCGCGGCGCTGTGATGGCGCGCTGGGCGGACGCGGGCTGCCCGCGTCCGCCGCTGTGATGCGTGGCCGAATATGATCCCGGCCGCTACCACTCCTTCACCAGCACCAGCGAGACGTCATCGTTGGTGTTGCCCGTCGCCGCGACGGTGCCGGGCAGGTAGTAGAGGCCGACGAAGGTGAAGGCCGAGACCAGCGACAGCGCGCTTGCGATGCGCGCGTTGATCGAGCCGATCGCGCCGGGGATCTCGCTCATCAGCCGATCGAGGAGCTTGCCGGTCAGGATTCCGCCTTCGACCCAGGCGCCGTAGTGGCTGACATGGCCGCGCACCTTCCCGGCCGCGTCGACGTAGAGATAGATCCAGAGGCGTATTTCGGCATCGTAGTCGAACCAGTTCGGCACATCGACGACGACGGGGATCGCGACATAGACGAACTTCTGGCTCGACGCGAAGCTCGGCCACATGTCCCACGAGATCACCGGCGTGCCGCGCATCGAGATGTTGGGCGTGGCGGCGACCTCGGCGGCGATCTGGTCACGCAGCGTCGGCGTGCCCATCCCGCCGAGCGCCATCGGCGGCATCTCGCGCGTGTGCTTGCGCACGAGGAGCACAGACGAGGTAATGTCGTTGAACGACTGCGCCGTCAGGTTCGGTCGCGAGACGGCGGCGCCGGGCGTGGCCGCGAATCGCGCGTAGCGGCCCTTGTATCCGGCGTGCTGGAACAGGATCAGGTGGCCGCCCTTCTCGAAGCTGCTGGCGCCGAATTCGAGGGAGGAGATGCGGTCGTGGAGGTTCTGGGCGTCGAGCCAGGACTTGTCGATCTGCAGGTAGGTGTTCGACGCCGGTGACGACGACAGGCTCGCGAAGGTCGAGCGCCCGCGGTAGTCGTTGTGCTCGTAGAGGCGGGTCCAGAGGGTCATGACCGCCCTCCCTGCCGCGCCTTGTCGGCGGCTTCGAGCGCGGCCAGCGCCTCGGTGAAGAGCTTCCGGCCGTCAACGTCGAGTTCGCCCTGCGACACCAGGCTGTTGACGAGGTTCTCGAGGATCAACGCCTGTGCCGGTGACGGCTCGGCCTTGAGCTTGGCGGTCATCGCGCGCACGGCCACCTTGGTTTCCGCCTCGGCGAACTCGGGCACCAGCCGCGCGAGCTCAAGCATCGGCCCCGCCCGCGTCTCGACGTCCAGGTTGTTGCGTTTGGCGTCCTCCTGCGACATCGCCGCGATCTCGGCATGACCGGGCATGACGGCGACGCGTTCGGCCGGTGCTGCTGCGGTGCTCGGACCGACGCCGTACTTGGCCTTCAGCTGATCGGCCCGCTCGCTCAGCAGACGATGCGCGTCCTTGTCGAGGAGAAGCCGTTCGAGCTCCAGCTTCTTCATGCGACATCCTCCGTTCCTGCGCGCGCCGGTCACCTCGGCCGGCACGCGCGCTCGGAGTAGGACGCATCGCCCGCCCTCCTGCGATGATGTGCGTCAAGCTCGACGCGGCGCAGGCGCCGCGGCGCGTGCCTCAGCCGGCCTTCCGGCCGCGGCGCGGCGGGTCGCGTCCGAACAGGATGCGGAACCAGGCCGTCGACAGCATGTCGGCGACCTCGTCCTCGCCCATCGAGGCGAGCGGCGCGAGTGCGGGTCGCACATAGAGATCGCGCAGCACGCCCTCGACCATCGCGATGCAGGCGAGCGCCCGCGCGATGCGCTCGTGCGGCGGCAGATCGAGCGCGGGATCGGCACGCTCCCACGCGCGCACCACCCGCGCCGCGAGGGCGAGGTTCGCCTCCTGGCCGATGCGCGCGAACTCGGCCTCGACATTGCCGAGTTGCATCAGGCAGCGCATCAGCCCGGCATTCGCGCGATAGACCCGGACGTAGTAGCGGTTGGCGGCGACGATGCGCGGATAGAGCGCCGTTCCCGGCGCGCTGACGGGCCGACGCGCCCGCACCGTCGCCATGAAGTCGCCGAGCACGTCGCGCGCGGCCGCGCTGCGGTCGGGCCAGTAGCGGTAGAACGTTCCGTGTGCGAGACCGGCGCGCGCGGCACAGTCCGCGACCCGCAGGTCGTGCAGACCACCTTCCTCGAGCAGCGCGGCGACCGCCCCCATCAGCCGAAGCCGCGTCCGCACGGTCTTGGGCTCATCTGCGGCGAGCGCCAAGCGTGCGCCCAGCTCGTCACGATAGACGAACGGGCCGTGGCGGCTGTCATCCGCGGCCCGCGCCTCCAGGCTCGGCTTCGGCTGAAATTCTGACATTGACATCAGTGTCAGTTATCGCGAGCCTGACCGCAAGAGGAGGAGGAACGCACGGTGTCGCAGGCCACCCAGGCAGAGGCGCAGCCCGGCTGATGCCGATGGAGCACATCCTGGCCGCCCATGCGACGATGCGCGCCCGCGTCGAGGCCGCGCCCTTCGCCCCGTCGCTTGGCGCCTTCGTCGATCAGCAGGCAGCGCAGCACGGATCGGCCCTGGTCTGGCGCTTCATCGAGCAGCCCGACGAACTCCCGATGCGCGCGCTGAGCTACACGCGGCTCGCCGAGGCGACGCGACGCATCGCCGCGGGCCTCGCCGCGCGCGGGGTGAAACGCGGCGAACGCGTCGGCGTGATGCTGCCGAACATCCCCGCCTTCCCGCTCACCTGGCTGGCGCTCGCCCGCCTCGGCGCGGTCATGATCCCGATCAACACCGGCTATACCGCGCGCGAGCTCGACTATGTGCTGAGCGATGGCGGCGCGGCGCACCTCGTGGTGCACGAGGGCGCGCTTCCGGTGCTGCTCGATCTGCTGGCGCAACGCCCTCTGCTCGATCCCGGCGCGATCCATGTGGTCGGCCGACCGCCCGCGGGGATGCGCGCCTGGGAGAGCCTGCTGGAGGCCGATCCGCTCGCCGACGCGCCGGATGGGCCGGGGCTCGAGGACCTGGTGAACCTGCAATACACCTCGGGAACGACCGGGTTCCCGAAGGGATGCATGCTGACGCATCGCTACTGGCTGACGCTCGGTCGCGTCGCGGCCGCGCGCGGCGGCGATGTGGGGGTGCTGCTCGCGGCCCAGCCCTTCTATTACATGGACCCGCAATGGCTGCTGCTCATGGCGATGCATCTCGGCGGGCGGCTGGTGGTGGCGCCCCGCGCCTCGGCGAGCCGCTTCCTCGACCGCGTGCGCGCCGAGGGTGTCGAGTACTGCATCTTCCCCCAGCCGGTGCTTAAACTCCCCGAACGACCGGATGACGCGGCGAACCCGCTGAAGCGGGTGTCGATCTACGGGCTGCGCCCCGACATGCACGCGGAGCTGGAGCGGCGCTTCGGCTGCATCGCGCGCGAGAGCTTCGGCATGACCGAGATCGGCTCCGGACTGACCATGCCGCCGGAGGCGACCGGGATGGTCGGCAGCGGCAGTTGCGGCCTGCCCGCGCCGTTCCGCGAGGCCTCGATCCGCGACGAGCACGGGCGCGCGCTCGGTCCCGACGCGGTCGGCGAGCTCTGGATCCGCGGCCCTGGCATCCTCAAGGGCTACTGGAACAAGCCGGAGGCGACCGCGGATGCGTTCCGCGACGGCGGCTGGTTCCGCACGGGCGATCTGTTCCGGCGCGACGCGCACGGCTTCCACTTCATCGTCGGCCGCGTCAAGGACATGATCCGCCGCTCGGGCGAGAACATCGCCGCGCGCGAGGTCGAGGCGGTGCTGCTCCAGCTCGACGCGGTGGCGGAGGCGGCCGTCATCCCCGTGCCCGACGCCGATCGCGGCCAGGAGGTGAAGGCCTGCCTGGTGCTGCGGCCCGGCCTGACGCCAGAGGACCTGCCGGCGGAGCGGGTGTTCGCCCACTGCGCGCGCGGACTCGCGCGTTTCAAGGTGCCGCGCTTCCTGGAGTACCGCGATGCGCTGCCGAAGACGCCCTCGCAGAAGATCGCCAAGCACGTGCTGATCGCCGAGCGGGCCGATCTGCGCGAAGGCGCGATCGATCGGCTCGCGCTGGCGCAGGGATAGCGGCGATGCCGATCCGATACGAAATCGAAGGCGAGGTCGCGGTCTTCACGGTCGAGAACGGTGCCGTGAACCCGACCACGCCGGCGATGCACAAGGAACTGCATGCGGCCCTGACCGCATTCCTGCGCGACACGCGCATCCGCTGCGGCATCCTGACCGGCGCTGGCGACCGCGCCTTCTGCGCGGGCGACGACATCCGCACGCCTCGCCGCGACGCCACCACCGAACAGGTGCTGGCCGATCATCTCTGGCCGCACAGCAGCGAAGGCGAGACCCCGCACGACTTCTCCTGGTCGCGTGACGTGCTGGCGATGGAGCGCTACAAGCCGATCATCGGCGCGGTGAACGGCTGGTGCGTCGGCATGGGGCTGATCTACCTGCTCACGCTCACCGATCTCCGCATCGCCGCGAGCACGGCACGGTTCGGCTTTCCCGAGATCGCCTACGGCATGGGCGGGGCGGGCGGATCGACGCGGCTGCTCCGCATGATGCCGCACACCGCCGCGATGTGGATGCTGCTCACCGGCGATCCCGTCACTGCGGAGGAGGCCGAGCGCGCGTTCCTGGTGAACCGCGTCGTGCCGCCGGAGCGGCTGATGGACGAGGCGCGCGCGGTCGCAGCGAAGATCTGCCGCCATCCGCCCGCTGCCGTGCGCGTCGAGATGGAGGCGAGCTATCGCGCGCAGGATCTCGGCCGCGCCGAGGCGATCGCCTTCACCAAGCACCTCTACCGCCTCCAGCGCCTCGGCCTTGCCGGCGGCGGCGACGCGCTCGACGGCGGCTTTCTGTATCGTCGGGGAAATCAGTGACGCCCGACCGCACTGCAATGATCCACAACCACGGGAGAGGGAGACCGCAATGTCCATCCGCATGACCCGGCGCGGCGTGCTCGGTACGAGCCTGGCCGCAGCAGCACTGCCGATGCCTGCCCTCGCGCAGGCCAAGCCCGATCGCATCGTCGTCAACATCTCCGGCGGGGCGATGACGAACCTGTTCCGCCGCACCTACTTCGCCGAGTTCGAGAAGCGCCACGGCATCCGCGTGGTCGACACCTCGCCGGTCGATTTCGGCAAGCTGCGCGCGATGGTCGAGAGCGGCAATGTCGAATGGACCGTCACCGAACTCGGCGGGCAGGACTTCGTGCGCGCCCAGCAGATGAACCTGCTGGAGCCGCTTGATCTCTCGATCATCGACCTCTCGCGCTACCCCGAGGCGGTGCGCAACACGACGCACACCTTCCCCTCGTCGGTCTATTCGACCGTCATGGCCTACCGCACCGACGTGTTCCCGAACAACATGCACCCGAAGGGCTGGGCGGAGTTCTGGGACGTGCGGCGCTTCCCGGGGCCGCGCACGCTGCGCAACCACCCGGTCGACAACCTCGAATTCGCGCTGCTTGCCGACGGGGTCGCGCCCGACAAGCTCTACCCGATCGACCTCGAGCGCGCCTTCGCCAAGCTCGATGAGATCCGGCCGCACGTGACCGTGTGGTGGACCACCGGCGCGCAGCCCGCGCAGCTGCTGGTCGATCGCGAGGTGGTGCTCGCCTCGGGCTGGAACGGCCGCTTCTACGACATCGCGCGGCGTGGCGCGCCGGTCGCGGTAGAGTGGCAGGGCGGCAGCGCCAAGCAGAACGCGTTCGGCATCCCGCGCGGCGCGCGCAATGCCGTCTGGGGCAATCATTTCCTCCAGGTGATGACCGACCCGAAATTGCAGGCCGTCTACGCGACCGAGCTCGCTTATCCCGGCCTGCACCCGGACGTGATGAACCACGTCGAGGAGAGCGTGAAGCCGCATCTGCCGACCACGCCGGAGAACCTGGCAAAGCAGTTCTGGCTCGGCGTCGACTGGTGGACCGAGCACGGCCAGCGTGCGCAGGAGGCGTGGAACCGCTGGATGCTGCGGCGCGGATGATGCCCGCCGCAATCATGGTCGAGGAGCCCGCGCCGTGGACCTGACGGTGCGCGGCGTGGTGCGGCGGTTCGGTCCGGTGACCGCGCTTGCCGGTGTGGACCTTACGGTGGCCGAGGGTGAACTGCTCACCATCCTCGGCCCCTCGGGCTCGGGCAAGACGACGCTGCTGAAGGTCGTCGCCGGGTTCGAGATTCCGGACGAAGGCACCGTCCGTCTCGGATCGGAGGACGTCACGCTGGCGCCGCCGCGCCAGCGCGATGTCGGCATGGTGTTCCAGAACTACGCCCTGTTTCCGCATCTGACGGTGGCCCAGAACGTCGCCTTCCCGCTGGAGATGCGGCGGATGCCCAAGCCCGAGCGTGACAGGCGCGTCGCCGAGGCGCTCGCCCTCGTCGAGCTCGCCGGCTACGAGGCGCGCCTGCCGCGCCAGCTCTCGGGCGGGCAACAGCAGCGCGTGGCGCTCGCGCGGGCGATCGTGTTCAACCCGCGCCTGCTGCTGCTCGACGAGCCGTTCGGCGCGCTCGACCGCAAGCTGCGCGAGTCGATGCAGCTTGAGGTGCGTCGGCTGCAACGGCGGCTGAAGCTCACCACGCTGTTCATCACGCATGACCAGGAGGAGGCGCTGATCCTCTCCGACCGCGTCGCGGTGATGAATGCCGGGCGGATCGAGCAGGTGGGCACCCCAGGCGACGTCTATGCGCGGCCGGCGACGCGGTTCGTCGCTGATTTCGTCGGCGAGTCGAACCTGCTGGAAGGTCGTGCCAGCGGCGACGCCGCGGCCGAGGTGCCGGGCCTGGGCCGGATCGCGCTCGCCCGCGCCGCGGGTGCGGCCGGCGACCGCACGACGCTGCTGCTCCGCCCCGAGGCGCTGCGCGTGGGTGCGGAGGCCGCAGCGCTGCCCAACCGTGCGCACGGGCGCATCGTCGAGACCGTGTTCCTCGGGCTCTCCGTCAAGCTCAGGCTCCGGCTCGACGGCGGGCTCGAACTGCTCGCGCGCCTGCCGCTCCGCCCCTCCGAGCCCCTGCCGGCCGCCGAGGGCGAGACCGTGCCGCTCGGCTTCGCGCCGGAGGATGTGCATGTCGTCGGTGGCTGAGGCACGCGCTGCGCCGAGCCGGGCGCGCCCCGATCCCGAACGGGCGCGCGAGCGCACGCTGCTGCTGCTCGCCGCCCCCGCACTCCTGGTGCTCGGCGTCCTGTTCGTCTGGCCGCTCCTGCGCCTGCTGTCGATGTCGGTCGCCGACGGCACGCTCGCGCAGTTCGAGAAGGCGGCCCTCGACTCCCTCTACATCGCGGTCCTGTGGGACAGCATGGAGATCGCCCTGTTCGTCACGGCGATCTGCCTTGTCCTCGCCTACCCGGTGTCGCTCTGGCTGGTGCAGGCCGGGCGCCTGGGCTTCATCCTCGGCATGTTCTTCCTGCTGCTGCCGTTCTGGACCAGCGTGCTGGTGCGCACCTATGCCTGGATGGTGCTGCTCGGGCGCAGCGGCGTGATCAACCGCATGCTGCGCGACTGGGGACTGATCGAGGCGCCGCTGCCGCTGCTGCACAACCTCACCGGCGTGCTGATCGGCATGGTGCACGTGCTGCTGCCCTACATGGTGTTCCCGATCTACGCGGCGCTGCTGCGCATCGATCCCGATCTGAAGCGCGCCGCCGAGGGGCTCGGCGCGCCGGCCTGGCGCGTGTTCCTGCGCGTCACGCTGCCGCTCTCGCTGCCCGGCGTGTTCGCCGGCTGCGCGCTGGTGTTCGTCATCTCGCTCGGCTTCTTCATCACCCCGGCCCTGCTCGGTGGCGGGCGGGTGATCATGATCGCGATGCTGATCGAGCAGCAGGTGCGCGAGTTCCTCGACTGGCCCTTCGCCGCCGCGCTCGCGACCGTGCTGCTCGCGGCGACCCTGGTGATCTACGCGGCGCTCGGCCGGCTGACGGGAGGGCAAGCCCATGCCGCGCGCTAGGCGCCGGCGTACCGGCGGCAGGATCGCGCTGACGGTGTTCACCGGCGTCGTGTTCGCATTCCTGATGCTGCCGCTGCTGGTGGTGTTTCCGATCTCGGTCTCGTCCGCGCCCTATCTCCAGTTCCCGCCGCCCGGCTTCTCCTGGCAGTGGTACCAGCGCTATCTCGACGACCCGACCTGGATCGAATCGACCATCCGCAGCTTCAAGGTCGCGTTCCTGTGCACCGCGCTGTCGATGGCGCTCGGCGTGCCGCTCTCCTTCGCGCTGGTGCGCTCGCGCCTTCGCGGCATGCGCATCGCCGATCGGCTGGTCGCCGCACCGATCATCGTGCCGACCATCATCATCTCGATCGCGGTCTACAGCCTGTTCGCGCAGCTCCGCCTGATCGGGGAGTGGTACGGGATCGCGATCGCGCACACGATCCTGGCCCTCCCGTTCGTGGTGATCCTGGTCTCGGCCGGGCTGCGCACCTTCGACGAGGCGCAGGAGCACGCGGCGATGGGGCTCGGCGCCTCCTGGCCGGTCGCGGTGTGGCGCATCACCCTGCCGCAGCTCCGCCCCAGCCTCGTCTCGGCGGCGTTCCTGGCCTTCGTCACCTCGTTCGACGAGCTGGTGATCGCGATGTTCCTCTCCGGCGCCTCGATGACGCTGCCCAAGAAGATGTTCGACAACATCCTGCTCGAGATCGACCCGACCATCGCCGCGGTCTCGGTGCTGCAGATCCTGCTCGCCTGCCTCTGCCTCGGCCTTGCGACGATCTTCGGCCGCGGCGCACTGCCGAGCTCGGTCACCCGTTGAGGAACGACGCCATGGACCGCTCGCTGTTCCATCCCGACTTCAAGGCGCGGCCCTACTGGTGGGACGATATCCCGATCGGAGAGAACCCCGAGGCCGAGCTGCCGGCGAGAACGGACGTCGTGATCGTCGGCGGCGGTCTGACGGGGCTCAACTGCGCGATCGAGCTCGGCCGCGGGGGCGCGCGCTGCGTCGTGCTGGAGGCGGAGGATTTCGGCTTCGGCGCCTCGACCCGCAACGGCGGTGCCGTCTCGGGCGGCGTCAATCTCGGCAAGGGCATGTCGGGCGCCAAGGCGCGCGACGGCGAGATCGACCCGGTCGTGCGCGAGATGATCGGCGATGCGGCCGAGAGCTTCACGCATATCGAGACGCTGATCGCGCGCGAAGGGATCGACTGTCACTGGGAACGGTCCGGACGGTTCGTCGGCGCCTTCACGCCGAGGCATTATGCCGGACTCGCGGCCAAGCTCGACCTGCTGAACACGCAAGCCGCGGCCGAGGCGGAGATGGTGCCGCGCGAGCGCCAGCGCGAGGAGATTGCCTCGGACTACTATTTCGGCGGGATGCGCATCGAGCGCAGCGGCAAGCTGCATCCGGGCCTGTATCACCGCGGGCTGATGCAGGCCGCGCAGCGTCACGGCGCGGTGCTGGTCGGCCGCTGCCGCGCGGGGCGCGTGGCGCGCAACGGCACGAGCTGGTCGGTCGAGACGCAGCGCGGCACGATCACGGCGCGCGAGGTGATGATCGCGACGAACGGCTATACCGGCGATCTGACGCCCGACCTGAAGCGGCGCGTGATCCCGCTCGCCTCGCACATCATCGCGACCGAGCCGCTCGACCCGGAGCTTGCGCGCAGCCTGATCCCGCGCGGCCGCACGCTCTCCGATACGCGCCGCGTGCTCTGCTACTACCGCATGTCACCGGATGGCACGCGCGTGCTCTATGGCGGACGCGCGCGCTTCACCCAGGTCGGGCCGGAGGTGTCTGCGCCGGCGCTCTACGCGATGATGCTGGAGCGCTGGCCGCAGCTGAAGGGCGTGCGCGTCACCCATGCCTGGACCGGCAACACGGCCTTCACCTTCGACTACCTGCCGCACATGGGTGTGACGCCATCGGGCCTGCATTACGCGATGGGCTGCAACGGCTCGGGTGTGGCGATGCTGTCCTATCTCGGCGCGCAGGTCGCGCGGAAGATCCTCGGCGGTGGCAACCGCGTCACGGCCTTCGACGGCCGCTCCTTCCCGACGCGGCCGCTCTACACCGGCCGTCCGTGGTTCCTGCCGATGGTCGGATCGTATTACCGCTTCCGCGACTGGCTCGACCGCAAGGTGGCGTGACGGCAAGAGCCGTCTCCGATCTGTCGGAACCGGCTCAGGATCGTCTTGGCGCGCATCTTCACCCGATCCGGTATGTCCACCTGATCGGGATCTGCGCTACGCGTCACCCTCCACCGGGTCGAGATCGACGCTGACCGTGAGCCCGTGACGCCCGCCGCCCAGGATCACGCCGCGCACGGGCGAAACATCGGCGTAATCGCGCCCCCAGCCGAGCACCACGTGCTCGTCGCGCACCACGAGGTCGTTGGTCGGATCGAGATCGATCCAGCCGTGCTGCGGGCCGAGCCAGCACCCCACCCAGGCATGCGACTGGTCCGCCCCGCGCCGCCGCGACTCGCCCGGACGGGGCCGCGTGCGGATATAGCCCGAGACATAGCGGGAGGGCAGGCCGAGCCAGCGCAGCCCGGCGATCATCAGATGCGCGAAGTCCTGGCACACGCCGGTGCGGCTCGCCAGCACCTGCGTCACGGGCGTCGAGAGTGTCGTGACCCCCGGGCGGAAGGTGAAGTCGGCGCGGATCCGCGCGTTCAGCTCCAGCAGCGCCTCCAGGATCGGCCTGCCGGGCGGGAAGGACTGTGCGACATAGGCGCCGACGGCCGGTTCGGCCGGCGCCATGGCCGTGCCGAAGGCGAACTCCGCCGCCTGCCAGGCATCCCGTCCGCCCCTCGCGGCGGCATCGCGCACCGCCTCCCAGGCCGGCGTCACGCCGGCAGGCGGTGGCGGGAACGCGGCGTCCACCTCGGCGGTCAGGCTTACCCTGAACGAGGCATGCGGCTCGGCCAGGAACAGCCATGTCGTGTGATTGCCGAAATGGTCCAGCGCGTGCGCCGTGCGCGCCGGCGACGGTTCGACGGCCAGCGCGCTCGCGATCACGTGCTGGCCTGGCAGGGGGCGCGGCGTCAGGTGCAGCAGATGCGCCGCCAGATCGACGGCCTCACCGTAGAGATAGGTCGTGACATGCGTGACGCGATACCTCATCCCTCGATCGGCTCCTCGTCGCCGAAGCCCAGCGATTGCGATGCCGGAACGTGGCTGAAATAGCGCCGCGCGATCGCATCGGACAGGGCGGCCACCGCAACGGCGAGCTCCCGCAGGCTGCGCGGCAGTCGCGACGCCTCCAGTGCCGGCTCCTCCGACGAGGCGACGCGCTCTACCATCGCCTCGACCTCGGCGCGGAGCCGCCCGGCCGCCATTGCCAGATCGCCTTCCGGAGCACCACCGACCTCGGCGAGCCGCGCCTCGACATTGCGGAGCTGATAGGCGAGCGCGCGCGGGTTCGACGCGTCCGCGAGCACGAGGTCGAGCACGGGCCCGGGCTGCAGCACCGTCAGATAGCGGCTGCGATAGGTGATGACGCTGTCGCAGAGTTCGAGCGCGAGCCGAAGCCCGGCCTCGATGCGCTGGGGCGGCTGGTCGAGCGCGTGGGCGAGGTCGCGCGCGGTGTGCGCGGCGCGCTCGATGCGCCGGCCGAGATCGAGGAAGATCCAGCCGCCGCCGCGCACCATGTTCTCCGCCGCGATGCCGGAAAGGCCGGCCGAGAAGCGGATGATCGCCGCGGTCGCCGGCGCGAGCGCGTCGAAGCTGCGCGCACCGGCCGCCGCCGCCTCGCGCGCCTCGGCCGAGAGATGCGCGATCGTCGCCCACATGTCGCCGGTCAGCCGGTCGCGCACGGCGCGGGCGAGCCGGAACACCTGATCGAACATCTGCATGACAGGCCGCTGCGGCCGGCATGACTCCATCAACGCGCGCGGCATCGCCTGACCATCCGGCGGCAGCGCGGCCGCCTCCTCGCTGATCACGCCCGCCTCGGCGAGGCAGCGCGCGAGCGTGCGCAGCTCGACGATGTCGTGCGGCAGCAACCAGCCGCGCGTGAGCCGCGTCAGCATCGCGCGCAGGAGCCGTGCGGCGTTCTCGAGCCGCTCCACCTGCCGGCCGAGCCAGTAGAGATCGTCGGCCGCCCGGCTCGGCAGTTCGGCGGCGGTGCGGCGGATCGCGAGCGGCCCGAGCGGGACGAGCGGCACGCCGCCGATCTCGCCCTCCTCACCGGCCAGCACCCAGACGTCCTTGGCGACACCGCGCCGCGGCAGCCGCCCCGCCAGGCGGTCCGCCTCCTCGATCACGCGGGCAAGTCCGCCCGGCATCACGCGCCACGCGCCCGCTCCGTCGGCGAGCACGAACAGGCGCAGCACGATCGGTTTCGGCGCGAGTCCGCCCTCGCCGAGGGACGGAGCGGCCGAGGGTTGGATCGCGCGCGTCGCGGCATACGACCACGGCGCGGCGCGCACGCGATCGAGCAGCGATGCGAGCGCTGGCTCCGGCAGTTCGGCCATGGCTGTGGCGGGCATGGCGCCGTCCAGCGCCGGACGGATCAGCCAGCGCGCCGGATCGGCCTGCACGGTGCGCAGCGACTCCGGCTCGCCGAGCCACAGCGTCGGCACGCTCTCCAGCAGCAGCCGCTCGCCGAGCAGGCGCTCGGCGAGGGCGGGCAGGAAGGCGGCAAGCGCAGGCGCCTCGGCGAGGTGGCTGCCGGGGTCGTTGACCACGCGCACGCCGCCCGCGCGCATCGCATCCAGCAGGCCGGCAACGCCGAGCGTGCTGTCGGGCGCCAGTTCCAGCGGATCGACCAGCCGTCCTTCGACCCGCCGCAGCAGCACATCGACGCGTTGCAGCCCCTTGAGCGTCTTGAGGAACACCTGCCCGTCGCGGGCGGTGAGGTCGGCGCCCTCGACCAGAACGCAGCCGAGTTCGCGCGCGAGGAACAGGTGCTCGAACCAGGTCTCGTGCGCCGTGCCCGCGGTGAGCAGGCCGATGCGCGGATTGTCCGCGCCCGGCGGGGCGAGGCGTTGCAGCGCGTCGGTCCAGAGTTCGAAGAACGGGCGCAGTTCGCGCACCTGCGAGATGCGAAATCCTTCCGGCATGGTGCGCGCGACCATGCGGCGGTTCTCGCGCGCGAAGCCGATGCCGTTCGGCGCGCCGGTGCGGTCGGCGAGCACGCGCCAGGTGCCGTCGGGGCCGCGGATCAGGTCGGCAGCGGCGAGATGCAGGCTCGCCGACGGCGGCGCGGGCGCGCGGCAGGGGCGGAGGAACGCAGGGTTGGGATACACCAGCGCCGGCGGCAGCACGCCCTCGGCGAGCAGGCGTTGCGGCCCGTAGAGGTCGGCGAGCAGCGCGGAGAGGAGACGGGCGCGTTGGGCAAGCCCCGATTCGAGGGCGGCGAACTCCTGTGCCGGCAGGACCATCGGCACGGGGTCGCAGCGCCAGGGCCGTTCGACCGCCATGCCGCCCGGGTCGGCGGGCAGGAGCGTGGTGATGCCTTCTTCTTCGAAGGCGCGGTCGAGGCGGAGCGCGCGGTCGGCGAGGCCACCCGGCGGCAGGCTCGCGAGCATCGCGGCGACGTTGCGCCAGTGCGTCCTCAGCGCGCCGCGGCCGTCCACCATCTCGTCCCAGAAGGGCGGGTTGGGCAGGAGGAGCGGCGCGGCGGCGGAGTCGGAGAGCATGGAGGATCAGAGTAACAAAGCCGGGGGGCCGCAAGGCCCCCCGGCCCCCCCCTGGAGGGGCCCCCTCCCGTTGGTCGGGGGCCGCGTCGCGACCAACGGGAGCGACGCCCTGACGGGGGGTGTGGGGGGCCAATGGCCCCCCACGCTCAGGTTCTTCCTTCCTCCACCGCGTGACACGCGACCTGCACATCTGCGACCGTGCGCAAGCTTGGCACTTCCGCCTTGCAGCGCGCGTTGGCGAGCGGACAGCGCGGATGGAACGCGCAGCCGGGCGGCGGGTCGATCGGGCTCGGCACCTCGCCGCCCACCGGCGTGCGTGCGCGTCCGGTCATCTCCAGATCCGGAATCGCATCGAGCAGCATCCGCGTGTACGGATGCCGTGGCCGCGCGAACAGCGTCTCGCCCGGCGCGAGCTCGACGATGCGGCCCAGGTACATCACGCCGATGCGGTCCGACATGTGCCGCACCACCGCGAGATTGTGGCTGATGAACAGATAGGTCAGCCCGAGCTCGCGCTGGAGATCCTTCATCAGGTTCAGGATCTGCGCCTGCACCGAGACGTCGAGCGCGCTGGTCGGCTCGTCGCAGACCAGGAACTCGGGCGTGGAGGAGAGCGCGCGCGCGATCGAGATGCGCTGGCGCTGACCGCCAGAGAACTCGTGCGGATACTTCTCGCCGTCCTTGGGGCTCAGCTTCACCTGGCTCAGCAATTCTCCCACGCGCGCCTCGATCGCGGCGCGATCACGGATCAGGCCGAAGGCGCGGATCGGCTCGGCGATGATGTCGCGCACGCGCCAGCGCGGATTGAGCGAGGCGTACGGGTCCTGGAAGATCATCTGGATGCGCCTGCGCACCGGTGCCGCGACGGCGCGCGAGGTGAGGCTCGCCATGTCCAGGCCGTCGAAGCGGATGCGCCCGCGGCTCGGCGGATAGAGCCCGACGACCAGCCGCGCGACCGTCGTCTTGCCGCAGCCGGACTCGCCCACCAGCGACAGCGTCGTGCCCTTGGGGATGTCGAACGACACGCCCGCGACCGCCTTCAGGATGCGCTTGCGGTCGCCCTGCAAGACGCGGAACAGCCAGGGCTTGGAGACATCGAAGTCGCGCGCGAGATCCTCGACCTCGACCAGCGCCTTCGTCCTCACGGTCGCGGTCGCGTCAGGCGGCATGGCCGAGCGCCTCATCGCGGCCGGGCGCGGCGTGCAGCCAGCAGGCAGCCAGGTTCGGTCCGTCGGTCTTCATCAGGTCGGGCCGCTCGGTGCGGCAGCGGTCGAACACCTTCGGGCAGCGCGGGTTGAACGCGCAGCCGCGCGGAATGTCGGTCAGCCGCGGCATCGAGCCCTCGATCTGCGTCAGTCGCTCGACCTTGTGCGAGAGCGAGGGGATCGAGCCCATCAATCCGTCGGTGTAGGGATGGCGCGCGTGCTTCACCACCTCGCGCACCGGGCCGATCTCGGCGATGCGGCCGGCATACATCACCGCGACGCGGTCGGCCGTCTCGGCGATCACGCCCATGTCGTGCGTCACCAGCATGATCGCCGTGCCGTGCTCGCGGCAGAGGCGCTTCAGCAGCGCGATCACCTGCGCCTGGATCGAGACGTCGAGCGCGGTGGTCGGCTCGTCCGCGATCACCAGCCGCGGCTCGGCGCAGAGCGCGAGCGCGATCACCACGCGCTGGCGCATCCCGCCCGAGAACTGGTGCGGATAGGCGTCGATCCGCTGCGCCGCGCCGGGAATGCCGACATCCTCCAGCCAGCGGATCGCGCGCGCGCGCGCCTCCTTGTCGCCGATGCCGAGATGGGTCTGCATCGTCTCCACGAGCTGATGGCCGATCGTGTAGAGCGGGTTGAGCGTGGTCAGCGGGTCCTGGAAGATCGCGCCGATCTCCTTGCCCCGGACATGGCGCATCTCCTCGAGCGGGATGTTGTCGATGCGCCGCCCGTTCAGGATCACCTGCCCGCCCGCGATGCGGCCCGGCGGCTCGATAAGGCGGATGATCGAGACGCCGGTGATCGACTTGCCCGCGCCGGACTCGCCGACCACGCCGAGCACCTCGCCCTCGTCGATGTGGAACGACACGTCGTCCACGGCAACCAGCGTGCCGCGGCGCGTCGGGAACTCGACACGAAGGTTCTTGACCTCGAGCAGGGGCATCGCGCGGGCCTCAGCGCAGTTTCGGGTTCAGGGCGTCGCGCAGCCAGTCGCCCAGCAGGTTGACCGACAGCACCATCACCGCGAGCGTGATGCCGGGGAACAGGGTGATCCACCACTCGCCCGAGAACAGGAAGTCGTTGCCGATCCGGATGAGCGTGCCGAGCGAAGGCTGGGTCGGCGGCACGCCGACGCCGAGGAACGACAGCGTCGCCTCGGCCAGGATCGCGAAGCCCAGATTGAGGGTCGCGATCACCAGCACCGGCCCCATCACGTTCGGCAGCACGTGGCTGACCATGATGCGCACCGGCGAGAGGCCGATCACGCGCGCGGCCATCACGTATTCCTTGTTCTTCTCGACCAGCGTCGAGCCGCGCACGGTGCGCGCGAACTGCACCCAGTTGGAAATGCCGATCGCGAAGATCACCACCCAGAGCGCGATCTGGTCGTGCAGCTCGCGCGGCAGCATGGCCCGCACCAGGCCGTCGATCAGCAGCGCGACCAGGATCGAGGGGAAGGTGAGCTGGATGTCGGCGATGCGCATGAGCACCGCGTCCGTCGTGCCGCCGAGATAGCCGGCGATCAGGCCGAGCGAGATGCCAAGGGTCATTGAGAACAGCACGGAGGCGAAGCCGACGAACAGGCTGATGCGCGCGCCATGCATGATGGTGGAGAGCACGTCGCGGCCCTGATCGTCGGTGCCGAGCAGGAAGCGCCAGTTCCCCTCCTCGAGCCAGACGGGCGGGGTGAAGGCGTCCAGCAGATCGAGCGTGGCGAGGTTGAACGGATCGTGCGGCGCGATCCAGGGCGCGAGGAGCGCGGACAGGATCATCGTCAGCGCGACCACCGCCGAGACGACGACGACCGGCGAGCGCGTGAAGGACCACCAGAGATCGGAGTCGAACACGCGCGAGAGGCCACGGGCCGGGGCGAAGGCGGCCATCGTCTCAGCGCCCTCCGGCCGCGCGGAGCCCGCCGCGCAGCCGCGGATCCACCGCGTAGTAGAGCAGGTCGACGATCAGGTTGATGATGACGAACAGCAGCGCGATCAGCAGCAGATAGGCGGCCATGATCGGGATGTCGGCGTTCGCCACCGCCTGGATGAACAGCAGCCCCATGCCCGGCCACTGGAACACCGTCTCGGTGACGATCGCGAAGGCGATGATGGCGCCGAGCTGCAAGCCGGTGATGGTGATCACGGGCACGAGCGTGTTCTTGAGCGCGTGGCCGAAATGCACGGCGCGGTTCGAGAGTCCGCGCGCGCGGGCGAACTTGATGTAGTCGGTGCGCAGCACCTCCAGCATCTCGCTGCGCACGAGGCGCATGATCAGCGTCATCTGGAACAGGCCGAGCGTGATCGAGGGAAGGATCAGCGCGCGCAGGCCGGAGACGGTCAGGAACCCCGTCGTCCACCAGCCGATCGCCACCGTCTCGCCGCGGCCGAAGGAGGGCAGCACGCCCAGGATCACGGCGAAGACGAGGATGAGCAGGATGCCGATCAGGAAGGTCGGCAGCGAGACGCCGATCAGCGAGATCGTCAGGAAGAAGCGGCTGAGCCAGGAGTCGCGGTAGAGGCCGGTATACACCCCCATCGGCACGCCGATCGCGAGCGCGAGGAAGGCGGCCGTGAAGGAGAGCTCCAGCGTCGCCGGCATGCGCTCCAGGATCAGGTCGGAGACGGGGCGGGCGAGCCGGTAGGAGAGGCCGAACTCGAACTGGACCGCATTGTGCAGGAACTCGATGAACTGGATGAAGAAGGGTTGATCCAGGCCGAGTTCGCGCACCAGCGCCTCGCGCTGCGCCTCTGTGTAGTCCTGGCCGAGCATGATCGTCACCGGATCGCCGACATAGGCGAACATGGCGAAACTGATCAGGCTGACCGTCAGCATCACGGGAATGGCCTGGAGCAGGCGCGAGACGATGAAGGCGAACATGGGTCGTTACTGTACCGTCCTGGAAGGACCCTCACCCTGACCCTCTCCCGCGCGGCGGGAGGGGGAACCGGGGGGCCACGCGGCGTCCCCTCTCCCGCGCGGGTGGGAGAGGGGGCGCGGCAAGGGAAGCGGCGACACCGCGCCGCCGCTCAGTTCACCTTCGCCCAGCGCCAATAGGGCTGGTTGTTCGCCATGTGCGGGATCGACACGGTCGAGCGCATCGCCCACGGGATCATCTGGTGGTGCAGCGGGATATGCGGCACGTCCTCGCGGTAGATGCGCATCGCCTCATGGATCGCGGCGGTGCGCTTCTCCGGATCCCCCTCGTTCTTGATGATCCGGGTCAGCTCGTCCATGCGCGGGTTGGAGTAGTTGCCGTAGTTCCAGATGCCGTTCCCCGGCTCGCCGTCCTTCGACGCGAGCAGAGACTGGATCGAGTAGAGCGCATCGAGCGTCGGCACGCCCCAGCCCAGCAGGTAGATCGAGGTGTCCTCGCGCTGGATCTTGGGGAAGAAGTTGGCGAGCGGCATGGCGTTCAGTCGTGTCGTGACACCGACCCGCGTCCACATCGCCGCGACCGCCTGACAGATGGCCTCGTCGTTGATGTAGCGGTTGTTCGGGCAGTCGAGCGTGACCTCGAAGCCCTGCGGATACCCTGCCTCGGCGAGCAGGGCGCGCGCGCGATCGGCGTTGAAGGGCAGGCGCACATCCTGCTCCTTCGAGTAGCCGTTCACCTGCGGCGGGAACAGCGTGCCGGTGACGATCGCGTTGCCGCGCATCACGCGCGAGCGGATCGCCTCGATGTCGATCGCGTGATAGAGCGCCTGGCGCACCCGCAGGTCCTTGAACGGGTTCTTCCCCTTCACGTTGCTGTAGAGAAGCTCGTCGCGCTTCACGTCCATCGCGAAGAAGATGGTGCGCACCTCCGGCCCCTCCAGCACGGTGACGCCGGGGGCGCGACGGAGCCGTTCGAGGTCCTGCAACGGCGGGTCGAGCACGAAATCGACCTCTCCCGACAGCAGCGCGGCGATGCGCGTCGCATCCGAGGTGATCGGGCGATAGATGATCTCGGTGACGTTGCCGTCGTTGCCGGGCTCCTTCCAGCCCCACCAGTCGTCATTGCGGACCAGGACCGTGCGCACATCGGGCTCGCGGATCGACAGCCGATAGGCGCCGGTGCCGTTGGTGTTGCGCACGGTATGCGTCTCCTCGCGCGCACGCGTGTTCTGCGGCTGGCGGACGTTGTTCGCCTCCGACCACTCCTTGTCCATGATGTACACGGAGGCGAACTTGTTCGGCAGGATCGGATCGGGAATCTTGGTGACGATCTCGACTGTGTGGTCATCGACCTTCACCACCTCGGCGACGGTATCGACGAAGATGCCGTAGTTGCTGGTCGGCGCGAGCGCGCGCTGGATCGAGAACACCACGTCATCGGCGTTGAAGTCGTTGCCGTTGTGGAACCTGACCCCGCGGCGCAGCTCGAAGCGCCAGCGCGTCGGCTCGACCTGGCGCCAGGAGGTCGCGAGCCCCGGCTGCAGGCCAAGGTTGCGGTCGCGCATGATCAGCGCGTCATAGATCTGCTGCAGCACCATCGTCACGGTGCCGAGGTTCTGCGAATGCGGGTCCATCGTGTTCGGGTCGCCCGAGGCAGCCCAGCGCACCGTGCGCGCATCGGCATGCGCGATCGAGCCCAGCAACGCGGCCGCAGCCGCGGCGGCCAGGAGATGCACTCTCATCGGTCGGTCTCCCAGATGCGGGGGCGGTTGCGTCCGCCCGGATCGGCCAAACCTAGCGGAACGCCGCGTCCGGCAGAAGCCGTCGCTTGGCGGGGTGCCTGCGGCGCCCGCTCTTGCTATGCAAGGCGCGCCGGGTCGAGAGGAGAGGTCGTGGCGCGCGAGGAGCAGGGGCAGTCTCCCGGGGCGGATGCCCGGATCGAGGTGCTGGCGAAGAACCCGCTGTTCGGCCGATTGCCGGCCGAGGACATCGCCCGGCTGGCGGGCTATGCGCATGTGCGGCCGATGCGGCGGGGCGAGACGCTGTTCCGCCGCGGCGACCCGGGGGCCGGGCTGCTGGCCGTCCTGCAAGGCAAGGTCCGGGTCGTGCTGCCGTCGGACGACGGCAAGGACATCGTGCTGAACACCATCCGCGCCGGCGAGGTGGTCGGCGAGATGGCGCTGCTGGACGGGCGGCCGCGCTCGGCCGATGCGGTCGCGCTGACCGACGGGCGGATCATGACGCTGGATCGGCGCGAGGTGCTGCCGTTGCTGGAGGCGCATCCGAAGCTCGCGCTGGCGGTGATCGAGGTGCTGTGCGATCGGCTGCGGCGCACCTCGACGCAGGTCGAGGAGCTGATGTTCCAGCCGCTGGAGGTGCGGCTCGCGCGCGCGCTGCTGCGTCTGGCGGCGGCGCAGCGGCTGGCCTCCGTCGCGATCACGCAGAAGGAGCTGGCCGAGGTGGTGGGTGCCAGCCGCGAGAGCGTGAACCGGCTGCTCAAGGCGTGGGAGGCGGAGGGGACGGTGTCGCTGATCCCCGGCCGGGTGACCATCCGCAACGCGGCGGCCATGCATACGCTGGCACGGGAGACCGAGTGAGTCCCCGGCGGCCGCACGGCCCCCGACCAACGGGAGGGGGCCCCAGGCGCAGGGGGTCCGGGGGACCAGCGTGGTCCCCCGGCGTGTTCGCTATAGTCCGTCGATGAGCAGCTTCGCCGGCGTCTTCCCCTACCTCGTCTCCCCCATCGCCGCCGACGGCACGGTGATCGAGACCGAACTCCGCCGCCTGGTCGATCACCTGATCGACGCCGGGGTGCATGGCCTGACCCCGCTCGGCTCGACCGGCGAGTTCGCCTATCTCGACTGGGCGCAGCGCCGGCGCATCGTCGAGATCGTCGTCGCGCAAACCGCTGGCCGCGTGCCGGTGGTCGCGGGCGTCGCCGCCACCACGACCGCCGAGGCCGTGCGCCAGGCGCGCGATTTCGCGGCGATCGGCGTGAACGGCATCCTCGCCATCCTCGAGGCCTATTTCCCGATCCCCGAAGCCGGCGTGGTCGCCTATTTCACCGCCATCGCGGACGCGACCGAGCTGCCGGTGGTGCTCTACACCAACCCCACCTTCCAGCGCTCCGACCTCTCGCTCGCCGCGATCGAGACGCTGTCGCGCCATCCGCGCATCGGCCTGATCAAGGACGCCTCGACCAACACCGGCCGGCTGCTGTCGATCCTGAACCGCACGGAAGGGCGGATGGGCGTGTTCGCCGCCTCGGCGCACATTCCGGCCGCGGTGATGATGATCGGCGGCAAGGGCTGGATGGCCGGCCCGGCCTGCGCGATCCCGCGCGAGAGCGTCCGGCTCTACGAGCTCTGTCGGGCGGGGCAATGGGACGCGGCGATGCGCCTGCAACGCGCGCTCTGGCGCGTGAACGAGCTGTTCGCGGCGCACTCGCTCGCGGCCTGCATCAAGGGCGCCTTGCAGCTCCAGGGCTTCGCGGTCGGCGACCCGCTGCCGCCGCAGGCGCCGCTCTCGGCGGAGGGGCGGGCGGCGGTGGCGAAGGCGCTCGCCCTCGCGGCCCAGGCGCTGGCGGTCAGTCCGCCGCCGCCATGACGCGCGCCTCCAGGCGCAGCGCCTCGTCGTGGATCGTCTCCCAGATGCGCTGCGCCGCCTCGGGGTCGAGGCCGCGCTGCCCGGCGCGCGCGGTGACGCGCGCCAGCACGGCGGCGAAACGACGCGGCGTCAGCGGCGGGATGCCGTGCGGGCGTTTGAGGCGCGCCGCCTCCGCCACCGCCGCGAAGCGCTGCGCCAGGAGATCGACAAGGTCGTCGTCGAGCGCGTCGATGCGGGCTCTGACCTCGGCAAGGATTGCGTCGCCTTCACCTGGTTCGCTGCTCATCCCGGCACCTGCAAGAAAAGGATGACCGGGGGGCCGCAAGGCCCCCCGGACCCCCCAAGGCTACCTGAAGCCCTGCGCCACCACATAGGTCTCGGCGCTCTCCTTGCGACTGGCCGGCGGCTTCGCATGCCGCACGCTCGCGAAGCGTTGCTTGAGCGCGGCCAGCATGTCGCGCTCGGAGCCGCCCTGGAACACCTTGCAGACGAACGCCCCGCCGGGCGCCAGCACCTGGAGCGCCACGTCCATCGCGATCTCGGCCAAGGCCATGATGCGCAAGTGGTCGGTCGCCGCGTGACCCGTCGTGTTCGGCGCCATGTCGGACAGCACGATGTCGGCCTTGCCACCTAAAGCGGCGACCGCCGCGTCGGCCACCGCCGGGTCGGTCAGGTCGCCGCGCAGCACCGTCGCCCCGGGCACCGGCTCCATCGGCAGGATATCGACCGCCACCACCCCGGGACCGGCGCGCTCGACCGCCACCTGGGTCCATCCGCCCGGTGCGGCGCCGAGATCCAGCACGCGCGCGCCCATGCGCAGCAGCCGGAACCGATCATCGAGCTCGATCAGCTTGAACGCCGCGCGCGAGCGGTAGCCCGCCGCCTGGGCCTTGCGCACATAGGGATCGTTCAACTGGCGCGACAGCCAGCGGACCGAGGATGGGTCCTTGCGCCGCGCCCCGCGAACCCTGACGGTGAGGCCGCGCCCGCCGCCGCCGCGGCTCATGCCGCCGGCGGGCGGGCGGCCGGGAGCGCGCGTGGCCGGTAGGGCCGCCCGCTGTGCCGGCGTCGGTCCGCGCGCATCAGCCGGATCAGCATCCCCTCGCGCAGGCCGCGATCGGCGACCGTCACCCGCGCGGCCGGCCACAGCCGGCGCATCGCCGCGAACACCGCGCAGCCGGGCAGCACGAACTCCACCCGCCCCGGGCCGACGCACGGATGCTCGAGCAGCCCCGGCCGCCCCATGGCGCAGAGCGCGGCCAGCGCACCGTCCGCCTCCGCGCCCGACAGCGTGTGCCCGTCGATGAGCGCGCGCGAGTAGCGCGGCAGGCCGAGCGCCACCCCGGCGAGCGTCGTCACCGTGCCCGAGGTGCCGATCAGGCGCACGCCGCCACGGCCGATCTCGTCGCCGATGCGGTGGATCTCGTCGAAGGGGCGGAAGGCGGCGACGGCGTCCTCGACCATCGCGCCGAAGCCCTCAACGGTGAAGGCGCGCTCGCCCCAGCGCTCGGCCAGGGTGACGACGCCGAGCGGGACGGAGGCGTAGCCGATCACCTCCGAGGGCGCCTCGCCGGGCCGGCGCGCGCGCAGCCAGGCGAGCTCGGTCGAGCCGCCGCCGATGTCGAACAGCAGCGCGCGGTGCTCGGGCCCGGCCAGCAGCGAGGCGCAGGACTCGACGGCAAGCTCGGCCTCCTCGCGGGGGCCGATGACCTCGAAGTCGATGCCGGTGGTCTCGCGCACCCGGGCGAGGAACCCCTCGCCGTTGGACGCCTTGCGGCAGGCCTCGGTCGCGACCGCGCGCAGCCGGTGCGCCGGCCGGCGCGCCAGCCGCTCGGCGCAGAGCGCGATCGCGTCGAGCGCCCGCTCCATCGCCGCCTCGCAGAGCCGCCCGGTGGTGGCCAGCCCCTCGCCGAGCCGCACCATGCGCGAGAAGCTGTCGATCACCCGGAAGCCCCGCGTCAGGGGCGTGGCGACCAGCAGGCGGCAGTTGTTGGTGCCGAGATCAAGCGCGGCGTAGAGCGGCGGGCCGGAGTCGGTCCGCATATGGGAGAAGCCGGGCATCAGGGCGGCGGGGGTCCTGCGGTCCAACATGTATGATCGTGCGGCAGGCGCGCGCGGGCAAGAGAATTGCAACAGGCCCGTGCGTGATCGAGTGGCAGGTGAGCGCGCACGGGCCGATCGCACAGGGAGCGCGCACGGCGCTATGGCGTCAGGCCGAGGCCGCGTCGCCCAGGCGCCGGCGCCGGTCCTTCCACATCGAGAAGCCGAGCGAGAGGACCATGAGCGCGAAGATCACGAGCGCGCCGGGGTGGTTGAGGATCTCGCGCCAGTCGCCGCCCGCCATCTGGTAGGCGCGCAGCAATTCGGTCTCGATCAACCGCCCGAGCAGGAGTCCCACCACGACGGCGGCGACCGGATAGCCGAAGCGCGAGAGCAGCCAGCCGAGCACGGCGAACACGTAGAGCGTGATCGGTCCGGCCGCGGAGCCCTCGATCGCGAAGGCGCCCATGGTCGCGACCACCAGCACGCAGGGGATCAGGATGCGCAAGGGCAGGCGCACGATGGTCGAGGCCGCGAACACGAACGCCGTGCCCACGAACACCAGCAGCACGGCCTGGGCGAAGTTCGACAGGATGATCGCGTAGACGATGTCGCGGTTCTGGTCGATGAAGCGCGGGCCGCCGACCACGTTGTGCATGGCGAAGGCGGCGAGCAGGATCGCGGTCGCGCCGCCGCCGGGGATGCCGAGCGCCAGCATGGTCGCCATGGCCCCGCCCTCGGAGCTGGAATTGGCGCTCTCGGAGGCGATCACGCCCTTCGGGTTGCCGGTGCCGAAACTCGCCCCGTCCTTCGCCGTGCGCCGCGTCTCGGCGTAGGAGAGCAGGTTGGCGATCGAGGAACCGACGCCCGGGATCGCGCCCACCATCGCGCCGATGATCGAGCCGCGCAGCAGCACGCCCGGGTAGCGGAACACCAGCGCGCAGCCTGCCAGGATGCGGCCGAGGCTGATCTTCCGGTCCTGCTCGGACTCGACCAGGAAGGTGGCATTGACGAGGCCGAAGAGCTGGCTCGCCGCGAGCAGCCCCACCATGGCCGGGATGGTCGGCACGCCGTCCAGCAGCCAGGGGATCCCCATCGTGCCGCGCATGTAGCCGGCGGTGTTCATGCCCACCGTGCCGATCAGCACGCCGATCGCCGAGGCGAACAGGCCACGGCTGATCGATGTGCCGCCGAGCGAGCCGAGCAGCACCATGCCCCAGACCGCGATCGCGAACATCTCGTAGGGGCCGATCATCAGCACGAGCTCGGCGAGCGGCTGCACCAGCACGAACAGCACCGCATAGGAGGCGAGCACGCCGAGGCAGGAGGCGAACAGCGCCGCGCCGAGCGCCTCGTTGTGCCGGCCCGCGCGCGCCATCGGGTAGCCGTCGAAGGTGGTCGCGACCGCCGAGGAGGTGCCCGGGATGCCCATCAGCACGGCCGGCACCGAACCGCCGAACCCGGCCCCTGTGTAGACCGAGGTCAGGAAGATGATCGCCGGCAGGAAGTCCATGTAGAGGGTCGCCGGCAGCACCAGCGCCATCGCCATCGACACCGACACGCCGGGCAAGGCGCCGAAGACGAGGCCGATCAGCAGGCCCGGGATGACCCAGATCCAGGCATCGAGCGAGCCGGCGAGCAGCGCGACCGCCGAGCCCGCCGCCGGAAGGTCGATCATGGCGCGCTCACAGGATCGCGGTGACGAGCGGGTAGGGGATCATCGCCTTGAAGGCGACGATCACGGCGGCGACGAAGACCGGCGGGAACAGCGCCAGCATCAGGGGCCTCCGCTCGCCGCCGATCGCGAGCGCGACGGTCACGAACGCCCAGGCGGCGATGTCGTAGCCGATGCGCTCGAGCCCGAGGATGAACAGCCCGAAGGTGCCGACCAGCGCCAGCACCTTCAGCCGCTCGGGCCAGGTCTGGGCGGGTGCCTCGCCGGAGCGGTCGCCGCGCAGGCAGGCGAGCGCGATGATCGCCCAGAGCACAACCACCAGGACGGCGGTCGGCTGGAGGAACAGCAGGTTGTGCGGGTGCAGCGACACCCCGCGCGCGTCGATCAGATAGGCGACCGCGGCGGCCGCCAGCGCGGTGACCAGGGCGAGATGGCCCCAGGCGATCCGCCGCTCAGCCGATGGCTCCATCCGACCGTTCCCCCAGGCGGTAGGGGCGGGACCGTGCGGTCCCGCCCGCGCGTCAGGCCTGCTTCAGCAGGTCGACGTATTTCTGCATCGTGTTGAAGGCGTTGAGATAGGCGCGGTTCGACGCCTCCGGCCCGTACCAGGTGGTGGCGAGCTGCTGGCCCTTCAGCGCCGCGACGCATTCGGGGTCCTTGGTGGCGCGCTCGATCGCGCTTTCGAGGATCTTGTAGCGGTCGGGCACGCGCTCGACGAAGCGGCGCAGCACCACGAAGCCGCGCTGCGAGCCCTCGACGAACTCGGGCATGATGTTGGCCGCCTTCGCGTGGTCGGCCCACAGCGGCGCCTCGGGGAAGAACTCCGGATCCCTCTGGTCGGAGAACACCATCAAGGGCTTGATGCGCTCACGCAGCGGCAGGAAGCCCTCGCCGCCGACGAAGCCGACATCGACATGGCCGCCCACGGTCGCGGTGCGGGCCGGGCCGCCGCCATCGGCATAGGTGATGATGCGCGCGCGGTTGCGGTCGATGCCGTGGCCGGCGAGGAACAGCGCGAGGTTGACGAAATCGGCCGAGGCCGGCTGCACGCCCAGCGTCAGGCTGCGCGGATTCGCCTTCAGCGCCGCCACCACCTCGTCGATCGTGTTGATCGGCTTGCTCGAGGCCGTCGCGGCCAGGGTGGCGTCGCGCGACGGCAGGTTGATCATCCAGAAATCCTCGGCCTTGTACTGCGCGTTCTGCAGCAGGATGGTCTGCGGAATGAACGGCGCGGCCGAGTGCACCATCACCATGTAGCCGTCATCCGGCTGCTGGAGATAGAACATGTTGCCGAGCATCGTGCCGCCGCCGGGCCGGTTCACCACCGTGACGGGCTGGCCGAGATGCCGGGAGAGGAACGGCGCCATCGCGCGGGCGTAGCGGTCGTTGTAGCCGCCGGTGGCGAAGGGGACGAGGATGGTCACCGGCCGGTCGGGGTAGGTCTGGGCGCGCAGCGGCAGCGGCGCGGCGAGCGCGGCGCCGGCGGCGAGGCCGAGCGCGGTGCGGCGCGAGATCGTGGGCTTTCCCGACGTCATCCTGGAACTCCTCCCGAGAGCCGCGCGGCGCTGCGCGGCATTGCCGACATGCTTGCGCCGTTTCTCTAAGGGGTCAAAGTGTCAACCGTCAACGGTTGGCGATCATGGACAGGACAGACGCGCCGCGCCCGGACGGCCCGCCCTCCCTGGCCTGTCAACGGTTGACACTTTGTGAACGGAGAAGAACCCTCCCCGCGTCATGTCCGTCCCCTCGCCCCCCGCCCCGGCATGAGCGACGCCTCGCCGCCCCCGCGCCCCGCGCTCGCCACGGCCGCCTCGGCCGGGCGCCTTGCCCCGATCGCGCTCGCCCTGGTGCTCGGCGTGATCGGCGGGACCGTCGCCTGGCAGCTCCGCGTGCCGCTCGCCTGGATGATCGGGCCGATGGTGGTGACCGCGGCGGCGAGCCTCGCCGGCTGGCGGCTCCAGCAGATCCCGATGGGCCGCGAGCTCGGCCAGGCCGTGGTCGGGGTCGCGATCGGGCTCCGCATGACGCCGGCCGTGCTGGTCAGTGTCGCCGAACTGACACCGGCGATCGCGGTGGCGACGATCGGCGTGCTCGCCACCACGACGGCGGCCGCCTTCCTGTTGCGCCCGCTGGGGCGGGTCGATCCGCGCACCGCCTTCTTCGCCACCGCCGCCGCCGGCATGGCCGACATGGCTCTGGTGGCGCGGCGCTACGGCGGCGACCCGGACGCGGTCGCGACCGTGCATGCGATCCGCGTCGCTGGGATCGTGCTGGTGGTGCCGGTCCTGGTGGTTGCCTTCGGTACCGGCGGGACGATCGAGGATTTGCCGCCCGCGGGCGCGCATCCGCTCGCGCTGGTCCCGGTGCTGGGCCTCGCCGTGCTGTGCGCCTATGCGCTGAAGCCCCTCGGTTTCCCCAACCCCTGGCTGGTCGGGCCGATGCTCGGCACCGCCGCCTTCGCCGCGATCGATCCGTTCAAGGCCGCGGTGCCCTGGATCGCGCTGGTGCTCGCCCAGCTCGCGATCGGCATCGCGCTCGGCACGCGGTTCCGGCGCGAGAGCCTGGCACGGCTGCCGCGCGTGGTGATGGCGGCGGTGGTGATCGCGGCGCTGCTGATCGTCGCTTCGGCCGCTGGCGGCGCGCTGCTCGCGGCCGCCACGGGGCTGCCCTTCGCGGTCGCGTTCCTCTCGCTCGCCCCGGCCGGCATCACCGAGATGGTGCTGACCGCGAAGATCATGCGGCTGGACGCGACCGTGGTGACGGCGTTCCAGATCGTGCGCATCGCCCTGATCGCCTCGACGGTGATGGTGATGTTCCGCATCTACGGATGGATCGCGAGGAGGGTGCATGGATCTCCGATATGACGGCCGCCGCGTGCTGGTGGTGGGCGCCTCCGCCGGCATCGGCGCGGCGACCGCCCGCCTGCTCGCCGAGGAAGGGGCGAGCGTCCTGATCGCGGCGCGCGGGCAGGCGGGCATCGAGGCGGCGGCGGATCGGATCGGCGAGGCAACGGGGCGACGCCCCGCGACCGCCGTGGCGGACATCACGAAGCCCGGCGAGGCCGAGCGCCTGGTCGCGGCCGCGCGCGAGACGCTCGGCGGGCTCGATGCGGTGATCGACTGCGTCGGCGGCTCGATCCGCGCTTCCTTCGAGGCGCTGACCGATGAGGACTGGCTCGGGAACTACGGCTTCAACGTGCTCTCGGCCGTGCGCGTGGTGCGCGCCGCCCTGCCCCTGCTGCGCGCAGGGCGCGCGCCCGCGATCGTCATTCTCGGCGCGGCCTCGGCACGCATGCCCTATCCCAACCAGGTGGTCTCGAACGTGCACAAGGCCGGGCTGCTCGCGCTCGTGAAGACGCTCGCGGGCGAGCTCGCGGCCGAGGGGATCCGCGTCAACAGCGTCGCCCCGGGGCGCACGCTGACAAGGCTCTGGACCGAACGCGCGGACCTTCTCGCCGCGGAGCGCGGTGTGACGCGCGAGACGGTCATCGCGGAGTTCGCGCACGAGATTCCGCTCGGCCGGTTCGGTGATCCGGACGAGGTCGCGGCCATGGCGGTGTGGCTCGCGAGCCCGCGCGCGGGCTATGTCACCGGCCAGACCGTGAACGTGGACGGCGGGATCGCGCGCGGGCTGCTGTAGCGCCCATGGTTTCGCGCACAGGCGCCACACCGGCCCTGCGCGCGGCGCCGTCCGCACAGGAGTCGGACTTCGGTGCGGACGGTATCAATGCGTCACGATCGCGCCCGTGGGCTGGGGCGTGTCGAACACGTGGTCGGCGAACGCCTCCTCCCACGTGCCCTGGGTCGCCGCACGGCTATACTCGGTCGCGCGGTTCTCGAAGAAGTTCGTGTGCTCGATCGCGTTCAGCATCTCGTCGAGCCAGGGCAGCGGGTTCTTCGTCTCGGCATAGATCGGCTCGAGCCCGAGCTGCACCAGCCGGCGGTCGGCGATGAAGCGGATGTAGCGCTTCACCGACGGCGCATCGAGTCCCTCCACGCCGCCGAGTTCGAAGGCGAGGTCGATGAAGGCATCCTCGTGGTGCACGATGGTGCGGCAGATCTCGACGATCTCGGCCTTGAGCCCGTCCGTCCAGATCTCCGGATTCTCAGTCACGAAGGTGCGGAACAGGCGGATCACGCTGAGGCAGTGCAGCGTCTCGTCGCGCACCGACCATGACACGATCTGGCCCATCCCCTTCATCTTGTTGAAGCGCGGGAAGTTCATCAGGATCGCGAAGGAGGCGAAGAGCTGCAACCCTTCCGTGAACGCACCGAAGGCGGCGAGCGTCTTGGCGATCTCGGCCTTCGAGTCCACCCGGAAGGTCTGCATGTAGTCGTACTTGTCCTTCATCTCCTTGTACTTGAGGAAGGCCTGGTACTCGATCTCGGGCATGCCGATCGTGTCGAGCAGGTGGGAATAGGCGGCGATGTGGATCGTCTCGATGTTCGAGAACGCCGACAGCATCATCAGCACCTCGGTCGGCTTGAACACCTGGGCGTAATGTTTCATGTAGCAGTTGTTCACCTCGACATCCGCCTGGGTGAAGAAGCGGAATATCTGGGTGAGCAGGTTGCGCTCGGCCTTGGTCAGCGCCTTGTGCCAGTCCTTCACATCGTCGGCGAGCGGCACCTCCTCCGGCAGCCAGTGGATGCGCTGCTGGGTGAGCCAGGCGTCATAGGCCCAAGGGTAGCGGAACGGCTTGTAGACCGGGTTCTCGGTGAGAAGGTCGAGGTGGCGCGCCGCGCCGTTGTTCTCTGACATTGCAATCGTTCCTCAATGCGGGGGAAAGGGCCGGAAGGCCCTTTCCCCCGGACCCCCTATCCCATGACCTCAGCGCCGGCCTTCACTGGCAGGCGAGACACTCCTCGTAGTTCCGCGCCTGCGCGGCCGCCGCCACCGGCAACGGCGCTGCGTCGTTCGCCGCCTCCACCCGCACCGCCTTCTCGCTCACCGTGTCGGCGCGCTGGATCGACAGCGACCGGCAGTAGTAGAGGCTCTTCATCCCGCGCTTCCATGCCTGGAAGTGGATCTGATGCAGGTCCCGCTTGTGCACGTTCGCGGGCAGGAACACGTTCACCGACTGGCTCTGGCAGATGAAGGGCGTGCGATCGGCTGCATGCTCGATCACCCAGCGCTGGTCGAGCTCATAGGCCGTGCGGAACACCGCCTTCTCGTGCTCGTCGAGGAAGTCGAGATGCTGCACCGAGCCCTTGCTGACCGTGATCGAGGTCCAGGTCTCGTCGTCGTCGCGCCCCTTCTCGGCGAGCAGCGACGCGAGCGCGCGGTTGCGCACCGCGAACGACCCCGACAGCGTCTTCTGCACGAACACATTGGCCGCGATCGGCTCGATGCCGGGCGAGGCATTGCCGGCGATGATGCTGATCGACGCCGTGGGCGCGATCGCGATCTTGTTCGAGAAGCGCTCCATGATCCCGTAATCGGCGGCATCCGGGCAGGGTCCGCGCTCCTCCGCCAGGACGCGCGAGGCCGCATCGCACTGCGCCTTGATGTGGCGGAAGATGCGCAGATTCCACACCTTGGCGATCACGCTCTCGAACGGCACGCGCTTGGCCTGCAGGAACGAGTGGAACCCCATCACGCCGAGGCCCACCGAGCGCTCGCGCATCGCCGAGTAGCGCGCCCGTTCCATCGTGTCGGGGGCGGTGTCGATGAAGCTCTGCAGCACATTGTCGAGGAAGCGCATCACGTCCTCGATGAACAGCGGATCGCCGTGCCACGCATCCCAGGTGTCGAGGTTCAGCGACGACAGGCAGCACACCGCCGTGCGCTGCCGGCCGTGATGGTCGATCCCCGTCGGCAACGTGATCTCGCTGCACAGGTTCGAGGTCTTCACCTCCAGCCCGGCGAGCTTCTGGTGCTCGGGGCGCGCGTTGTTCACGTGATCGGAGAACACGAGATAGGGCTCGCCGGTCTCGATCCGCGCCGTCAGGATGCGAATCCAGAGCGCGCGCGCCGACACCCGCCGCACCACCGACCCGTCCTTCGGGCTGGTGAGCGCCCATGGCTCGTCCGCCTCCACCGCGCGCATGAACGCATCCGGTACCAGGATGCCGTGATGCAGGTTGAGCGCCTTGCGGTTCGGATCGCCGCCCGTCGGCCGCCTTATCTCGATGAACTCCTCGATCTCCGGATGGCTCACCGGCAGATAGACGGCCGCCGAGCCGCGCCGCAGCGAGCCCTGGCTGATCGCGAGCGTCAGGCTGTCCATCACGCGGATGAACGGGATCACGCCCGAGGTCTTGCCGACCGCGCCGACCTTCTCGCCGATCGAGCGCAGATTGCCCCAGTACGAGCCGATGCCGCCGCCCTTGGCGGCGAGCCACACATTCTCGTTCCAGAGCCCGACAATGCCGTCGAGCGAATCGGAGGCCTCGTTCAGGAAGCACGAGATCGGCAGGCCGCGCGTGGTGCCGCCGTTCGACAGCACAGGGGTCGCCGGCATGAACCAGAGCTTCGACATGTAGTCATAGAGCCGCTGCGCGTGCGCGGCATCGTCGGCGAAGGCGGAGGCCACGCGCGCGAACAGGTCCTGATACGACTCGCCCGGCATCAGATAGCGGTCGTCCAGCGTCGCACGGCCGAAATCGGTCAGCAGCGAATCGCGCGTGCGGTCGACCCGCACGGCATGGCGGCCCGGAAGCTGCACGGTATCGAGCGGCACGACATCGAGCACGAACGGTCCCTCCCACGGCGACGGGGTCCGGATTGACGCACAACTACCGGGCGAGGATCAAGATGTTGGGGGATGGACTCTACTGACACACGAGATGCGGTAGATGTACGTGACTTGTCCACAACATGCGCGGAGACGCATACCGGCTCGCCCAACCGAAGTTCTTGTTATGTTCACGAGCGCGGCCCCGAGCGTCAACCCGGCGCGGCATTCATCCCCACGATCCCCGCAATCCGCGGCAACGGCAGTGTCGTCCCCGCCATCCACAGGCCGATCGATCCACAGGTCGCTTCCGCCGCGCGGTGCCCGGCCACAGGGCGCCGCGCGCGATCACGACCGCGTTCGCGTCGGGGCGCCGTGACCGCCAAACATTCGAATCCGCTGAGTGCCGGGCGCTGGTGGAGCCAAGGGGAGTCGAACCCCTGACCTCGTGAATGCCATTCACGCGCTCTCCCAACTGAGCTATGGCCCCAGCCGGCAGGGCGCGGACCATACCCACACGCCCCCCGCCCCGCAAGCCCGACCACGCGCTTGCCGACCCGCCCCGCAGCCCGCGACTATCACCGCTCCCGAGGGGAGGAGACGGATGAGCGAAATCCTGTGGCAACCCGACGCCGAACGCATCGCCGCAACCAACCTGTCGGCCTTCCGCCTCTGGCTCGCCACCACCCGCAACACCCCGCTGCCCGACTACCCCGCCCTCTGGCGCTGGTCGGTCGAGGACATCCCCGGGTTCTGGACCGCGCTCTGGGACTTCGCCCACCTCATCGGCGAACGCGGCCCCACCGCGCTCGAGAACCCCACCGCCATGCCGGGGGCGCGGTTCTTCCCCGACTCGCGGCTCTGCTATGCCGAGACCATCCTGCGCCATGCCGGCGATACGCCGGCCATCATCTTCCGCGGCGAGGACGGAACCCGCATCGCCTGGTCGCGCGACGAACTCCGCGCCCAGGCCGCGGGCTTCGCCGCCGGCCTCGCCCGGCTCGGCCTGTTCACCGGCGAGCGCGTCGCCGCCTACTTGCCGAACATCCCCCACGGCATCGCGGCGATGCTCGGCACCAATGCCGCCGGCGGCACCTGGTCCTCGTGCAGCCCCGATTTCGGCCCCGCCGGCGTGCTCGACCGCTTCGGCCAGATCGAACCGACCGTGCTGGTCGCCGCCGACGGCTACCGCTACGGCGGCAAGACCTTCCGCAACGCGGCGCGCATCCGCGAGGTGATGGCCGGGCTGCCGAGCGTGAAGCGCCTGGTGATCGTGCCCTTCATCGACGACGCCGAGGCGCTGGAGATCCCCCGGGCCCTGCGCTGGGACGATTTCTGCGTCGCAGGCGCGCCGCTCGACTACCGGCGCCTGCCCTTCGACCATCCGCTCTACATCCTGTACTCCTCCGGAACGACCGGCAGGCCGAAATGCATCGTGCATGGCGCCGGCGGGGTGCTGCTGAAACATGCCTGCGAGCACCTGCTGCACACCGACCTCAAGCCCGATGACCGGCTGTTCTACTTCACCACGCTGGGCTGGATGATGTGGAACTGGCAGGTCTCGGGGCTGATGGCGGGTGCGACGCTGCTGCTGTTCGACGGCAACCCGTTCCATCCCTCGCCGGGCGCGCTGTTCGACATCGCCGAGCAGGAGCGCATGACCATCTTCGGCACCTCGGCGAAGTACATCGACGGCATCGCCAAGGCCGGGCTGAAGCCGCGCGAGACGCACGACCTCTCGGCGCTGCGGGCCATGCTCTCCACCGGCAGCCCGCTCGCGCCCGAGAGCTTCGACTACGTCTATCGCGACGTGAAACGCGATCTCGGCCTCTACTCGATCTCGGGCGGCACCGACATCGTCGGCTGCTTCGCGCTCGGCAACCCGGTCGCGCCGGTGCGGCGCGGCGAGCTCTCGACGCGGGCGCTGGGCTGCGCGGTCGAGGTGTTCGACGAGCGCGGCGCTCCCGTGCGCGGGCAGAAGGGCGAGCTCGTCTGCCTGAAGCCCTTCCCCTCGATGCCGGTGATGTTCTGGAACGATCCGGACGGCGCACGCTACCGCGCGGCCTATTTCGAGCGCTTCCCCGGCGTGTGGCACCACGGCGACTGGTGCGAGCTGATCGAGCACGAGGACGGCACGGCGGGGCTGGTGATCACCGGCCGCTCCGACGCCGTGCTGAACCCGGGCGGGGTGCGCATCGGCACCGCCGAGATCTACCGCCAGGTCGAGACCCTGCCCGAGATCCAGGAGGCGCTGGTGATCGGCCAGGACTGGGACAACGACGTGCGCGTGGTGCTGTTCGTGCGCATGAGGGACGGGCACGTGCTGGACGACGAGCTGCGCAACCGCATCCGCCGCACCATCCGCGAGAACGCCTCGCCGCGCCACGTGCCGGCGAAGATCATCGCGATCGCCGACATCCCGCGCACGCGCTCGGGCAAGATCACCGAGCTTGCGGTGCGCGACGTCGTGCATGGACGGCCGGTGAAGAACGTCGAGGCGCTGGCGAACCCCGAGGCGCTGGAGCTCTACCGCAACCTGCCGGAGCTCGCGCAGTAGCGGCGCGGTTCGTGCGCGCGGACGGATCCCCCGCCGTCAAGGATGTCGTGCTGGTCGGCGCCGGCCACGCCCATGTCCAGGTGCTGCGCCGCTTCGCGATGCGCCCGCTGCCCGGCGTGCGGCTGACCCTGATCAGCCGCGAGCTGCACACGCCCTATTCCGGCATGCTGCCCGGCCTGATCGCCGGCCATTACCGCTTCGACGACGCGCATATCGATACCGCCCCGCTCGCCCGTTTCGCCGGCGCACGGCTGTACGGCGACGAGGTGACCGGGCTCGATCTCGCGCGCCGGCTGGTGCTCTGCCGGCAGCGCCCGCCGGTGCCCTACGACATCCTCTCGCTCGACATCGGCTCGCGGCCGAACACCGGGGCGGTGCCCGGCGCGGCCGAGCACGCGATCCCGGTCAAGCCGATCGACGGCTTCCTCGCCCGCTTCGAGGCGCTGCGCGCGCGCGTGCTCGCCGGGCGATCGCGCCGCGTGCTGGTGGTCGGCGGCGGCGCCGGCGGGGTCGAGCTGCTGCTCGCACTCGAACACCGACTGCGCCGCGATCTCGCCGCGACGGGCGATGACGCCGCACTCGGCTGCACCCTGGTCGCCGGTGCGACCGGGCTGCTGCCGGCCTTCCCGCGCGCCTTCCGCGATCGCTTCGTTGCCGTGCTGGAACGGCGCGGCATCGCGCTGCACGAGGGCGCGCGCGTCGCCGCGGTGGAGCCCGGCGCGGTCATGCTCGACGACGGGCGCGGCCGCATCCCGGCCGACGAGATCCTCTGGACCACCGAAGCCTCCCCGGCCGGCTGGCTCGCCGGGACGGGCCTCGCGCTCGACGCGCAAGGCTTCGTCCGCGTCGATGCGACGCTGCGCGCGGCAGGACGCGACGATGTGTTCGCCGCCGGCGACACGATCGCCTTCGACCCGCACCCGCTTCCGCGCTCGGGCGTCTATGCCGTGCGCGCCGGGCCGGTGCTGGCGGACAACATCCGCGCCGCACTGACCGGGCAGCGGCTGCGCCCGTACCGCCCGCAGCGCGACGCGCTCTACATCGTCTCCACCGGCGCGAAGCATGCGATCGCCACGCGCAACGGTCTCACCGTCGCGGGCGACTGGGTGTGGCGCTGGAAGGACTGGATCGACCGGCGCTTCATGCGCCGCTTCATCGCGCTGCCAGCGATGCCCGCGCCGCCGGCGGACGCGCCGCGCGCCGACGCCATGCGCTGCGGCGGCTGCGGCGCCAAGCTCGGCGCCACCACGCTCGCGCGCGTCCTCGGCGGCCTTGCGCCTGCGCCGAACCCGGACGTTCTCGTCGGGCTCGACGCGCCCGACGATGCCGCGGTGGTCGAGACCGGCGGGCCGCTGCTTGCCGTGCACACCGTCGATCATTTCCGCGCCATGATCGACGATCCCTGGCGCTTCGGCATGATCGCGGCCAACCACGCGCTCGGCGACATCCACGCGATGGGTGCGAAGCCGCACACCGCGCTCGCGATCGCGACCGTGCCGTTCGGCGACGAGGCGAAGGTCGAGGCCGATCTCGCGGCGATGCTCGCGGGCGCGAACGCGATGCTGCGCGCTTCCGGCTGCGCGCTGGTCGGCGGGCACACGGGCGAGGGTGCCGAACTCGCGCTCGGCTTCGCGGTCGAAGGCCGCGTTTCGCGCGACGCGCTGATGCGCAAGGGCGGGCTGGTGCCCGGCGACGTGCTCGTGCTGACCAAGGCGATCGGCACGGGCGTGGTGCTCGCGGGCCACATGCGCGGGCTCGCGCGAGCGCGCTGGCTCGAGGCGACGCTCGTCGCGATGTGCGTCCCGTCCGGCCCCGCCGCCGCGATCCTCGCCGCGCATGGCGCGCGCGGCATGACCGATGTCACCGGCTTCGGCCTGATCGGCCACCTCGTCGAGATGACGCGCGCGAGCGGCGTGGGCGCGGAACTCGTGCTCGACCGCATCCCCGTGTTGCCGGGCGCGCGCGAGCTCGCGGCGCGCGGTGTCGCCTCGTCGCTGCTGCCGCAGAACCTGCGGCTGCGCGAGGCGATCCGCGATCCGGCGGACGCCGAGGCGCTGCCGATGTTTCCGCTGCTGTTCGATCCGCAGACCGCCGGCGGCCTGCTGGCGGGCGTGCCCGCCGAACGCGCGGACGCCTGCGTGACCGCGCTGTGCGCGGCGGGCTACGCCGAGGCCGCCGTCATCGGCACGGTGCGGCCGCGCGCCGACGGCGCACCGCCGATCACCCTGCGCGCCTCGGCCGACGCGGCCTGACGCGGCTCAGCCGAACAGCTTCGCCGCGACCTCGGCGACGCGCTTGCCCTGGAACTTCGCGACCGCGAGCTCCTGCGGCAGCGCCTGGCGCTCGCCCTTCGGCCCGGCGATCATGCCGGCCCCGTACGGGCTGCCGCCTTTCACCACCGAGAGGTCCGAGAGTTCCGGCGCGCCATAGCCGGGCGGCACATAGACCATGCCGTGGTGCAGCAGGGTCACCATCAGCGTCAGGATGGTGCTCTCGTTGCCGCCGCCGACCGCGGTCGAGGTGAAGACCGAGCCGACCTTGCCGAACAGCTTGCCCTGGTACCAGAGACCGCCGGTCTGATCGAGGAAGTTGCGCATCTGCGCCGCCGCGTTGCCGAACCGCGTGGGCGCGCCGAACACGATCGCATCGTAGTCCGGCAGTTCCTCGACCGTGGCGACCGGGGCGGCCTGGTCGAGCTTCGCGCCCGCCGCCTTGGCGACGCCCTCAGGCATCAGTTCGGGCACGCGCTTGATGGTCACGGCCGCACCGGCCTCGCGCGCGCCCTCGGCGACCGCCTGGGCCAGCGTCTCCACGTGGCCGTACATCGAGTAGTAGAGGACGAGCACCTTCGCCATGATCCGCTCCCGTTGGATGTGTCGCGCGCTATCTGGCCGCGCCGCGGCATCGGGTCCAGATCATCGGCGCGATGGAGCGGATCGGCACGGCCGATGCAGCCGGCCCGGTTGGCACGGCCGGACCCATGGTGCAGGGTCGGGGCGAGGCATGGCGGACGGAGAACGGCAGATGGACGGGGGCACAGCGCCGAACGCGGTGGCGGCGGTGAGCGAGGGCCGGCTGTGGGACCGGCTGATGGCGATGGCGCGGATCGGCGGGTTCACCACCGAGGAGGGTGATCAGGGCGTGAACCGCCCCTGCCTCAGCGCCCTCGATCGCGAGGCGCGGCGGCTGCTGATCGGCTGGGCCCAGGCGGCCGGCGCGTCCGTCTCGGTCGATCCCGCGGCCAATCTGTTCCTGCGCTGGGAGGGGACGGATCCGTCGCTGCCGCCCGTGCTGACCGGCAGCCACATGGACAGCCAGCCGCATGGCGGGCGGTTCGACGGCATCTACGGCGTGCTCGCCGGGCTGGAGGCGATCGAGGCGCTGGCCGCCGCCGGGGTGCGGCCGAAGCGCGCCATCGAGGTGGTGGCCTGGACCAACGAGGAGGGAGGACGGTTCGCCCCCGGCTGCACCGGCTCGATGAGCTTCACCGGCTTCAAGCCGATGAGCGCGTTCGACGACATCACCGATGTCGAGGGCATCCGCTACGCCGATGCGCTGGCCGAGCAGCACGCCGAGGAGGCCGACCTGCCGCGCCGGCCGCTCGGCTACAGGCCGCATGCCTTCATCGAGGCACATATCGAGCAGGGGCCGCGGCTGGAGGCCGAGGGGCAGGAGATCGGCGTGGTCACGGGCATCCAGGGCAGCCGCTGGTTCACCGTCACCGTGGAGGGGCGGACGGATCATGCCGGCACCGCACCGTTGTCGCTGCGCCGGGATGCGGTGCAGGACGCGGTGCGCGCGATCGCAGCGTTGAACGTGCTGATGCACGATCCGTCCGATGTGCTGCGCTTCACGGTGGGCTCGATCACGACCGAGCCGGGCACGTCGAACACGGTGGCGCGCAAGGTGGTGTTCACGATCGATTTCCGCCATCCGGACGAGGGGGTCGTGCGGGCGCGCGGCGATGCGATTCCCGGCGTGGTGCAGGCCGCGCTGAAGACGTGCACGGCGCGGGTGCATGAGCGGTTCACGGCCATGCCGGTGGATTTCGGGCCGACGGTGCCGGAGGCGGTGGCGCGGGCGGCGGCGGCGCAGGGCCTGAAGGCGATCCGTCTGCCTTCGGGTGCGTTCCATGACGCGCAGTTCCTGGTGCCGGTCTGTCCGACCGGGATGATCTTCATCCCGTGCCGCGCGGGCGTGAGCCATCATCCGAGCGAGTACGCCGAGCCCGTCGCCTGCGCCAACGGCGCGCGCGTGCTGACGCAGGCCCTGTTGGATCTGGCTGGCACCTGAAGATGCCGGGGGGGGGGGCGTGAGGGAACCGCGCTCTGTTCCCTGTGTTGGGGGCCAAGGGCCGATGCGTTCTGGTCGCTTCGCTGGCCCGAGGACCAGCTCCGCGGTTCCCTTGCCCCCACCCCCCCAATCCCGATGAACTACTCCAGGCGGATGTTCTTCTCGCGGATCAGCTTGCCCCACTGGTCGTAGTCGCGCCGCATCACGGCACGCAACGCATCCGCGTCGCCCGCGACCGGCACGCCGCCCTGCTGCTCGAAGCGCGCGCGGAACTCCGGAACCGCCAGCGCCTTGCGCACCTCCTCCGCGAGCCGCGCCGCGATCGGCTGCGGCAGGCCGCGCGGACCGTAGAGCCCGTACCAGAAGCTGAACTCGAACTCGAACCCCGCCTCGCGCACGGTCGGCACGTCCGGCATCGCCGGCACCCGCCCGCCCGGCGTGCCGATCGCCAGCACGCGCACGCGGTTGTCGCGCATCGCCCCCATGACGGTCGCCGGTGCGGCGATCAGCATCGACACGCGCCCCGCCAGCAGATCCTGGAACGCCGGCCCCATGCCGCGATACGGCACATGCGTCATGCGCGTCCCGGCGAGATCCTGGAGGAACTCGGTGTAGAGATGCGGCGATGACCCCTGGCCCATCGAGCCGTAGAACACCTCGCCGGCCGGGCGGCTGCGCACGAGATCCACGAACTCCCGGAGCGTGCGCGCGGGCACGTCGTTGTTGACGACGATCACGCTCGGGTAGTCGACCATCAGCGAGATCGGCGTCAGGTCGGAGAAGATGTCGAAGCCGAGATTCGGGATCAGCGCCGGCGCGGTGGCGATCGAGTTGTCGCTCTGCAACAGCGTGTAGCCGTCGGCGGCCGCGCGCACGGCGGCCTGCCAGCCGATCACGCCGCCACCGCCGGAACGGTTCTCGACGATCACGCTCTGGCCGAGCTGGCTGCCGAGCTGCTGGGCGAAGGCGCGCGCGACGAAGTCGCTCGTGCCGCCGGGCGGATAGGTGATGATGATGCGGATCGGCCGCTCGGTCGGCCAGGTGCCCTGGGCGGCGGCCGGCAGACCCGCGGTGAGCGCGGCGGCAGCTCCCGCACCGAGCAGCGTGCGACGGTTCATCGGACGGTCTCCTTCCCTGCGTTGGTTCGGTTGGTCTGAGGCGACGGCGCGAGGTCCTCCGCCGCGGCGAGCAGCGCGGCATCGCCGCGCAGCCGGTACTTCTCGATCCGCTGCGTGGCGGTCTGCGGCAGGGCGGGTACGAAGGCGACGAAGCGCGGCACCTTGTAGGCGGCGAGCCGTGCCCGCACCCAGTCGGCGATCTCGGCGGCGGTCGCGTGCATGCCCGGACGCAGCACCACCGCAGCCAGCACTTCCTCGTCGCCGAGCTCGCTCGGCACGCCGATGGTCGCGACCTCGGCGACGGCCGGATGCGCGCCGATCACACGGTCGAGCTCCGCGCCCGAGATGTTCTCGCCGCGGCGGCGGATGATGTCCTTCTTGCGCGCGATGAAGCGGAGATAGCCGTCTGGCTCGCGCAGCATCAGGTCGCCGGTGCGGAACCAGCCATCGTGGAACGCCGCTGCGGTGGCCTCCGGAGCGTTCCAGTAGCCCTGCATCAGCGTGGGCGTGCGGAACAGCAGCTCGCCCGGCGTGCCGTCTGGCACTTCGTCGAGTGCATCGTCCACCAGTCGGAGCGCCGGACGCGGCACGGCGGGATCAGGGTGCGGACTGATCACCCCGACACTGCCGCGCTTCCGCTCGCCGTCGAACGGATTGGCGAGCGCGCCCGGAATCTCGGTCATGCCGTAGCCCTCGATCAGATGCGGCACGCCGAAGCGATGCGTGAACGCCTCGATCATCTCGTCGGTCAACGGCGCGATGAACGCCTTGCGCAGCCTGTGCCCCGGCACGAACTCCGACTCGGGGCGCAGCATCAGGATCTTCGCCGCCGCCGCCATCAGGTTGGTCTCGGTCGCACCCGTTTCGGCGACCGTGCGCCAGAAGGTCGAGGCCGAGAAACGGCGCGCGACCGCGATCGAGCCGCCGCAGGCGATCGCGCCGCAGGCGGAATAGAACAGCGCGTTGATGTGGAACAGCGGCAGCACGCAGAGCAGCCGATCCCCGGGCTGGAGATGCATGCGCGCGACGAAGGCCTCGCCGCTCAGCACGATGCCGCGCTGGCCGTGCATCACGCCCTTGGGGAAGCCCGTGGTGCCGGAGGTGTAGACGAGCAGGCAGGTGCGATCCGCACCGTCAGTGACCGGCGGCGGCGGCGCGGCGTGCGTGGTGGCGAGCGCGTCCGCCAGCAGTTCGACCGCCACGCCGTCCGCCCTCTCGTTCAGCAGCAGCCAGGGTTGCGGCGCGAGGCGGGCGCGCGCGGCCTCCGCCACCGCGAGCGTCCCCGGCGCGGCGACCAGCCCCGCGATGCCGGCATTGCCGAACACATACGCCGCCTCCTCGACGCCGTAGTCGGGATTCGCCGGCACCAGGATCGCGCCGAGCCGTGCGCAGGCGAACAGCAGCACCAGGGTCGTGGGATGGTTGGTCGAGAGCACGCCGAGCCGGTCGCCCGCGCCGATCCCGCGCGCGGCGAGCAGCGCGGCGGCCCGTTCGACCTCGGCGGCGAAACGGCCGGCGCTGATCGTCTCGCCCTCGAACAGGATCAGCGGGGCGTCCGGCTGCACCTCGACGCGGCTCGCGAGAAAATCCGCGAGCGAGGCGTCGTGCCCGCGGAAGCGCCGCAGAACTGTGAGCGGCGCGAGACTCATCGCCCCGTGCCCTCGGCCGGGCCGTCATAGGCGAGAGTGGCGATCGCCTGATCGGCGAGCCGGAAGCCGAGCCGGCGCTCGGTCTCCTCGGCGAGATGCGCGATCAGCGCCGCACAGCGCGCGAGCACGGGGATGCCCTTCAGCGCGGCGGCGGGGTAGCCGGCATCGAGCAGCAGCGCCGGGATCGCTGCCGAGACATTGGCCGGCAAGGCGCGGCCATAGACCGGCTCGACCAGGCGCTCCAGCGCGGCAAGCGCGGCAATGTGCCGCCCGGCAACACCCCACTCGTGGGCGAGCGCGACCAGCCGCGCGGCGCGCGGATCGCCCGCCTTGTGCGTCGGGTGGCCGAAGCCGGGCAACGTCGCGCGGGTCTCGCGCAGACGGATCAGCGCGGCCCGCGCCGCCGCCTCGATGTCGGTCTCGGCAGCGATCTCGGCGAGCAGCCGCCCGGCCACCTCAGCCGAGCCGAGCACGACCGAGCCCGCCCCGAGCAGCCCCGCCGCGACCGCGCCCTGCAACGCCTCCGGCGCGCCGGCGAGCGTCATGCGCGCGGCCTGCACCGAGGGGACGAAGCCGTGCTCGGAGATCGCGACCATGGCCGCGTCGGTGGCGCGGCGCAGCGTCTCCGACGGCAGCGTGCCGGTGAGCAGCAGCAGGAAATGCTCGGTGAGCGAGATCCGCCCGATCAGCCCCGAACACAGGTCATGGCCGCGGATCACCACCCGGTCCGCATGGACCTCGGAGATCGCGGTCGAGTAGGGCCGGGCCTTGCTCATGGCGCGAATGAGTCCTCCCTTGGCCGCTTGACTTTCTTCGCTATGCGAAAAATCATGCGTTATGCGAAGGATAGTGGGAACGGCGCCTAGGTCAACCACCCCGCGCGATCGTGAGTTCGTGGCCGGACTCGCGCGCGGGCTCGCCGTGATCGAGTGCTTCGGCGCGGACGCACCGGAACTGACGCTCTCCGAGGTGGCCGCCCGCGCGGGCCTGACGCCGGCGACCGCACGGCGCGCGCTGCTGACGCTGGAGACACTCGGCTATGTCCGCCAGCACCGGCGCCGCTTCGTGTTGAGGAGCCGCGTGCTGGCACTCGGCGCGGCATTCCTTGGCGCGATGAACCTGAAGGATCTCGTCCAGCCGCATCTCCAGGCATTGAACGCGCGCTTCGGCGATGCCTCCTCCCTGACGGTGCTGGAGGGCAACGACGTGGTCTATCTGGCGCACGCGGCGATGGAGAAGCGCGAGCGGCGGCTACGCCAGTCGGTCGGCTCGCGCCTGCCCGCGCACGCGGCCTCGACCGGCCACGTCCTCCTCGCGCATCTGCCGCCCGACCGTCTTGCCACCTATCTCGCCCAGGCGCCGTTCCCGGCCTACACCGCGCGCACGCCGGTCACCGCCGAGGAGCTCTCGGCGCTGCTGACGGCGGTGCGGGCGCAGGACCATGCCGCGGTCTGCGACGTGATCGAGTACGGGGTCGTTGCGGTCGCCGTGCCGATCCGCGATGCCGCGGGGCGCGTGTTCGCGGCGATCAACTGCTCGGCCGATTCCACGCGCGTACGCCTGCCGGAGATGGTCGAGACGCGTCTGCCGGCGCTGCGCGACGCCGCACGCGAGATCAGCACGGCTCTGGAACGTTTCCCCGCGCTCGCGCACTCGGTGGGCGTGTAGCCGCTACAGCGCCGGCCGCCCCGCGACCGCGACCGACAGCGCGTCCGCATCGAACAGGCGCCGCGCGGTCCGCCGCGCATCCTCGACCGTCACGGCCGCCAGCCGCGCGAGCCGGCCGGCCAGCCACTCCGGGCCGCGGCCGAGCTGCTGCAACGCCACCAGCGTGCCGGCGATCTGCGGCGTCGAGGTGAAGCCCAAGGGGAACGAGCCCGACAGGAACGCCTTGCCGGAAGCGACCTCGTCCTCGGTCGGGCCGTCGGCGGCCATGCGCGCCCACTCGGCGCGCAGCAGCGAGAGCGTCTCGCCGAAGCGCGGGTTCTCGGTCGAGACCGAGCCCAGGACGAGCGCCGCGCCGCGGAACGGCACCAGCGAAGTGCCGATGCCGTAGGTGAGGCCGCGCTTCTCGCGGATCTCGGTCATCAGCCGCGAGGAGAACCCGCCGCCGCCGAGGATCCAGTTCACCACCTGCGCGGCTTCCCAGTCCGGATCCTCGGGCGGGATCGCGCCGTGACCGAACAGGGCCGCGGCCTGCGGCGCGTCGCGTTCGATCACCGCGAGCCCGAAGGGGCGGGGGGCAGGCAGCGGCGGCACGGGCGCGGCTTCGCCCTCGGGCACGGCATCGGCGAAGGCGCGATCCAGCAGTGCGCCGAGCCCCGCCGCGTCGATGGCCCCGGCCGCCGCCGCGACCAGCGACCCACGGCGGAGCTGGGCGGCCATGGCCGCGCGCAGGTCGTCGCGGCCGAGCGGGGCGATCCCCGCCTCGGTGCCGCCCGACGGCCGCGCGAAGGGGTGGCCCGGCACGCTTTCGGCCCACCAGCGCCGCGCGGCCAGGGTGCGGGGCTGCTCGGCCTCGCGCCGCAGCGCGATCGTCTTCTGCGCCTTCACCCGCGCCACCGCCTCGCCATCGAAGCGCGGCTCGGCGAGCACGAGCGCCAGCATCTCGGCGCCGAAGTCGCGCTCGTCCTCCAGCACGCGCAGCGTGCCGGAGAGGCTGTCGCGATCCGCGCTGAAGGAGAGGCTGACGGCGCGGTCGCGCAGGAGCGAGGAGAACGCGGCCGTGTCGTAGGGGCCCGCCCCCTGGGTCAGCAGGGAGGCGGCGAGATCGGCCCGCCCCTCCTGCCCCGGCGGGTCGAGCGCGGCACCGCCGGCGAAGGCGAAGGAGAGGGCCACCACCGGCACCGAGCGGTCCTCGATCAGCCAGGCCGGGATGCCGCGCGGCGAGACGATCGCCTGCACCGGTACCGACCAGCCGGCATCGGGGCTGGCGTCGGCGCGCGCGCTCATGCGCGGCGCTCGCCGGGCATCAGCCAGCCGGTCACCGCGGCGTCGCGCCGCAGCACCGCACGCGCCGCCTCGACCACGCGGGTGGGTGTCACAGTCGCGATGCGTGCGGGCCACTGCTCGACGTGATCGAGCGGCAGATCGACCGCCAGCGTCGCGCCGATCGTGCGCGCGCCCCCCATGAGCGAGTCCCGCGCGAACGCCGCGCCCGCCGTCATCTGCCGGATCGCCTGCGCGACCTCGGCGTCCGTCACGCCTTCGTCGAGCAGCCGCGCGATCACCTCCCCGACCGCCTCCTCGATGCGCGCGGGCTCCACGCCCGGGCGGGGATTGGCATGGAGGCCGAACTCGGTCGCATCGACCGTATCGCCGCCATAGGAGGCCGAGGCCGAGGCCGCGAGCCCCGGATCGACCAGCGCGCGCCAGAGCCGGCTGGTCGGGCCGGAGCCGAGGATGTGCGCGAGCACCTGCAGCGCGTCGCTCTCGTCGGGTTCGGCGCGGGCGCTGGGGGCCAGGAACAGACGCGCCATCTGCGGCTCGCGCACGCGCGGATCGGGCAGGACGAGGCGGCGCTCACCCTCGGCCGGCGGCTCCTGGGGACGGACGCGCTCGACGCGCGGGCTCGGCGGCGCCTGTCCGTAGGTCGCCTCGGCAAGCCGGCGCACCTGTTCGGTGGTGACGTCGCCCTGCACCACGAGGATCGCGTTGCCCGGGCCGTAGAAGCGTTCGTGGAACTTCAGCAGCGCCTCGCGCGGGATCGCACGGATCTCGTGCTCCCAGCCGATGATCGGCCGTCCATAGGGATGGTTGAGGTAGAGCAGGGTCGCGAGCCGCTCGCGGAAGCGGCGCGTCGGCACGTTGTCGATCACCTGCCGCCGTTCCTCGAGGATCACGAGCCGTTCCGACTCCGTCTCGCGCGCATCGAGCGCGAGGTTCGCCATGCGGTCCGCCTCCATCCGCATGACGAGCTCCAGCCGGTCGGCGGCGACCTGCTGGAAGTAGCCGGTGTAGTCATGGCCGGTGAAGGCGTTGTCGCGGCCGCCCTCGCGCGCCACGCGGCGGGAGAACTCGCCCGGGCCGAGCGTGGTCGTGCCCTTGAACATCATGTGTTCGAGGAAATGTGCCATGCCCGAGAGTCCGGGCGGCTCGTCGGCGCCGCCCACCCGGTACCAGACCATGTGCGCGACCACCGGGGCGCGGCGCATCGGGATCACCGCCGCGGTCAGCCCATTCGGCAGGGTGAAGGTCTCGGCGCCGAACACCGGCGTGCCGGTCGGGCGGGCGGGCGCCGGGGTGGACGCGGCAAGCATCGCGGCGGCCGGCAGGCCGGCGATCACGGTACGGCGGTCGAGTTCGGGCATGGGTCCCTCCGCGCGGAGACATGGCCGCGCGGCCGCGTCGCGTCCAGGCGCGAGGTCGTGAGGGAGGTCAGAACAGGCCTTCGAGCAGGCCCCGGCGGCGGCGCTGGATGATCGGCGTATCGCCCTCGGTGACGTCGCGGCCGAGCGCGGCGGCCTCGCGCAGGCGCTGCGCCTCGCGCTGCGGATCGACCGCGACCCCCGGGGTTTCCGGGCGGCGCCAGAACAGCAGCCGGTCGGTCAGCGTCCGGTCGCTCTCGGCCAGCAACGCGCGGTCGGTCTCGATCTGCTGGCGCAGATCGGGCGGCGGTGTCGGACCCGCGGCGGCGAGCAGCGCGGCCTCGCCGGCGGAGACCCCCGCCCGGGGCGCCAAGGGAACCGTGCCCGTCACGGTACGCGCGACCAGAAGACCTTGGGCGGCATCGCGCGCCGCCATCTCCTGCGGCCGCGGCGCGCCGGGGCGCGGCGGGCGGAGCCCGAACTCGGGCGGCATCGACAGCGGCGCCTGGGTCTGCACCTGGAACTCGTCCGGCGGATCGCGGGTGAAGCCGAAGGTGCGCGCGGTATCCCCGCCGCAGGCCGCCAGCAGCGGCGCGGCGAGCACGGACACCAGCAGGAGGCGGCTCGTCATCCTCCCTCCCTAGCGCCGGGCTGTGGCCGGAGCAAGGCGTGCGCGAGCAGCAGGATGACGCCGATCACGATCGCGCTGTCGGCGACATTGAACACGTACCAGTGCCAGCCGAAGGCGTGCAGGTCGACGAAGTCCACCACCGCGCCGAAGCGGACCCGGTCGATCACGTTGCCGATCGCGCCGCCGAGCACCAGCCCGAGCGCGAGCGCGGTCCAGCGGTCGGGCGCGCGGGCGAGCCAGACGGTCAGCGCCACCACCACGGCGAGCGCGATCGCGGCGAGCGCCCAGGGGTGCCACCAGGCATCGCCCGCAAGCAGGCCGAAGGTGACACCCCGGTTCCAGACCATGGTGAGGTTCATGAAGGGCGTGACCTCGATCCGTCCCACGTCGGGCAGGCGGACGATCTCGAGGATCCACCACTTCGTGGCCTGGTCGAGCACGAGGATCAGTGCGGCGAGGGCGAGGCCGAGGCGGAGCATTCCGTCAGGCGGCGCGCCGGGCCAGCACCCCCGACGTCACCGCGTCATGGCAACGGTCGCAGAGGCCGGGATGATCCGCATGCGACCCCACCTCGGGCAGCACCTTCCAGCAGCGCTCGCATTTCAGACCCGCCGCCTTCCCGGGCAGCACGAACACGCCCGGGATGGCGTCGATCGAGAAGCCGTTCTTCTGGGCCTCCAGCCGCTGGTGCGCGCTCGGGTCCAGCGCCATGGCCGAGGTGATGCAGATCTCGGCCCAGCCCTCGGCATCCAGCAGGGACCGATCCGCCTCGGGCATGACCAGCAGCGGTGCCGCCTGCAGCGAGGCGCCGATCCGGCCCTCCGCCCGCTCGCGCTCCAGCGCGCCGGTGACGACACGGCGGATCTCGCGGATGCGCGCCCAGCGTGCCGCGAGCGCCTCGTCGCGCCAGGCGGGCGGGATCGCCGGGAAGGTCTGGAGGTGCACGCTCTCGTCCTCGCCCGGGAAGCGCGCGAGCCACGCCTCCTCGGCCGTGAACACCAGCACCGGCGCGAGCCAGGTGACGAGGCAGCGGAACACGTGATCCAGCACCGTGCGGCAGGCGCGCCGGCGCGGGCTGTCGGCGCGGTCGCAGTAGAGCGCGTCCTTGCGGATGTCGAAGTAGAACGCGCTGAGGTCGGTCGCGCAGAACCCGTGCAGCTCGGCGAACACGCCGGTCCACTCGAAGGTCTCGGTTGCCTCGCGCACGCGGCCGTCGAGCTCGGCGAGCCGGTGCAGCACCCAGCGTTCGAGCTCGGGCATCTCGGCGACGGGGACGCGCTCGGCCTCGTCGAACGCATCGAGCGCGCCCAGCAGCCAGCGCAGCGTGTTGCGGATGCGCCGGTAGAGCTCGGCCTGCTGCTTCAGGATCTCCTTGCCGATGCGCAGATCCTCGGTGTAGTCGGACGCCATCACCCAGAGCCGCAGGATGTCGGCGCCGTACTCGGCGATCACCTCCTGGGGCGCGACGGTATTGCCGAGCGACTTCGACATCTTCCGCCCCTGCTCGTCGACGACGAAGCCGTGGGTGAGGATCGCGTCGTAGGGCGCGCGGCCGCGCGTGCCGCAGGCCTCCAGCAGCGAGGACTGGAACCAGCCGCGATGCTGGTCCGAGCCTTCGAGGTAGAGATCGGCCGGCCACTTGAGCGCGTCGTTGCCTTCCAGCACGAAGGCGTGGGTCGATCCGGACTCGAACCAGACCTCGACGATGTCGCGGATCTGCTCGTAGTCCTCGGCGTTGTAGTCGTTGCCGAGGAAGTCCTGGGCCGGGCGCGTCCACCAGGCATCCGAGCCTTCGGTCTCGAAGATCGCGACCGTGCGCGCCATCACCTCGGGGTCGCGCAGCGGCTCGCCCGTGCGCCTGTCGACGAAGATCGCGATCGGCACGCCCCAGGCGCGCTGGCGGCTGATGCACCAGTCCGGGCGCGAGGCGATCATCGCGCGCAGCCGGTTCTGGCCCTGGGCGGGGACGAACCGCGTCGCCTCGATCGCGGCGAGGGCCGGCGTGCGCACGCCCTTCGGCCCGTCCATGGCGATGAACCATTGCGGGGTGTTGCGGAAGATCAGCGGCGCCTTGGAGCGCCAGGAATGCGGATAGGCATGGACCAGCGTGCCGCGCGCGAGCAGCGCGCCCGACTCCGCCAGCGCCGCGCAGACGGGATCGGCCGCCTTGTAGACATGCACGCCGGCGAAGAGCGGCACGTGCGGCAGGAACAGCCCGTCGCCGCCGACCGTGTCGGGCGTGGGCAGGCCGTGCGCCTGGCCGAGCTGCCAGTCGTCCTCGCCGTGGCCCGGCGCGATGTGCACGAAACCCGTTCCGGCCTCGGTCGTGACGAAGTCGCCCGGCAAGGCGGGCACGTCGAAGTCGTAGCCCTTGCCCTTGAGCGGGTGCACGCAGACCGTGCCGGCGAGCTCGCGCCCCTTCAGCACGCGCCGGACCACGTGCTGGGTGACGCCGATCGTCTTCTCGACCTCCGGCCAGAGCGGCAGCGCCACCAGCAGGTGCTCGCCGATGCAGGCGGAAGCCCCCTCGGCCACGCCCTCGACGACGACGAGCGCGTAGTCGATGTCCTCGCCATAGGCGACCGCGCGGTTGCCGGGGATGGTCCAGGGCGTGGTGGTCCAGATGACGATCGAGGCCTGCACGAGATCGGGCGCCGGCGCCGAGACGATCGGGAACTTCACCCAGACCGTGGTGCTCTTGTGATCGTGGTACTCGACCTCGGCATCCGCGAGCGCGGTCTTCTCCACCGGGCTCCACAGCACCGGCTTCGCCCCGCGATAGAGCGAGCCGTTCAGAAGGAACTTGCCGATCTCGCCCGCGATGATCGCCTCGGAGCGGAAGTCCATCGTCGAGTAGGGGTGCCACCAGTCGCCCGCGACGCCGAGACGGATGAACTCCTCGCGTTGCACGCCGAGCCAGTGCTCGGCATAGGCGCGGCACTCGGCGCGGAACGCGACCGGATCGACCGCGTCCTTGTCGCGGCCGGCCGCGCGGTACTGCTCCTCGATCTTCCACTCGATCGGCAGGCCGTGGCAGTCCCAGCCCGGCACGTAGTTGGCGTCGTAGCCCGCCATCTGCTTGGCGCGGTTGATGACGTCCTTCAGCACCTTGTTGAGCGCGGTGCCCATGTGGATGTTGCCGTTGGCATAGGGCGGCCCGTCATGCAGGACGAATTTCTCGCGGCCCTTGGAGGCTGCGCGGAGTCGTGCCCAAAGGTCCATGCGCGCCCAGCGCTCGAGCAGGGCGGGTTCGCGCCTGGGCAGCTCGCCCCGCATCGGGAAGGCGGTCGCGGGCAGGAAGACGGTGTCGCGGTAGTCGCGCTTGCTGTCGCTCATCGGATCGGTCCGGTTCGGAGGCGTGGCGTGGGGCGTGACCCGGCGCTCTCAGCCGAGCGCCGGGACCGTAATTCGTGCGTGCCGCGACCCGTGCATGGGCGAGCGATACCGCCCCGGTGCCGGGCGGTCAACGAAGCCCGCGGTCACGAGACCAGCTTCAGCCCGGCGACCCCGGCGACGATCACGGCGATCGCCGCAATCCGCGCCGCCGTGGCGGGTTCGTCGAACAGCATCATGCCGGCGATCGCGGTGCCGGCGGCGCCGATGCCGACCCAGATCGCGTAGGCGGTGCCGATCGGCAGGTGGCGCGCGGCGAGCCCGAGCAGGATCACGCTCGCGGCCATGGCGGCGACGGTGAGGCCGGTGGGAACCGGCCGGGCGAGCGACAGCCCGTGCGAGAGCTTCAACCCGACGGCCCAGCCGATCTCGAGCAGGCCGGCGAGGAGGAGATAGACCCAGGGCATGGACGGCACCCTTCAGCGGTCGGGGCCGTCCCCGGTTGATCGGATGCTGGCGGGTCGTCCCGCCGGGACTGATATAGGCGGCGCGCCAGCGGGCCTCGATGGTCGGGCCTGCATGGCTGCCATGGAGAAGGGGCGGTCCCGCAGGACCGCCCCCCGAAACGCAACGCTCGACTGAACGCGGTCGGCGGTCAGACAGCCTTGCGGCGGCGCGCGGCGAAGCCGAGGCCGAGCAGCCCCATGCCGAGCAGCGCCAGCGAGGCCGGCTCGGGGACATTGCGGGTGTCGCGCTCGACGCTGCCGACCAGCCAAGCGGGGTTCTGGCCGTTCTCCCTGGTCCAGAACTCGGTGAGCGCCGGATCCGTCAGCGGGTTCCCGCCCACATTGATGAAGCCCTTGATGTTCAGCGTGTAGAGATCGCTGCCGATCAGGAAGCTCTCGGAGGACGGGTTCGCACCGAAGGTGACCCGGTCGGCGCAGCCGCCGGCGTTGACGCCGACGCCGTTCGGGCCGCCGTTGGCGCACGGGTTGGCGCTGTTCGGCGTCTCCCAGTGATTGAAGTCGAACAGGAACACGCGCGGGTTGCCGGCGACCGGGTTGCCGTCCACGGCCACATCGGCGGTGATCCTGAGCTGAATGCTGGTGATCGACGTGCCGGTGGGAATCGGGAAGTTCTGGTGGTTGAAGGTGCCGAGGACGAAGGGCGACGGCGTGGGCGGAACCGGCACGTTCAGCGGATCCCCGGTGAGCGTGAAGTCGTAGCCGCTGTCCGTATTGGGGTTCCCGGTCCCTCCCCACCGCGCCGTGGCCGGGTCGTTCGTCACGTTCCGAACACCATTCGTCGTCACGTTCGCGGCAGGCGTGCCGTTGATCCACTCGATCGTGAGGTTGCTGAACGAGACGATCGCCGCGTTCGCCGTCCCCATGCTTAGGGCCAGAACCGCGGCTCCGGCCAACAGTCCCAAACGGTTGCTCATGTCGTTCCCCCTCCTGAAGCGCCGCACGGTCTCCTGACCCTGCGACGAAGCCCACGGCGCGGCCATCCGCGCCCTGCGTTATCGGGAGTGCAAGGTTTGTGCCACTCTCATAACGTATTGAAGACATTGGCATTCGATTCGGCTCAGCAGCGATCCACGCCGAGGTGTAAAGTTTTCCGACACGATCCGGCCGCTCCATGCCGGCCCCCTCATCACGACAATGCCGTGCAGGAGCGCCGTTCGGACAATCCTCGCCTCACCGGTACGGTATCAGCCTGGCTCAGGACCGGCCCTCAAGGCGACATCTCTTGACACCGGCGGGAGACGCACAGCACTCCGACGCGGAGATGAACACGATGGAGTTCAAGACAGGCTCGGACGGGTCGGGAAACAGTTCGAAATGCCCGAAATACTGGCTCAATACCATGTCACCGATCGCTTATGAAAATCTTGTCATACCTGTATCACGCATGCGGGTGTTGGAATTCCTTACAGTCACGCACCGACACAACCGTTCCGCGCCGGTCAGCCTCCCGCCAGCAACGCCCGCGCCTCCGCCGCGTCGCGCCGCATCTGCGCCACCAGCGCCTCCAGGGTCTCGAACCGCGCCTCGTCGCGCAGGAACGCGCGCAGCCGCACCCGCATCGCCGCGCCGTAGAGGTCCGGCGCGACGTCGAACAGGTGCACCTCGAGCAGCGGCTCCGGCAGCGGATTCACCGTGGGGCGCAGGCCGAGACTCGCCACCCCGGGCCACCAAACCACCTCGCCCTCCAGGCCGATCACCCCCGCCTCGACCGCATAGATGCCCAAACGCGGGACGAGATGCCGGCCGAGCGGAATGTTGGCGGTCGGGAAGCCGAGCGTGCGGCCGAGCGCGGCGCCGCGCGCGACCGTGCCGCGGATCTCCCACGCCCGGCCGAGGATCGCCGCCGCGCGCGCGCAGTCGCCCGCCTTCAGCGCGTCGCGCACGGCGGTGGACGACCAGACCAGCCCGCCGGGGGCGGCCGCCTCGGGCACGATCGACACGCCCATGCCGTGCGCCGGGCCGAGGGTCGCGAGCAGCGCCGGCGTGCCGGTGCGCCTGTGGCCGAAATGGAAGTCCGGCCCGCAGGCGAGATGGCGCGCGCCGAGCCCCTCGGCCAGCACCGCGTCGATGAAGGTCTCGGCCGGCATCCGGCTGAAGGCGAGGTCGAAGGGAAGCTGGTAGAGCAGCTCGACGCCCAGCGCCGCCAGCGCCTCCGCCTTGGCCTCGGCGAGCGTCAGCCGAAAGGGCGGGTCCGCCGGGCGGAACACCTCGCGCGGGTGCGGCTCGAAGGTGAGCGCGGCGAGCGGGATGCCGCGCCCGTGCGCGGCCTCGGCGGCGGCAGCGATCACGGCGGCGTGGCCGCGATGCACGCCGTCGAAATTGCCGAGCGCGACGGCGGCGCCGCGCGCGTCGGCCGGAAGACCGGAAAACTGCTGGAAGATGCGCACGGCGGGGAAATGGCCCGCCGGCGGGGAACGGTCAATTCAGGCCGCAGCCGCCTTCGGGGCAGCCACCGCGCGCGCCGGCACCATCACCAGCGCCTCGCCCTCCACCACCGGCTTGCCGCCGACCGTGCAGACCGTGCGCAGCGTCGCCCGCTTCTTCTCGCCGTCGAGCGAGACGACCTCGCAGGTGGCGGTGACCGTGTCGCCAATCCGCACCGGCGCCTTGAACTTCAGGCTTTGCGCCAGATAGACCGTGCCGGGGCCGGGCAGCTTGGTGCCGAGCACGGTGGAGATGAAGGCGGCCGACAGCATCCCGTGCGCGATCCGCCCCTTGAAGACCGTCTTTTCGGCGTATTCCGCGTCCAGATGCACCGGGTTCATGTCGCCCGAGACGCCGGCGAACAGCACGATGTCGGACTCGGTGACGGTTCGCGAGAAGGACGCGCTCATCCCCTCGGACAGATCCTCGAAGCAGATGAACCCGTTGCCGGCCGTACCTGACATGAACCACACCCTTTCCCCCTGCGCGACTCGCCTCGTTCGGCGGCGCAGCATGTCCAAAACTACGCGAGCCGTGTTGCCTGGACAAGCATTCCAGCGCAGCGCAGCATGCCGCGCCTTCTGAAACAGAGGATGAACATCACCATGCCGGCGACCGATCCGGGCACGTCCGAGGCGCTTCTCGACAGCCTGCGCCAGTGGGTCGAGATCGAGACCCCGACCACCGACCCGAACGCCGTCAACCGCCTGATCGACAAGGCGGAATCCGGCCTGCGCGGGGCCGGCGCCGAGGTCCGGCGGATCGCAGGGCGCGACGGCTACGGAGACATGCTCCGCGCGCGGATCGGCCATGCCGAGGGCAAGGGGATCCTGATCGCGGGCCATCTCGACACGGTCTGGGCGCACGGAACCCTCGCCGCGATGCCGTTCCGGGTGGAGGGCGAGCGCGCCCACGGCCCCGGCATCTACGACATGAAGGCCGGCTCCTTCCTCGCCTACCACGCGGTGACGTCGCTGTTGCGCCAGAAGGTCGCGACCCGGCTGCCGGTCACGCTGCTGCTCACCCCCGACGAGGAGGTCGGCAGCCCCACCAGCCGGGCGCTGATCGAGGCCGAGGCGCGCAACGCCGCCTATGTGCTGATCCCCGAGCCCGCGGGCCCGGGCGGGGCGGCGGTGACCGCGCGCAAGGGCGTGGGCCGGTTCGAACTCGCGGTCACCGGTGTGGCAGCGCATTCGGGCGGCAATTTCGAGGACGGCGCCTCCGCGGTGGTGGAACTCGCGCACCAGATCCTGGCGATCAACGCGATGGTCGATCTCAAGCGCGGGATCACCACCAATGTCGCGCCGATCGCCGGCGGCACGCGGCCGAACGTGATCGCGCAGGAGGCGTCCTGCGAGATCGACCTGCGCGTGCCCACGGTCGAGGACGGTGAACGCTGCGAGGCCGCGATCCTCGGCCTCACGCCGAAGAACCCGCGCTGCCGCGTGACCGTGACGGGCGCGATGAACCGCCCGCCCTATGCCGAAAGCCCGGCCGTGCTCGGACTCTACGAGCGGGCGCGCGCGATCGCGGCGGGGCTCGGCTTCGATCTGCCGAAGCAGCACCGGGGCGGCGGCTCTGACGGCAACTTCACCGCCGTGATGGGCATCCCCACGCTGGACGGGCTCGGCTGCCCCGGCGCGGGCGCGCATGCCGATCACGAGCACATCCTGTGGCGCGAGCTCGCGCCCCGCGCCGCGCTGATGCTCGGGCTCCTGGAGACGCTGCACTGAACCCCATGCGCATCCTCGTCACCGGCGGCGCGGGCTTCATCGGCTCGGCCGTGGTGCGCCATCTCGTGCGCGATGTCGGCGCGCGGGTGCTGAACCTCGACAAGCTCACCTATGCCGCGAACCTCGCCGCGGTCGAGAACGCGGTGTTCTCGCCGAACTACGCCTTCGTGAAGGCCGACATCGCCGATGCCGAAGCCGTCGGGCGCGCGATCGCCGAGTTCCGCCCCGACGCGATCATGAACCTGGCCGCCGAGACGCATGTCGATCGCTCGATCGACGGCCCCCTCGCCTTCGTGCAGACGAACGTGATGGGCACGGCGGCGCTGCTGCACGAGGCGACGCGCTACTGGCGCGGGCTCGACCCGGCGGCGCGCGCGCGGTTCCGCTTTCTCCAGGTCTCGACCGACGAGGTCTATGGCGCCCTCGGCGAGGAGGGGGCCTTCACCGAGGCCTCGCCCTACCGCCCGAACTCGCCCTACGCCGCGTCCAAGGCCGGGGCGGATCATCTCGCGCGCGCCTGGTTCCGCACCTACGGCCTGCCGACGCTGATCTCGAACTGCTCGAACAACTACGGGCCGTGGCAGTTCTGGGAGAAGCTCATTCCGCTGATGACCATCAAGGCCGTGCGCGGCGAGAAACTTCCGGTCTATGGCGACGGGCGCCAGGTGCGCGACTGGCTCTATGTCGAGGACCACGCCGAGGCGCTGCATGCGATCCTGACGCGCGGGACCCCAGGCGAGACCTATCTCGTCGGCGGCGGCGAGGAGTGCCGCAATCTCGATGTCGTCAGCGCGATCTGCGACCTGGTGGACGAGCTGGAGGGCGTGCAGCAGGAAGGGCCGCGACGGCGGCTGATCTCCTTCGTCCCCGACCGGCCGGGCCACGACTTCCGCTACGCGATCGACTGCACGCGGATCGAGCGCGAACTCGGCTGGAAGGCGGGGCAGCGCAGCTTCGCCGAGGGGCTGCGCCGCACCGTCACCTGGTATCTCGAACACCGCGGCTGGTGGGAGGACGGGATGCGCGAGCGCTATGACGGCGGCCGGCTGGGCGTGACATGAAGGGCATCATCCTCGCCGGCGGCGCCGGCACGCGGCTGCATCCCATGACCAGCGTGCTGTCGAAGCAGCTGCTGCCCGTCTACGACAAGCCGATGATCTACTACCCGCTCAGCACGCTGCTGCTGGCGGGCATCCGCGACATCCTGGTGATCACCACGCCCGAGCACGAACCCTTGTTCCGCGCCCAGCTCGGCGACGGCTCGGCGTGGGGCGTGCGGCTCTCCTACGCGGTGCAGCCGAAGCCCGAGGGGCTGGCGCAGGCCTTCCTGATCGGCCGCGACTTCATCGCCGGGGAGCGCGTCTGCCTGATCCTCGGCGACAACATCTTCCACGGCGACGGGCTGCAAACGATGCTTGCCCGCGCCGCCGCGTCCGACGAGACCGTGGTGTTCGCCTACCACGTGCGCGACCCCGAGCGCTTCGGCGTGGTGTCGTTCGACGCCGATTGGCGGCCGGTGTCGATCGAGGAGAAGCCGCGCGCGCCCAAGTCGAACTGGGCTGTCACCGGGCTCTATTTCTATGGCCCCGACGTCTCGGACGTGGCGGCGCGGCTCAAGCCGTCGCCGCGCGGCGAGCTCGAGATCAGCGACCTGAACGCGGTCTATCTCGCCGAGGGGCGGCTCGCGGTGGAGCGGCTCGGGCGCGGCTATGCCTGGCTCGACACCGGCACGCCCGAGAGTCTGATCGAGGCGGCCGAGTTCGTCCGCTCGCTGGAGATGGTGCAGGGGCTGAAGGTCGCCTGCCCCGAGGAGATCGCCTGGCGCATGGGCTTCATCGACCGCGCGGCCGTGATCGCGGCGGCCGAGCGGCTCGGCAAATCGGCCTACGGCGCCTATCTCCGCCGCCTGCTCGCCGAGGAGGGCTGAGCCAACCGCGCTTGACCCCGGGCGGCCGCGCTGCCACCTCTGGGCAAAGCCGACCCGGCCGGTCCTCGATGGCTCGGGCCGAGGGGCGAAGGAGTACGCCATGTTCATCGAGACCGAGGACACCCCCAACCCGGCCACGCTGAAGTTCCTGCCCGGGCGCACCGTGATGGCTGTCGGCACGGCCGACTTCCCGGGGCCCGACACGGCGGGCGCGAGCCCGCTCGCGCGCGCGCTGTTCGGCCTGCCCGAGGTGACGCGCGTGTTCCTCGGCGCCGACTTCATCACCGTCAGCAAGACGCACGACGCCGACTGGTCGCTGCTGAAGCCGCAGGTGCTGGGCGTGATCATGGACCATTTCCTCTCCGGCCTGCCGGTGATGGAGGGCGAGGCGGAGGACGAGGACGCGTTCGAGGTGGCGGAGGAGGATCGCGAGATCGTCGCGCAGATCCGCGAGCTGATCGACACGCGCGTGCGCCCCGCCGTCGCGATGGATGGCGGCGACATCGTGCTGCGCGGGTTCCGCGACGGCGTGGTGCAGCTGCGCTTGCAGGGTGCGTGCTCGGGCTGTCCGTCCTCGCGTGCGACGCTGAAGCACGGCATCGAGAACATGCTGAAGCACTACGTGCCCGAGGTCGTCGCCGTGCAGGCGGTGGAGTAGGCGTTGGGGCTCGACGACTGGTCGCTCGACCTGCTGTTCCGTGAGGCGCGCACCTTCTCGGCGTGGCGCCCCGATCCGGTCACCGACGATGATCTGCGGCGCGTCTGGGATCTCGCGAAGCTCGGTCCGACGAGCGCGAACTGTTCGCCGGTGCGGGTGCTGTTCCTGCGCAGCGCCGAGGCCAAGGAGAAGCTGAAGCCGGCGTTGTCGGCGGGCAATGTGGCGAAGACCATGGCCGCGCCGGTCACGGCGATCGTGGGCCATGATGTCGAGTTCCACGATCTGCTGCCGCGGCTGTTTCCCGAGGCGGATGCGCGGCGCTGGTTCGCGGGCAATCCGGACCTGCTCGAAACGACCGCGTTCCGCAACGGCACCTTGCAGGGGGCGTATCTGATCCTGGCGTGCCGCGCGGTCGGGCTGGATTGCGGGCCGATGAGCGGGTTCGACAATGCGCTGGTGGACGAGCTGTTCTTCAGGGGCACGTCGATCCGGTCGAACTTCCTGGTGAATATCGGCCGGGGTGACGGCACGCATCTGCCGCCGCGCCGGCCGCGGCTGGGGTTCGAGGAAGCGTGCAAGGTTTTGTGAGGGCGGGGGGCCATTGGCCCCCCGGACCCCCCGTGAGGGCGGCCCTCCCGTTGGTCGGGCCGCGGCCCCCGACCAACGGGAGGGGGCCCTTCCAGGGGGGCGCGGGGGGCCTTGCGGCCCCCCGGATTCTTGCCTTGGAGTGCGCGCTCGCGCGCAGCACCGCCGCCTTCGGCGATGCCTCGGCCGAGGCGCCCGGCGGCCACGGCCAGGCCGCCGCCATCGTCCTGCTCGCGCAGCAGGTCCTCGCCGACGCCACGCCCGACGCCGTCGCCGTCACCATCGGGCCGGGCAGCTTCACCGGCGTGCGCGCCGCCCTCGCCCTCGCCCGCGGCATCGCCCTCGGCGTCGGCATTCCGCTGATCCCCGTCACCACCGGCGAGGCGCTCGCCGCCGCCGCGCCCGACGGTCCCGTGCTCGCCGCGATCGACAGCCGCCGGGGGCACATCTTCCTCATGCCCTTCACCGTCGCTGGCAGCCTGCCGCACCCCACCGCACCGCCAACCGCCTGGCGCCCGGGCGACGCCCCGCCCGCCATCGCCCGCATCGTCGGCGATGCCGCGCCGATCCTCCGGCCCGACGCGCCCGCCACGTTGCCGGACGCCCGCGACGTCGCCCGCATCGCCCGCGCACGCCTCGACGGCACGCTCGCACCGCTCGACGCCACGCCGCTCTACATCGACCCGCCGGCCGTGCGTCCACCCCCGGCACTGCGCCCCGCCCCCGCGTGAGCATCGCGATCGCGCCGGCCGGCCCTGACGCCGCCGCGCTGCTTGCCGCGCTCCACCAGGCCGCGTTTCCCGCCGACCCGTGGAGCGAACCGGCCATGGCGCGCCTGCTCGCCATGCCGGGCGCCTTCGCGCTGATCGCGACGCTGGACGGCGAGCCCGCCGGGTTCGTGCTCGCCCGCATCGCCGCCGACGAGGCCGAGATCGTCACGCTCGGCGTCGCGCCGGCCCACACACGACGTGGCATCGGCCGACACCTGCTGGCCGCGATCGCCGCCGAAGCCGCGAAGCGCGGCGCGGCGCGGCTGTTCCTGGAGGTCGCGGAGGCGAACCAAGCTGCGCGGCGGCTCTACGCGGCAGGGGGATTCCGCGAGGCCGGCCGACGTCGGCGCTACTACCCGGACGGGGACGACGCCGTGGTGCTGGCGCGGCCGCTCACCCCGCCTTCCTCAGGGTGACGAGCCAGACATCGGACGGGGCCTCCCGCCCGGACGCCTCCGGCACGATCGAAACGACCGTGTGACCGAGCGCCTGTGCCGAGCCCGGAACGTTGCCGAGCGGCTCCTTGCCGGCGAGCCGCACCGTCGCCGTGGCGCCGGGAGGCATGCGGTCGAGTAGCAGACGCGTCCGAACGAACGTCATTGGACAAGTCTCGGTTGTGATGTCGAGAAAAAATTGCTCCGACTCGTTCTTCGGCACGTCTTGCACACCCTGTTCGACGAAAAAAACCACAACGCGCAGCAAGTTATCGTTGCGGCTTGCTACATAGCGCCTTATACACCGCCGCGACTCGTCCCGGAAGGTGAAGGCAACGGCGATGCAGGACCAGCAGTCCGACTCGAATATCCTCGAACTGACCGCCGAGATCGTCTCGGCGCATGTCAGCAACAACAGCGTGCCACTTTCGGAACTGCCTGGCCTGATCCAGGAGGTGTTCCGCACGCTCTCGGCCGTCGGCAAGGGCGCGGCGCCGGCGGAGAAGCCGCAGCCGGCGGTGCCGGTGAAGAAGTCGGTCCACCCCGATTACATCATTTGTCTTGAGGACGGCAAGAAGCTGAAGATGCTGAAGCGCCATCTCAAGACCGCCTACAACATGACGCCCGAGCAGTATCGCGAGCGCTGGGGCCTGGCGCCCGACTACCCGATGGTGGCGCCGAACTACGCCAAGCACCGCTCGACGCTCGCCAAGAAGATCGGGCTCGGCACCAAGCCCCGGTCCGGCCGGCGCGGCTGAACCGCCCGGCCCCGGCCCGGCGGGACCGACGCGTCGTCATCTGCTATACCGGGGTCGGCGCGGCCCGGAGGCCGGTTGAGCAGCCGCGGGGTGCGACGCGCCTCTGCGGCCTGCCGGTGCGTTCCGGGCTTTGCGGCTGAGGAGGGCGGATGGAGAGCCGGATCGAACGCATGTGCGTCGAACTGGGCCTGAAGATGACGGGCCAGCGCCGCGTCATCGCGCGCGTGCTCTCCGAAGCGACCGACCACCCGGATGTCGAGGAATTGTACCGGCGCGCGAGCGCGATCGATCCGAAGGTGTCGATCGCCACGGTGTACCGCACGGTGCGCCTGCTGGAGGAGAAGGGTATCCTCGAGCGACGCGATTTCGGCGAGGGACGCGCCCGCTACGACCCGACCGATCGCGGTCATCACCACCATCTGATCGACGTCGACACCGGAAAGGTGATCGAATTCGCCGACGAGGGCTTCGAGCGCATGGCCCGCGAGATCGCCGAGCGGCTCGGCTTTGCGCTCGCGTCCAGCCGGCTGCAGCTGTTCGGCCGGCGCATCGCCGCGGCAGCCGAGTCCGTCGCGGCACGGGGCGGATCGGCGGCACGCCGTCAGGCCGACCCCGACCGGCGCCCTGCACCGCGGCCGCGTGCCAGACACGCGGCCCCGAAACGAACCGGACCCGCATGACGAAGGACGTGAAGCCGCCCATGCAGTCAGTCGCCGCCATCGACGGCCCCGGGTTCGGCGAGCTGCGCGCCAACAATCTCGGCGTGCGCATCGCCGAGCGGGCGTGGGAGCTCGATGCGGCGCAGGCGTTGCGCTACCGCGTGTTCTACGACGAGATGGGCGCGCACCCGACCGCGGAGGTCGCCGCGCGGCGGCGCGATTTCGACGCGTTCGACGCGGTCGCCGACCATCTGCTGGTGATCGACCACGACCGCGGCTCCGGCGCCGACAGCGTGGTCGGCACCTACCGGCTGATCCGTCGCCCGGCGGCGGCGAAGCTCGGCGGGTTCTACTCCGCGAGCGAGTACGATATCGCGTTGATCGAGTCGTTCCCCGGCGAGATCCTGGAGCTCGGCCGCTCCTGTGTCGATGCTGCCTATCGAACGCGCCCAACCCTTCAACTGCTCTGGCGCGGCATCGCGGCCTATGTGTTCAAGCACCGCATCGACCTGATGTTCGGCTGCGCGTCGCTGCACGGCACCGACCCGGACGCGCTGGCCGCGCCGCTGACGTATCTCTGGCACAACCACCTCGCGCCGCCGGCGCTGCGTCCGCGCGCGCTGCCGCACCGGTATGTGGAGATGCGGCGCATGCCGCCCGAGGCGATCGACCTGAAGGCGGTGCTCAACGAGCTGCCGCCATTGATCAAGGGCTATCTCCGCCTCGGCGGATTCGTCGGCGACGGCGCCGTGATCGATGAACAATTCAACACCACGGATGTCTGTGTGGTGGTGAAGACCGATCTGGTCACGGACAAGTACTACCGCCACTACGAGCGGCGGCTGCGCGACGCTCTTGATTCCGAGGGGCGCGCCCCGGCCGTGCCGCCGGAGGCGTAAGCGACCGTCACCCGCCGGCGCCGAGCGCCATCTTCTCGGCGACGACGCGCGGATCGTCCGGCAGCAACTCGGCCGCGCGGTTGAGGGCCGCGCGCGCGTCCGTCGTGCGGCCCATCACGCGATAGGCGCGCGCGAGGCGGAGCCACCCTTCCGCGTCGTTCGGCGTCTCGCGCAGCCGTTCCGCCAGCCGCGTCACCATCCCTTCGATCATCGCCGCGCGCTGGTCGGGCGGCAGCTCGGCGGCGGCGGCCATCTGTTCCGCGGTCGGGCCGGGCGCGGCCTGGGCGCGCGCGCGCGTCTCGGCCTCGGCGATGCGCTCGGCCAGCATCGGCCGCCACGACGCATCCGGCGGCGAGAGCCGCTCGACCGCGCGGAAGCCCGCGATCGCCGCCTCGGTGTCGCCGGCCTGGAGATCGGCCAATGCGAGGTAGTAGCGCGCGCGCACATCGTCGGGCGCCGCGGCACGGGCACGTTCAAGCAGTCGCCGCGCCTCGGCTGTCACCCGGCCGTCGGAGGCGATCGCCAGCGTCTCGGCGAGGTCGATCGCGAGGCCGGGCTCGAAGCGGATCGCGAGCGCGCGCCGTCCCGCCTCGACCGCGCCCGCAGCGTTGCCGCGGCGGCGCTCGACATTGGCGATCAGGGCCCAGCCGCGGCGGGCGTCCTCGCTGTCGGGCGGCAGGGTGGCGATGCGCGCGCGCACCTGCGCGAGCAGCGCATCGGTCTCGGCGCGTTCCGCCTGGCGCACGGCCTGTACCTCGGCGTGCGGGAAGGCGGGCATGCCCGGCATGCCGCGCGGCAGGTAGAGCGCGAGCGCGAGCGCCGGCAGGACCGCGGCGATGCCCCCGATCAGCCAGCGCGCGGCGGCGGGCGTCTCGGCCTTCGCGGGCGTTTCGGGTGGCGCCGGCACGGCGGCGAGCAGGCGTCGCTGCACTTCCAGCACGGCGTCGCGGTGTTCACGGTCCGACAGCCGGCCTTCGGCGCGGTCGCGGTCGAGCTCGGCGAGCTGGGCGCGGTAGAGGGCGGCGTCGTGCGCCTCGCGCGGCGGCGGCGGGCGGACGCCGCGGATCGCCGGCCAGAGGACCAGAAGGACGGCGGTGAAGGTGGCCGCACCGAGGACGATCCAGTCGATCATTCGGCGGTCAGGTGCCTGAGCCGCGCGCGCTCCTCGGGCGAGAGCGGCGCGGCTTCCGGGGGCGTGGCGGCGCGGCGGCGGCGCAGATAGGCGAACGCGCCCGCGCCACCGGCGAGCAGGATCAGCGCCGGCGCGGCCCAGAGGCCGATGGTGACGGCGTTCACCGGCGGGCGCAGCAGCACGTAATCGCCGTAGCGGTCGGTGACGAAGCGCACGACTTCGGCATCGCTGTCGCCGGCGGCAACGCGTTCGCGGACGATGCGGCGGAGGTCGCGCGCGAGGTCGGCGTTGGAGTCGTCGATGGATTGGTTCTGGCAGACGAGGCAGCGAAGGCCACGGCCGATGTCGCGCGCGCGCTGCTCCTGGGCGGGGTCGGGCAGCATCTCGCGCGGGTCGACCACGGCGTGCGCTGGCGCGCAAAGCAGGAAGAAAACCAAGGCGAGGGGCCGCAAGGCCCCTCGCGCACCCCATGAGGGGCCCCCTCCCGTTGGTCGGGGGCCGCGCGCGCCGACCAACGGGAGGCGCGCCCTCCGCAGGGGGCGCGGGGGACCAGCGTGGTCCCCCGCCTTCATCTGTACCTCCTGAGCAGAGGGCGGACTTCGTCCGCCAGGATCTGCTCCGTGATCGGCCCGGCCATGCGCCAGCGCACGATCCCCTCGCGGTCGATCAGATACGTCTCCGGAACGCCGTACACGCCGAAATCCACGGCCACGCGCCCCGTGACGTCGACGCCGATGCGCCGGAACGGATCGCCATGCCGCCGCAGCCAGTCCACCGCGCCGGGATCCTTCTGCGTCCCCGTGTGGTAGTTGATGCCGAACACCGGCACGCCCTCGGCCGCGAGCCGCATCAGCTGCGGATGCTCCACCAGGCACGGCACGCACCAGGACGCGAAGAAGTTCACCAGCACCGGCCCCTCACGCGCGGCCGCGGCGATGTCCGCCGACGACAGCCCGGGCTTGTTCCATCCGGCCAACGCAGCGAGCTCGAAGCGCGGCACCTCGCGCCCGACCAGCGCCGAGGGCACGCCGCGCGGATCGAAGCTGCCGCGCTGCATCCCCGAGAGCATCGCCCAGAACCCGGCGGCGGCCACCAGCAGCGCCAGCGCCGGCAGCGCGAACAGCAGCCGCCGCGCCGTCATTCCGCCGCCACCGGCACAGGCGCACGCCGGCGCGCCGGCACACCGACGCGCAGGCGCCGATCCGACAGGCTCACCAGGCCGCCCAGCGCCATCAGCACCGCGCCGAACCAGATCCACGGGGCGAGCGGATTGAAGTGCAGCCGCACCACCGTCGCGCCGTCAGCCGTGCTCTCGCCGATCACGCCGTAGAGATCGGCGAAGCCCGAGGTGCGGATCGCCGCCTCGGTCGTGTTCATGCGCGCGACCGGATAGAAACGCCGCTGCGGCGTCAGCGCCCCGATCTCGCGCCCGTCGCGGATCACGACGAGCCGCCCCTCCGTGCCGGTCCAGTTCGGTCCGGCGACGGACGAGGTGCCCTCGAAGCGGATCGTGTAGGCGGCGATCGTCGTCGTCTCGCCCGGCCGGAGCAGCGTGATCCGCTCCGGCGCGATGCCCTTGCCGGCGATCCCGGCGACACAGATGCCGACCGCGGCATGGGCGATGATGCCGCCGATCGCCCCGCGCGGCAGCCCGCGCAGCCGGCGCCACGAGTCGCCCAAGGGCACAGCGCCGAGCTTGATCCGGTCGGCAAGGTCGGTCGCCGCCGCGAGCACCACCCAGAGCGCGACCGCGAAGCCGAGCAGCGGCAAGAGCGCGCGATCCACCGCGGCGATGTACACGACCGCGAACACCGCAACGACCGCCATGGCAAGCCGCAACCGCGCCAGCGCCGCCCAGAGATCCGCGCGCTTCCACGGCAAGAGCGGCCCGACCGCCATGGCGATCATCAGCGGCACGAACAGGGGGAACGTGGTCGCGTTGAAGAACGGCGGGCCGACCGTGATCTTCGCGCCCAGCACGAGGTCAGCGAACAGCGGATAGAGCGTGCCGACGAACACCACCGCGCACAGTGTCGCCAACAGCAGGTTGTTCAGCACCAGCGCACCCTCGCGCGAGAGCGGCGCGAACACGCCCTGCGGCACCATCGCCGGCGCGCGCCAGGCGAACAGCATGAGCGACCCGCCCACGGTCACCGCGAGCAGGATCAGGATGAACACGCCGCGGTCGGGATCATTGGCGAAGGCGTGCACCGAGTTGAGGATGCCGGAGCGCACCAGGAACGTGCCGAGCAGCGACAACGAGAAGGTCAGGATCGCGAGCAGGATGGTCCAGACCTTCAGCGCCTCGCGCTTCTCCACCACGATTGCGGAATGCAGCAGCGCGGTCGCGAGCAGCCAGGGCATCAGCGAGGCGTTCTCGACCGGATCCCAGAACCAGAACCCGCCCCAGCCGAGCTCGTAATAGGCCCACCAGGAGCCGAGCGCGATGCCGAGCGTCAGCGCGCACCAGGCGGCGAGCGTCCAGGGCCGCACCCAGCGGCCCCAGGCGGCATCCACCCGCCCCTCGATCAGCGCCGCGCAGGCGAAGGCGAAGGCGACCGCGGTGCCGACATAGCCCAGGTAGAGGAAGGGCGGATGGAAGGCGAGGCCGGGGTCCTGCAGCAGCGGGTTGAGATCGGTGCCGTCCTCCGGGATCGGCCAGACGCGCTCGAACGGATTCGAGGTCAGGATGGTGAACAGCAGGAACCCGACCGCGATCAGCCCCAGCACGCCGAGCACGCGCGCGCGCAAGCTGGCGGGAAGGTTGCCGCCGAACCAGGCGACCGCCGCGCTGCACAGCCCCAGGATCAGGATCCACAACACCATGGAGCCCTCGTGGTTCCCCCAGGTGCCGGTGAGCTTGTAGAGCATCGGCTTCAGCGAGTGGCTGTTCTGCACCACGTTCGCGACCGAGAAGTCGCTCACCGCGTAGGACCACATCAGGCAGCCGAACGAGAGCCCGACGAAGGCCGCGCCGCCGATCGCGGTCGGTGGGCCGGCGGCGATCAAGAGCGCGCCGCGCCGCTCGCCGAGCTGCGCGCCCACGAGGCTTGTCACCGCCTGCGCGCACGCGAGCAGCAGCGCGAGCACAAGGGCGAAATGGCCGAGTTCCGGGATCATCGTTTCAGTTCGTCGCCGGCGCGGTGAGCGTGTTCCACAGCGCCGCCGGCGGTGGCGGCTGGCCCGGCTGCCAGTGCCCGGCGCGCTTCAGCGCGTCCGCCACCTCGGGCGGCATGTAGGTCTCGTCGTGGCGCGCGAGCACGGTCGAGGCGGCGAAGCTGCCGTCGGGACGGAGCCGCCCTTCCGCCACCACGCCCTGCCCCTCGCGGAACAGGTCGGGCAGGATGCCGGTATAGGTCACGCGGAGCGACCGCGCGCCGTCGGTGACGAGGAACGCCGTTTCCATCCTGCCCTCGGCATTGGTGCTGCGGACCACGCTGCCCGCCTCGACCAGTCCGCCGACACGGAACGGCCGGTCGGGCGGCATGGGCTTGGCCGCGAGATCCGAGGGCGAGAAGAAGAACACGAGACTGTCCTCGAACGCGGTCAGCGTCAGCGCCGTCGCGGTGCCCAGACCGAGGCCGCACAGCAGCAGGATCCAGAGGCGGCGCTTCTTGCGACTCATGCGCCACCTCCGCCGCGCCGGCGCGGGCCGAGTGCCTCCAGACGCGCGACCTCGGCCTTCGCCGCGCGCCACTGCCGGAACGACACGGCGGCCAGCGCCACCAGCGCGCCGACCGCAACCGCATAGGACGGCCAGACGAAGGCCGCGTAGCCGCCCATGGACAGGAACTCGCTCATGCCGGCACAGCCTCCGGCGCGCGCGCCTCGGCGGCGCGGGCGAGCATCAGCGCCCGGGCGCGGCGCTCGAGGATGGTCGTGCGCATCCGCAGCAGCACGATCGCGGCGAAGGCGAACAGGAAGCCGAGGCCGGCGATCAGCAGCGGCCAGAGGATGTCCACGTGGACGGCCGGCGCGTCGAACCGCGTCACTGAGGCGGGCTGGTGCAGCGTGTTCCACCAGTCGACGCTGAACTTGATGATCGGCAGGTTCACCGCGCCGATCAGCGCCAGGATCGCGGCCGGACGCGCGGCGCGCTCGGGCTCGTCGAAGGCCGAGGTCAGGGCGATGTGGCCGAGATAGAGGAAGAACAGCACCAGCACCGAGGTCAGCCGCGCGTCCCACACCCACCAGGTGCCCCACATCGGCTTGCCCCAGAGGCTGCCGGTGATCAGGCAGATCGCGGTGAACACGGCGCCCACGGGAGCGATCGAGGTCGCGGCGATGTCGGCGAGCGGATGGCGCCACACGAGGCTCGTGAACGAGGCGATCGCCAAGCCAAGATAGCCCCCCATCGCCATCCAGGCCGCGGGCACGTGCACGTACATGATCCGCACCGTGTCGCCCTGCTGCCAGTCGCGCGGCGCGAAGCCGAGCCCCCAGACCAGCCCGACCGCTGAGACGGCGATCCCCAGCATCGCCACCCACGGCAGGACGGCGCCGGACAGCCGCATGAAGCGGCCCGGATTGGCGAAGCGGTGCAGGCTGCGGCCGCGCGGGGCTGCGTTTCCATCCATCCCGGGCGATGATATGGGCCATGGGCCCGGGTTTGAAGCGCAACCCGGCGTGTGCGGCCGCAAGGGAGACCGACGGGGATGCATTTCACCATTCAGTGCGTGGACAAGCCGGACAGCCTGGAGCTCAGGCTGGCGACCCGCCCGAAGCACCTGGAATACCTCAATGCCCACAAGGAGGCTTTCCTGCTGGTCGGCCCGGTGCTGGACGGCGAGGGCAAGCCGCGCGGGTCGCTCTATGTGGTCGATATGCCCGACCGCGCCGCCGTCGAGGCCTTCGCCTCGGGCGACCCCTACGCCCAGGCGGGGCTGTTCGAGTCCATGGTGATCCGCCCCATGCGCGTGGTGTTCAAGGACGGCCAGCAGGTCGCCGGATAACCGACGATGGCCTACTGGCTGGTGAAGTCCGAGCCCGACGCCTTCTCCTGGGACGAGCAGGTCGCGAAGGGCGTGGAGCCCTGGACCGGCGTGCGCAACCACACCGCCAAGCAGAACCTGATGGCGATGAAGCTCGGGGACCGGGCGTTCTTCTACCACTCCAACATCGGCAAGCAGATCGTCGGCGTGGTCGAGGTGGTGCGCGAGGCATACCCCGACCCGACGGCCGAGCCCGGCTCCCCTTGGGTCTGCGTGGACATGAAGGCGGTGGGCCCGTTCCCGCGGCCGGTGGGACTCGCCGAGATCAAGGCCTCGCCGCGGCTGGAGGGGCTGCCGCTGATCCGCCAGTCGCGGCTGTCGGTGATGCCGGTCAGCGCGGCGCATTGGCGCACGCTCTGCGCCATGGGCGGGTTCAAGGCGCCTTGAGCACCGCCACCGCCGAGCGCGCGCTCTGCCGGCTCGACGACATTCCCGACGGCGGGGCGAAGGGGTTCGACCCGCCCCCCGGCCGGTTCACGGGCATCTTCGCGGTCCGCCGGGGGAACGCGGTCTGGGTCTATCTCAACTCCTGCCCGCATCTCGGCGTGTCGCTCGACATCGCACCCGACCGGTTCCTCGACGCGCGGCGCCGGCACATCCAGTGCTCGACGCACGGCGCCCTGTTCCGCATCGAGGACGGGTTCTGTCTCAAGGGCCCCTGCGCCGGCGAGCGCCTGACGCCCGTCCCCGCACGCGTGGAGGAGGGGGCCGTGCTGGTCGGCCCGATCCCGGACTGAGCCAGGCGCGGACCGGCGCTAGAGCCTGATTCCTTCTGGTGGAATCGGATTGGGTGTTCCGGCGCGTTTGGTTTTCTGATTCAAGCTGCTGGCTGGGCTGGAGGCCAGCAGCCGATGACCCGAGCCCTGTCCTGTGATCTGCGTGATCGCGTCGTGGCGGCCATGCGGAATGGCGCGAGTTGCCGCGAGGCGGCCAAGCTGTTCTCGGTGAGCGTGGCGAGCGCGGTGCGTTGGTCGCAGTTGTATCGCGCGACCGGCAGCACGGCGCCGCGGCCTCATGGTGCGCGGCGACGCCC
>NZ_KB899916.1 GCF_000378465.1 Elioraea tepidiphila DSM 17972
CCGACGAGCAGCATGCGGAAGTAGCGCCCCGGCGGCAGCGAGGGACGGCCGCGCCGCTCCGCGTAGTGCGCCGCGCACAGCCCCTCGACGAAGCCGTCGAACCCGGCCGCGACGAGTTCGACCTGCAGCCGGTCGTAGAACGCATGTCCCGGTGAGCGTGGCATCTCCGACCACGCCACCAGCATCTCCGACTGTCGATCCCGCTGCCGCCCCAGCGCCATCCGACACCTGCCGCCGCCTGCCCCAGGTGTCAGAATCAGGCCGCGCCGCATTCGTCAACGGGCTGCTATGGCCCGGATGATCACGGGACGAGCGCGGCGTCCGCCGCCGCACCGGCACCGCAGCAATCTGCCGGCCCAACATCGGCCGAGGCTGACCGTTCGGCTACGCCTCCCTGGATCATTGGTCCTCGGCCGGCGTCGGCTGTCGGCCCCGGCCAGTGACCGAGCACCCGGTATTCCGGCGAGCCGGCTTGGAGGGGGGCGTTGAAGGAGCGGTGCGAGTGCCGGATCTACGTCTTGGACTGATGACGGCCGGCCTGCTGCTTGTCCTTGGTTGCCGGGCGACGGAACCTCCGATGGCTGCCCAGGAGGCGGCTCAGCTGCCGCAGCCACCACCCACCGCCAGCCTTACGGCACCTTCGGCACCGAGCGTTACCCTGCCGGGACGCGTCTCTGTCCAGGCGCTGCGCCCTGCCCGTCCTGCCGAGTTTTTCACCATGCCCGCCGCACAGCCCACCTCGCCCGCGGTTGAGGCCGGGCCGGGGGGCGATATCTCGCTGAACTTCGTGAACACGGAAATCCGGGATGTGGTTCGCGCGGTCCTTGGTGACACGCTCCGACTCAACGTGGCGATCGATCCGCGGATTCAGGGCCAGATCACCCTGCAGACCAACCGGCCACTTCGGCGTGACGCCGTGATTCCGCTCCTGGAAGAGGTGTTGAGGATCCATGGTGTCGGCCTGATGCGCACCGGCGAAGCCATCACAGCGGCGCCACTCCCCGAGGTGACAAGGCGTGGCGCCGTGATGGACAGACCGGGGCAGCCGCAAGGGGGCTTGATCGTCCGAGCGCTTCAGCTCGACCACATCGCGCCGACCGAAGTGATCCAGGCAGCGCAGGCCCTGCTGCCCCAAGACGTCGTTCTGCGTCCTGTTCCGGGTCGCGCGGCGTTGCTCGTCTCCGGCACACAGCGCGATGTCGATGCCGCGGCAGAGCTCGTCGCCACGTTGGATGTCGATGCTCTCGCGGGAGCCTCGCTGGCGGTATTCTACCCTCGTTCGGTGGATGCTCGTGTGCTCGTTCGCGAGCTTGAAAGCATCTACGGTGCGCAGCCGCGTCGTGGGGCCGGTGCCCCGCTCAGGTTTATCCCGCTCAGCCGCTTGAACGCCGTGCTTGCGGTTGCCCGTCGCGGCCAGATCTTGCGTGAGGTGGCGCAATGGGTCGATCGGCTGGACCAGGCTGCGGAGGCGACCGAGGTCCGCCTCTTCATCTACAACGTACAGCATGGGCGCGCGTCAGACTTGGCGGGGGTGCTCTCGCGCCTCTTTGATGTCGGCGGCGCGCAGCCTGGGGTCCGGCGTTCCATGATCGCAGGCGCGGGTGCAGAGTTCGCTCCCGAGCCGGCTCTGCCAGGAGGACCGCCCGGCATGGCACCCTCTCCGCTGCCACCCGTCGGCGAGCCACGGGCGCCTGCCTCGATTCCACAACCCGGCATTCGACCCTCCCCCACACCCGATCCAGGGTTGGAGGGGGAGTTCCCTGCCGAGCCCAGCTTGGCGCCCGTCGGTGATCCTGCCCGTGGCATGGCGGACATGGTGCCGCGCATCATCGCTGACGAAACCAACAACGCGCTGTTGATCCGTGCGACACCGCGCGATTACCGCCTAATCGAGAGTGCGATCGCACGGCTGGACTCACCACCGATGCAGGTCCTGATCGAGGCGGTCGTGGCAGAGGTGACTCTGACAAACGACCTGCGATACGGCGTACAATGGTTTCTGCAACAGGGCGACTTTCGCGGCGTCCTGAGCGAAGCTGCGACGGGCTTGGTGGACAGCCGCTTTCCAGGCTTCTCCCTCCTTCTCGGCGGTTCCGACCTGCGCGCGGTGCTGAACGCATTGGAGGCTGTCACCCGCGTCAACGTTGTCTCCTCTCCCAAGCTGCTCGTCACCAACAACCAGACTGCTTCGCTCCAAGTGGGCGATCAGGTTCCGGTGGCCACGCAGTCGGCGGTGAGCATTCTCAACCCCGGGGCACCGATCGTGAACACCATTCAGTTCCGTGACACCGGCGTAATCCTCCGCGTCACACCGCGTGCCAACGAAACGGGCTTCGTGCGCTTGGATATCAGCCAGGAGATCAGCGATGTTGTCCGCACGACGTCATCGGGAATCGACTCGCCGACGATCCAGCAGCGCAAGTTCGCGAGTTCGGTGAGCGTGGCCAGCGGAGAGACCATTGCCCTGGCCGGGTTGATCCGCGATCGCCGGACGGATGGCAACTCGGGCATACCGATCCTTCAGGACATCCCGATCATTGGCAATCTGTTTGGCGTGAAGACCGATGTGGGGGCTCGGACCGACCTGATCGTGCTGCTCACCCCTCGCATTGTCCGCTCGCCGGCCGATCTCCGGGAGGTCACGAATGAGTTGCGTGAGGTTCTCCGTGGCTCTTCAGGTGCCACGCGGCGCCGCTGAAACGGCGGCGAGACGAAATCAACGGCAACGAGGCTCAGCGCTGATCGTTGCGGTCTGGCTAGTCATGATCCTCGCCGTGATTGCGCATCTTGGCCTCAAACTGTCGGCATCTGAATACGTCATGGCGCGACAAGAGGTTCGACGTGCGCAGGCCATGATCGCTGCGGATGGCGCTGTTCATATCGTGCTGCAACGTATGCTTGATCCGGCGCAGGCGCAGTATGCTCCGATCGACGGCAGCCCGATTGAGGTGCGTGTTGGCGAGTTCAATGTGGTGGTTGCGGTTCAGGATGAGCGCGGCAAAGTCGACTTGAACGTCTCTGATCGCAACCTGCTGGAACGCCTGATCACGCTGATCACGTCGGATCGATCGGCCGCTGACCGGATTCTTGCGGCTCTTGAGGACTGGCGTGATCCTGATGATCTTCGCCGCTTTGGCGGCGCAGAGCGTGATGATTACGCGGCCGTCGGATCAAACGTCCAGCCCCGGAATGGGTGGCTCAGATCGATCGATGAGCTGCGTCTTGTCATGCATATGCGAGATGAATGGTTTGACGCTTTGGCAGACCTTGTCACCGTTCACGGCCATGCGGAGCGACCCGACGCGCGCACAGCACCGGAACTGGTGCTCCTCGCCATGGTCGACGGCGACCGGGCTGCAGTCCGAACAATAGTCGCGGATCGCGGTGATCGACCCCTGACGGCTGGTGATCTTCCAGAGTTGTTCGGTCGCGCGTTTACAGTGCAAACCCAAGTGTTGCTTGCTGAGCGCGGTAGAGTCAGACGATCGGCAATCGTACGTTTTACAGGCGATCCGACTCAGCCTTTTGTGATTCATGCGTGGCAGTAGAAGTGGTTGAGCGATTGTGTTTCCCGGTAATGCAACGACGAGCGCATTCTTCGAAGAGACGCAGCAGTGTTCGAGGATCATACATGGGATACACCTCTGTTTCGAAGCTGGCGCAGATGGCTCGTGTCGGCCCAGGGTTCAACGATGAATGCATCGCCAGGCGACGTGGAAGCGGTGGCGCGTGGGATCTGCGCCTGGCAGTACGCGGAACACTGCCCGTCAGACCCTGCGACCGACGCGGCCATCGATCGCCACTGGCACGTGGTCGTGGCGCTTCTCGAGGCCGGGTTGATCGACGAGAGCGGAACGCCTACGGAGCCGTTTGATTTGGAGCGCGAGGTAGCGGCGTACCGCGATTGGCGTGCTCGCCATCCGGACTATGCCGTGCCGTCCGCTGGCCCCGGCGTATAGATCGTCGTTCGGCGATCAGAGTGTCCCCTTCGGGGCGTGCGTTGCACCCGAACGCGCGAAAGGCCCCGCCGGCACGCCCGAGGCGGACGGCCGGCGGGGCCTTTGCCGCGCGGCTGGCGCTGGCGTGGGACCGGTCAGACGGGCCTTGGCTTGACGACCTGCCCGAACAGGGTGCCGGCGCCGAGATCGACGGAGCTGCCGCTGCGGTTCCAGGCGACGGCGGTGACGGTGCCGGAGGCGCCGATGGTGCCGAGGAAGACGACGGCGGTGCTGGCGACGGAGAACCCGACCTGCACGGCGTCACCAGGCACCGCGCCAGCGACGGCGATATTGGTCTGGTGCGACGCACCGGCGCCGAGGCCCGGCGGATCGTAGGCGGCTGAGAACGGGATCTCGCGCCGCCCCCAGCCGTGGGTCGGCCCGGCGAGCACGGCGGGTGCGGTGTCCGGCAGGCCGTAGAGGCGCAGCGCCTCGAGCTCGATCTGGCCGTCGAAGCCGACGATGCCGATCTGCGCGAACGCGACGCTGCCGCCGATCACCCGCACCGACTGGCGCCGGTTGAGCGAGGCGTCCGCCATGCCGGCGCCGGCCATCCACGCCTTGGCGGCGCTGTTCCAGGTCATGGTGGCACCGGAGGCGAGCACCCGCGCATCGGCGTCGGTGAGCAGGGTCTTGCCCGCATCGAAGCAGCGCACGAACAGCCGCCCGCCATCGGCGCCGCCCACGAGCCAGTGCGCCAGCGCGAACTCCCTCGCCTGGGAGGCATCGACGACGAAGGCGAGGCCGCGATTGGCGTTGAGCAGCAGCCCGTTCGCGGTCGGCGTGAGGCCGCTCAGCCCGGCGAAGGAGACGCCCGCCAGCGTGGTGGCCGCGGTGGTGCCCGTCGAGACGACGGCGAGGCCTTCGACGCCGATATCGGTGGCGCTCTCGCGATAGGCGGCGCTGCGCAGGCTCGGCACCGCCGCGAGCAGGCGGACGTGGCGCGTCGCGGCGGCGCGGTAGCGTGTCACCACCGCATTGCCCGCCCGCGTCGCCGTGGCGGCGTAGTCGATGCCGACGGCATAGCCCTGGCTTGCCCAGGCGACGTCGTAGTGGCACTCGGTCGCGCCGGCAGTGTGGCGTGCGACCAGCGGCGAGCAGGCCTCCATGCGCACGCTGCGCGCGATCACCGCCGAGCCGGAGGTCTCGTTGAGGAACGGGATCGCCACGTTCGCGCCAGCCTGGGCGAGCTCGAAGTTCGGCCCCTCGAAGACGTGGTGGTTGTGGTTGAGGTAGGCGCCGGGCTCGGCGGAGAGCCGCACGCCGAAGCGATCACTGCCGGCATTGACGCCGGAAGAGTTCGCGACGTGCCCGCCGAGGTAGCGGATCGCGTTGTTCCAGGCGGTGTCGGTGGCGCAGCTTATGTCGAGGCCGATGCGGTTGTCCACCAGGCGGCCGAGATGCAGCGTGCTGTCCTCGCAGCCGCGGCCGTCGCCGAGTGTGCGCACGCCGATGGTGAAGCCCTGCGCCCGCCGCACCTCGATGTGCGAGGCGTCGAAGTTGCGCAGCAGGATGCCGATGTCGAGCTCGGAGGACCAGTCACTCTGCACCGCGCGGATCACGTCGAGCCCGGTCCAGAGCTTCCCGCCGTTGCGCGTCGCCCCGCCATCGCCGAGCGTGAGCACGGTGGCCGGCGCGGCGCCGGTGTAGCGCAGCGCGCCGTGCATGATCAGGCCGCGTGCGGTGCCACCGAGCAGCACCCCAGACGCGACGTTCCAGATGCCCTTGGGGATCAGGGCGATCTTGCCGTCGGCGGCGGCGCGGTCGAAGCAGGCCTGCACGGCGGCGGTGTCGTCGGCGACGCCATCGCCGATGCCGCCGAAGTCCGCGGGCGTGGGGTGCTCGCGGTCGCGCAGATACTTGGCGAGCCCGGTCTTCGACGTGTTCTGGTCGAGCACGAGGATGTCGTCGATGCGCGCGGGCATATCCTCTCCTCAGAGTGCGGTCGCGCTGACCGGCCCGGCGAAGCCCGAGACGTTGCCCTCGGCCGAGACCGAGCGGAGCCAGTACCAGCGCTCGTCGCTGGTCCCGAGGCCGGTGCGATCGAACGGCAGCGCGGTCGGCTCCTCGGGCAGCTTCACGGCCGCAGCGAGATCGTCGGACGTTGCCTCGAACACCTGGAGCGTCGCGGCATCGGCCGGGAACCCGCCGTCGATGCGAATGCCGCCCGCAATCCCATCCGCGGAGGGCGACGCGACGAGGCCGGGAATCCCGGCCGTGCGCCAGCCAGAGACCGCACCGCTGGTCGAGCGCGCCCGCACGCGGAAGGCGGTCGGCACGTTCGTCGGCACGGTCGCGCTGGTGGCCGTCAGCCCGGACGCGAAGCCCTGCCAGAGCACGTTGCCCTGCGGCTGGACCTCGAGCTCGTAGCCCGCGAGATACGCCGAGCCGACGGCGCCCCAGGAGGCCGCGAGGGATACGAACGAGACCGCCTGCGGCGTTGCGACGATGATGGACGCCGGCGCGGCGATCACGCCCGGGTTGGGCAGCACCACGCTCGGGCTGTCGCCGGCCGCGCGCTCGTCCACGCTCGCGTCCCAGTCCCAGACGGAGGGATCCTCCTCGGCGAGTGCCAGATCGACCCCGCCCTTGGGCGCGAGCGACCAGCCGGTCACGCGGGCGGGAAACGACGGCACGCGGTCGAGCGCCACCGTCACCCCGTCCCAGGGGCGCAGCCGCAGCGCCGAGGGCCTGGCCGGGAACGCCACGGAGCGCTGGCGGCGGTTGCGCTCGAGCTCGATCTTCATCAGCCGCTGCACCGTGCTGACCGAGGTGGTGAGCGGGAACTCGAGGTCACGGAAGATCGCCTCGCCGCCATCCTCGGCGACGTAGTTCGACGCCAGCAGCGGCGGCGCGTCCGTGGGCTGCCAGGTCTTCGCCGGATCGACGTAGACCGCGCGCACGCCGTTGAAGAGATCCCGTCGCGGCCGCGCGCTCGCGATCGTGACGTCGCCACGGAGGTCGTCCCCGCGCAGCGTCGCGGCAGGCAGCGCCGGCGCGCCGGCATGGATGAAGAACCGCCCGCCCGAGACCACCAGGGCGCCCGCCATCGCCGCGACCAGCTTGCGGGTGATCTCGATCTTGCCCTCGGCGAGCGAGAGCGTGCCGTTCACGGTGTAGCGCCGCTCGTGCACGCCCGCCCGCGTGCCGACCAGCTCGTCGCAGACGTTCGCCGCGGCGATCAGCGACGGCAGGTCGATGTCCGACCAGGCGGCGCGCCAGCCGAATGGCGCCGTGAGGTACCAGGCGAGGCAGAGGGCGGCGTTGTCCGACCAGCCGGTTGCGCCGATGCGCGGATCGAGGATGGTGTCGGCGCCGTCGACGATCGCGCTGATGTTGGGCGGGCCGGCGGGGAACACGGCTGCCTTCAGCTTCAGCCGCACCGCGAGATAGGCGCGGCCACGGCCGCGGTGCGCGGCGGTCCATCTGTCGGGGATCTCGGCGAGCAGGTTCGCATCCGCTGCCTGGTCGGGATCGCCGAGATGGCGGTCGATCCGCACCAAGCCGGCGAAGCTGGCGTCGGTCTCGGGCTTGTCGCCGAGATAGGCGGTGCCGATCGCGCGCACTCGGTGTGCGGCCAGCACCACGACCATGTGGAAGAAGCCGAACGCGCGCCCCTCGTCGTCGGTGGCGGAGTGCAGGAACACGATCGGCCCGGAGACCTTGGCGCGGCCGAGCACGATGCGGTGCTCGGTGATCGGCTGGCGCAGCGACTGGGTGCGCCCGGCACCGGGGGCGGCGAGGTTGAGCGCGGGCAGCTTCGGCTTCGGCGGGGGGAGCACCGAGCGGCCGATCGCGCTGACCACGATCGCGGTGCCGGCAGCGGCGAGCGCGCCGATGATGCCTCCGCCCACGGCAGCCGAGACAGCGCCCGCCGCCACCACGGCGATGATCGGCACCGCAGCGGGCACTACCCGATCCTCCAGGCAAGCGTGCAGGTGGTGATGGGCTCGCGCACCAGGCCGCGCGGGCCGACGAAGGCGACGCGCCCGGCATCGGCGACGACGCCCAAGCGCGGCGGGTCGCCCGCCAGGGCGATATCGCCCGCGCGCGCGAACAGCGGCGCGATGCGCGGGAAGCCCGCGCTGTCGGCGGAGGCTGCGAGCGACGGCAGGACGCGGAACGATGGCCGCACCCCCGTCACCGCCTCGACGGCGGCGAGCGCGAAGGCGGCGCAGGTCCAGCGCGGCGGATCGAACGGACGCGCCTCCGCACCCGACAGCAGCGCCGCCAGCCGCGTCGCCCAGCAGGGATGTCGCATCAGCTGCTCGGCAGGCGGATCTCCGCCTCCTGCAACGCGGGGACGAACTCGAAGAAGCGGTCGCCCGGGAACTCGGCCTGCTGGTCGGCATCGGTGTAGCGCCGCACCTCGGCGCGTTCGAGATCCACCAGCCGGCTCTCGCAGGCGAGCGAGACGCGCGGCTCGGCGCCGTCCACCACCTCCATGGTGTCCATCAGCCCGGCCCAGAGCCGGAACGGCTCGGCGGCGAGCGCGCCGTGCGCGTCGAGCAGCGCGCCCCACAGCCGCGCGGGACGCAGCCGGTAGCCCTGCTCGGCGAGAGCGATATCCACCACGTCCTGCGGCACCGGCGAGAGCACCAGCGTGACACGCACCGCGCGCAGCTCGGCGGTTTCCTCGATCTCGCTCACCGCGCCGAGCGTGCCCAAGCCGTCGAAGATCATGCCGGCCCAGGCGAGCGGGCCGAGGCCCGACCAGACCCGGAACGGACCGGAGGCGAAGTCGAGCTCGCACAGGATGACGGGCGCGACCTCCGGCGCCGCGGCCGAGGCGGCTGCCTGGGGCGAGAGACGAGTCACGGCAGCGACTCCTCGAGGCGGATCGTGATCGCGGTGAAGCGGCCAGGCCGGGTCGGGTTCGCCGCCTCGTCGTCCGAGACCAGCCGCATCGGCACCGTCGGCTTCGTCAGCACCAGCGCGGTGTCCGCCGGCAGGTCGGCGCGCAGCGGCGGCGCGAGCGGGATCGTCGCCGTGCCGGTGCCCGACGCGATCACCTTCTCTGTCGCCATGTAGAGCCGCCCGGCCAGGCCGAGATGATCGCCGGCGGCGAGCGCGACCGCGTCCGGATACCAGCCCTGGGTCTCGATGCCGAGCGCGCCGCGCAGCGCGCCGGCAGCGAGCGACGGATTGCCGGAGCCGACGATCAGCCCGGTGCCGTCGGTGAACAGCGTCTGGTCGTCGAACGAATAGGGCCCCGGCGGCACGTCGCCCTGGATGCGCGGATCGCCGCTGCGGACCTCGCGCCGCCAGTCCCAGATCCGCACCGTGTTCACCGAACCGGCGAGCGACGCGAGCAACCCCTCCAGCACGCCCGCGCGCACGCGATCAAGCGGATCGAAGGTCGCCTCCGCCACCCAGCGCGCGCCCTCGCGCCGCAGCGCCTGGGTCGAGCGCGTGAGCGGGGAGACGAAGCGCAGCGTGTTGTGCTGGAGGTAGAACACCAGCCGCGACGGCCGCAGCAGCTCCGGCCAGGCATATTCCGTCATGCGCGAACCGTGTCGTAGGCAGCACCGCCGCGGCGGATCGCATCCAAGGTCAGCGCCGAGGCCTGGCGCGCGATCTGCCCGGCCATCAGGCGCAGCCGCGCCTCGACGCCCGCATCGGCACCGCGCGCATCGATCGCGACCGAGGTGTTGATCACCACGCCCCCCGGCGCCGTGCCGTTCGGCAGCACCACCCCGCTCTGGCGCGGCACGAACCACTCCGGACCACGCTCGCCGACCACGTAGGGCCGCCCGGCCACCACCGGCCCGCCCTCGGCGCGGAACAGCCCACCGATCCCGGAGAAGATCGAGCCGAACGAGAACCCCTCGAAGACGCTGCCGATCAGGCTGCTGAGCGCCCCGCCGAGCGGCTCGGTGATGGTGCGCCGGGCGATGATGCGCGCGACGTCCTGCGCCAGCCCCTGCAGCACGCCCGAAAGCCGCTCGCCGCGCACGATCGCGTCCTCGAACGCGCTGCTGAACGCGAAGCCGAGCTCGCGTGCCGCCTCGCGCGCCTCGCGGGTGCGATCCTCCGCCTCGCTCAGCGCCCTGAGCGCGGCTTCCGCCTCGCGCTGGATCGCCGCGTTGAACTGCTCCTGCGTCACCCCGGCTGGCAGGCCGCCGCGCTCGGCGCGTTCCGCCAGCCGGCCGAGCTCCTCGAGCCGGCGCTGATACGCCTCGTAGGCGGTCTCGGTGCTGCGGATCAGCCGCTCGACCTCGCGCGTGACCGCCTGGCGCTCGCGCTCCGCCTCGGTGCTTTCCCGCACCGCGCGCGTCACCGCCCGCTCGCGCGGCTCGAGGCGTGCCAAGGCGGCCTCGCGCTCGCGTGTCGCCAGGGCAGCAAGACGATCGCGCTCCGCCGCGTCGATTGCCCCTGCCGAGAGCGCCTCGTTCAGAACCCGGACCCGCTCGGCGTACTGCTGCTCGATGCGGGCACGCCGGTCGACGTCCTGGGTCAGCTCGGCGATCTCGCGTGCGGCCCGCTCGCGCCGGGACTGAAGTGCACGCTCCTCGGCCCGCTCGCGCTCCTCGATGCCGCGCAGCGCCGCGTCGCGCTCGGCAAGCTCGATCTCCGCGAGCAGGCCGATGTACTGCTGGCGCAGCTCGGCGAGGCGCTGCTGCGGCCCCACGCCCGTCTGGCCCATCGCGGTCGCCACTGCGCCACGCTGGATCGTGCCGCGGCGTGCCGGGGGAAGGAACTCGCCTGCCTCCAGCCGCGCGATCTCCCCCGCAAGCGCCTGCGCCTGGCGCCGCCGGTCCTCCAGCACCTCCGAGGGCGAGAGCAGACCCACGCCGCCGCGCACTCGGTCGAGGGCCTGTGCCGCGCCCGAGATGCCCTGCGCCAGCGCCGAGGTCAGCCCGACCGCCTGGTCGAGCTGGGCGAGGAAGTATCCCGCCGCCGCCTCGAGCTGGCCGAATGCCCGGCCAAGCGTCAGCGGCGCGCGCTCGAACTCCGCATTGAGCCGCTCGCTCGCGCGCAGCAGGGCCGGGAAGATGCGCTCGGCCGTGAGCGCACCCTCGGAGCCGAGCTCGCGCAGCTGCCCGACCGAGACGCCGAGCTCCGCCGCCAGCGCCTCGGCGAGCAGCGGCATCGCTTCCAGCACCGCGCGCAGCTCGTCGCCCTGCAAGCGCCCAGAGGCCAGCGCCTGCGCGAGCTGCAAGGTCGCACTGCCGATCTCCTGCGCCGAGGACCCGCCGACGATCGCCGCGCGCTGCAACCCGCCGACGAGCTGCGCCACCTGGTCGCTGGTTGCGCCGATCGCCCGCGCCGCGATCGCGAAGCGCTGGAACGCGTCCACGCTCTCGGTGACCGCCACGCCGGTCTGCAAGGCGTTGCGGTAGAGCGTCTCGTAGAGGTCGCGGGCGCGCTCGATGCTGCCCGTGGCCTGCGTGAGCCGCCCGAGCGAGGCGGTATAGGCGTCGCCGGCCGAGACCAGCGAGCGCACCGCCTGGCCGAGCGCGAGCGCCCCCGCAGCACGGCGGGCGAAGTCCAGCAGGTCGAGCGCGCGCGAGGCACCCTGGGCGCTGTCGCGGATCCGGCCCAGGGACTCGTCGCCCGCGCGCCCGACGTCGCGCAGCTGCCGCTCGACGATCCCGCCGTCCACCAGCGACAGCCGGATCGACAGACGCCGCACCGCGTCAGTCATGCGGGGTTCCCTTCCGCATCGTCGCGAAGCCCTCGTCCATGCCCTCGCGGATCATCCCGAGCAGGGTCACGGCGACCCGCGTGTCCGCGCCGAGGCTCTCGGCGATGCGCAGCGCGGCGGGGACGTCGAGATGAGGGCCAGCGAAGCCAGAGACGAGGCAGAGCATCGCCGCCTGCCAGCACGAAGCGCCCTCGATCGTCGTGGGCGCATGCTGCGCGTAGGGACAACGCGTGAAGCAGTCGCGCCCGGTCGCGTCACAGCCGCGGCAGTATTCAGGCCCGCCGCCGCAGTGCCAGGCGGCGCGAGCCTTCAGCCGTTTCCCTCCGTGTCCACCGGGTCGGACCGGTTCACGACGCGGTCCCAGAAGGCGAGGAGCATGTCGTCGCGGTCCAGCAGCGCATCGAGGGCTTCCGGCGTGACCGCGAGCGGCGCACCGTCTGGGTCGCCCACGCCCTCCCACGCCAGCACCGCGTGGCGCGCAAGGAGTCGGGAGAGGATAAGCAGGTACAGCGTCTTGAACGCCGGCGAGTCCTCCGGCGCGCCTGCCTCTGCCAGCGCCTGCTTGGCCTTGTCGAGCGCCGCGCCCTCGGCCGCCGCCCGCACGATCCGATCGATCGGCCGCACGCGCAGCCGCACGCCCGAAGGCAGGTCAAGCCAGACCGGCTCGCAGGGAAGGTCGAGGGTGAGCATGGAAAGTCGGCCCTCCATGGGTTATGTATCTTGCGGAAACCAAGGATACCCACCGATGCCCGAGCCCATGCTCAAGGTCCCGGCGGCCGAGGCGCAGCGGAACTTCGGCCTCTATCAGGACAAGGCCCTGACCCAGCCTGTGGCGGTCACCCGCAATGGCCGGCCACGTGTCGTGATGATCTCGGTCGAGGAGTACGAGCGGCTGAAGCGGCGCGACCGGCAGGTCTACCGGACCGAGGACGCCCCACAGGAACTGGTCGACGCGATCCTCACTGCAAGGCCGCCCAGGGGGAGCAAGCGGTTTGACGACGAGATCCGCTAGGTTGGCACTGCCGGCCGTCGGCGACGTCATCCGTTACGCCTACCTCTGGAGTCACGAGCAGGAGTCCGGCCGCGAGGAGGCCTCGAAGGATCGGCCCGCGGCCGTCGTGGCGCTGGTGCGCGTCGCCGATGATCACCACGAGGTTGCGGTCATTCCGATCACCTCCTCCGCGCCGGATGATCCACGCGCGGCGGTCGAAATCCCGCCAGCGACACGAGCCCGGCTCGGGTTGCAGGAGGAGGCCTGTTGGGTCGTCGTCTCTGAATTCAATGTGTTCGCGTGGCCGGGGCCGGACCTGCGTCCCGTCACACCGGGGAGCAGCTCGGTCGTCTATGGCGCGCTGCCGCCCAAGCTGATGGCCCGCATCCGTGAGGCCTTCGCCGCGTGGCGGAAGGAGCGTCCACAACGGACGATCCGCCGAACCGAATGATCGTCACCCGTAGCTCTCGACGCCGTTCCTCAGCGTGACCGTCATCATGCGCCCGGCGGTGGCATTGTAGGCGGCGCGGAGGTCGAAGGTCGCCTGCACTCCTACCGGTCCCTGGATCGGCGTCTTGGCGAGCGAGAGATAGGCCTCGTGCAGGGTGACGGTAAGCCGGCGCGTGTCGCTGATGCGGTACTCGAACTCGAGCTCGATCGCGGCAGTGCCGGTGGCGTCGTCGAGCAGCAGCGTGTCGGCGAAGCGGTTGGTGACCTGGCCGGTGGCGCGCGCGAGGCCGGGATCGGCACCCTCGATCCTGAGGTCGTTTCGGATCGTGCGCACGACCTCGATGCCGTTGGCGAAGGTGAGCGAACCGCCGGTGATCTGCGCCAGTGCCGCACCGTTGCGCTTGATCGCACCCTGCGCCTTGTTGAACGCGGTGTAGGCACGCGTGGTGGGTGTACCTGCCGACGAGGAGCCAGAGCGTGTCGAGCCCTGGCCGATCAGGCCGAAGGTCGCGGTGGCGGCACCGGAGGGGGAGAAGTCGATCTCGAAGGTGTCCGCGCGCACGCCGGCGATCACGTCGAAGTTCGGCACGTCCGGATAGGCGAGTTCGATGCTGTTGGAGGGCAGCGATGCCACGCCACTGCCGAACACGTGCAGGAAATCAGGAGTGACGCCAGTCGTCGTGGGCGGCCCAAGGAGCAACCGCAGCCAGTCGCCGATGAACTCGAGGTCCACGGGCACCACGGCCTGGCCCTGCACGGTGACGATGTCGCGGAACGGCGGGGCGACGTCGCGGTTGGGGGCGAGGCCGATCACGTCGGCATCGATAAAGGGCTGCTCGGCGCCGAGGTCGCAGGAGACGAACGGCATGAGCCGCCAGTCGCCGGAGGGCGGCGCGCCGTACGCCGCCTCGACGGCCATGTGCAGCTTGCTGTTCGCGCCGATGGCACGCGGCATAGGAACCTCCGATGGTCAGGAGAGCGGCGTCTCGCCGGTGGTGAACCAGAGCGAGACGGGGATGGAGGCAGCGCGCACGGCAGCGGCCCCTTCGAACTCGAGGTCATCGAAGGAGGGGCTCTCGGGCTGCGCCCACTCGACCGCGCCGCCGAGCGTGCGATCCGCGGCGATCGCATCGGCGACGTCCACGAGCAGCGCGTCGAGCAATGCGGCGCGCGCCTCGGGCGATGCTCCAGGCGCTGCGACCACGATCTCGGCGACGTGACGCACCTGCCAGCGCAGCGGTGAGAGGATCGCGGTCTCCTCGACCGTCTCGCCGTCCTGGATCATCACCAGCCCGCCGGGGGCGATGCGCTGCGGCACGGTCTCGCCCCGCAGCACCTGCGGTGCAGGCGACCGCGACGCGAGTGCGGTCGAGATGGCGGCGTGCAGCGCGGCGACCGCCGCCTCGCGGCTGCTCACAGCCATCCAAGCACCTCGGCAGCCCAGCGTCCGAGCTCGTGGAACACCGCGAGGGCGACGAAGGCGACGAGCCAGCTCAGCGCAACGCCGCCAGCGAGAACCGCGAGGCAGACACGCGGCGAGAACCGGTCCGTCATGGCGCGATCACCTCCCACTCCCGCACGATCGCCGCCGGCAGGCGCGCGAGCGCCCGCTCGGCGGCACCGCGCACGTCGAGCCGCCTGGTGAGCTGCACCTGGGGCACGAGCAGGAACATCGGTACGAAGCCCTGGCGCAGCAGCTCGGCCTGCCACGCGGCAGCGCCACGGCGCCGGGCGGTGGCGACCGCAGCGAGCCCGCCGGCGATCAGCGGTGCGCGGCGGCGGCCAATACGCTCGCCACGCCGGACCGGCAGGCACCAGACGAAGCCCCGGCGGGAGCGGAACGGAAGCAGGAAGGCCTGCCGGCTCGCCACCATCTGCTGCGGCGTGACGCGCAGGCCACCACTGGCTCGGCCCCGCCGACCACCCACGGCGTTGAAGCCGGTCGGGATCGCCAAGAACCGGCCGCCACGGGCACGGATCAGCGCGCCGTGCTCGAAGGCATGGATGATATGGATGATGGTGGGCACCTTGCTCCAGACCAGGCCGGCCGCGTTCAGGCTCTCGCCGGTCTCGGGGAACACGCGCGAGCGCCAGGCATTGGCGATGCCGCGGCCGCGAGTACCGAAGGCGGAGACCACCTGTTCGCGCAGCTCGCGTTTCAGCCGATCGGTCTCACTGCGCACACCGCGCGTGACGGCACGCTCGCCCGCGCGGACCTCTGCCGCGAGGATCGTGGCCAGGCTGCCCGCGACCGCGGCAGCGAGCCGCATCAGCGAGGACCGCGCAGCGCGCTGGAGAGATCCCGCACTGCGTCACGGACGTCGTGCATGGCCTGCAGGGTCTCGCGCTGCAGGGCGATGATCTGCGCGTCCTTCTGCGTGAGCCGCTCCTCCATGCGGTAGTGCCAGCGCAGCAGCAGGCCGATGAAGAAGAAGCAGACCAGGACGATGACCGGGCTGCTCTCAACCAGCCGGCTGAGCAGCGCGATGTTGGTCTCGGTCATGTCCCGCATGTTCCGCGGATGCGTGCGCGCAACTCGCCGTAGTCCTCGATCATGCGCGCGAGCACAGAGTCAGGGGGCAGTGCGGCAAGCTCGTCGGCGGCACGCTGCTGCATCGCCGGGGAGTACGGCACGAGCGCGGGGCAGATGGGCCCGTCAGAACCGGCCGTCGCGCAGCCGGCGAGCAGCACCGTCGCCGCGATAGCGAGCCGCTTCCGCATCGGCCTTCTCCCTGGCTTCCGCCTCGCGCCTCAGCGCAGCACGTTCGGCGTCGCGCGCGGCGTCACGCCGGCCCTTCAGGTAGATCGTGCCCACGGCGGCGACGGCCGCCGCGAGCGCCGAGAACTCACGCCAGAACCGGCCGAGCAGCGCCCAGATCACAGGGCGATCCGCCGTTGCCGGCGCCAGCGCTGCCAGAGGAACCAGGCAGCGACGGCAGCGACCGCGCACGCCACGGTCCAGGGGCCGAGCGCGCGCAGGATGGCGGCGATACCCTCCGCGTGCGGCGCGATGGCCGCCGCGGCCTCGAGCACCGCCGTGGTGCCGAGCGCGGCAGCCGCTGTGCCAGCCGCCGCCTTCGCCGTGCCGCTGTGCGCGAGGCCCGGCTGCACCAGCCCGGCCATGCGTAGCCCCTCGGTGAGGGTGGCGTCGTCATAGGGCTGGCCGCCGAGCTCGACGCTGATGATCGCCTCGACCAGCGCCCGCATGGTCGCCGGGTCGTGCACGTCGATCACCGCGTCGCGCCCCACCCCCATCCGGCGCGCCACCGCGGTGACGTAGGCGTCCGTCGGGTTCTCATGGCCCGGCGCGTAGCGGCCGATGATCGCGCGCACCGTGCGGAGTCCGTGCCGGTCCTGGTAGGCCTGCAGCAGCACCGCCAGCGCGCGGATGCCGTGCTCGTGCGAGACGAAGCGGCAGAACCGGCCATCGCTCGGTGGATCATCGAGCCCGAGCCATTTGTTCGCCGGGCTGTGCTCGATGTTGCCGGGATTGCGGTTGCGGAAGCCGCGGCTCTTGCGCGGATCGGGTCGGCTCATGGCTCTCTCCGGCAGTACACGCGCCACGCCACGCCGATCGCATCGCGCTCGGCGTGGGTGACGACGAGGGTGTCGGGACCAAGGGCGAAGCTGTCGCCCGCGGCGAGGTCGGGGAGGTCCGCCACCGCGACCGTCAGCACGTCGGTGGCCTGGACCACGGCGGTGTCGAAGGCGGTCGCCACCCGGTCGGGCAACGACCGCACCACGCGCACGGCGACGGCTGGGCCTGCGCCGCCCTGGCGCCACTCCGCATCCACCCCAACATGCGGGTCGGCGAGGATGTCGCCGAGCGCCGCAGCAAAGACGCCCACCTCAGTTCGAGGAGAAGATTCGCACCGCCAGGCGCGGCCGCTTGTTGATCGGCAGGATCGAGGCCTCGGTCTTGACGTCGATCCCCGAGCCGTCGCGCCGCGGCAACTGGCGCGCATAGATCGGCAGCCCCATCGTGTTCACGGTCTCGATCAGGTTCGCCGGCGCGCCATAGGTGACGAAGGTGTCGAGCGTGCCGAGCGGGAACGCGATCCCCTCGCTCGCCGGCACCAGCTTCTCGGTGCCGCCCGTGGAGAGCGTCACGGTCGCGTTGTACTCCTCGAACACCACGCCGGAGAACGGGAAGCGCCGGCGGGTGTCCTCGCGCAGCGGTTGGGCTCCGGTCGAGGCGTAGTACTTGTACGCCTCCTCGACCTTGGCGTGGCCGATCAGCTTGTCGAAGAACTCGGGGCTGACGAGCGCGTGCACGCCCGTCATGGTCTCGCCCTTCAGCTCCTCCTCGACCAGCCGCAGCAGCGTCCGCACCTTGGCCTGCACGCTGGTCGTCGCGGTGCCGAGCAGGAAGTCCACCTCGAGCTGGGTCAGGCCGAACTCGGTGAAGTAGTTGTAGAGCGTCACCCCGGCGCCGTCCTTGACGATGCCGCGCAGCGCGTTGACCTCCATGTACTCGCGCGTCTGCGCGTGCTTCACCCGCATGCGGGTGAGCTTGCGCTCCATCACGGTGGCGAGCGGATCGGCCGCATCGGCCACACCGAAGCCGCGCACGCCCTGGATGTCCTGGGGGGTGATGACGTCGTCGTGCGGGATCCAGGGCACGGTGAAGGAGCGCATCGAGCGGAGGTCGCGGTTGGCGACCGTGGCCGGCCCGCCGAGCGGCACGGTGGGGAGCAGGTTCAGCACGCCCTCGGCCTGCTCGATGATCACCGAGCGCTGGGTGACGCCGTCGAAGCGGAACAGGCCCATCTGCCCGAGGCGGGTGTAGACGTTGGGCAGGATATTGATGGCCTGGGTCATCTCGGCGAGCGAGTACCCCCCGGCGTCGAACGGATTGATGATGGCGACCATCGGTCGGCCTCCTGTGCGGGAAAACAGAAGCGGCGCCACGAGGGCGCCGCTGGTGATCGGGTCGGAGCGGGCTGGGCTACGCGGTGTCGCGCGGGACGACGCCGGCGGCGCTGAGCTCGGCGTGCTTGGCGGCGATCTCGGCGGGCTGGTCGACCGAGGCGTCGAACACCAGCGCGCCCTTCGAGACGATCGCCGGGCCACGCGCGACCACGAGGCCGCTACGGTCGCCGGCCGTGGCATCGACCGGCTCGATCAGCACCGCGACCGCGGTCTCCGCCCCCTCGTCACCGGTCACCGTGGCGGCGGGCGAGAAGCGGTAGATGCCGGAGGCGGTGATCCTGCCGAGCACGGCACCGAGCGGATAGTTGGTGCCGCCCTTCAGGGTCACGACCTCGCGGGTGTAGTTGCCGTTGAGCTCGTACTTCAGCAGGTCGCCGAGCGTCGGATCCTTGGTCAGAACGGGCATGGGTTGGGTCTCCTGATCAGCTGCGTGCTGCGGCGGCGCGCTCGCGCGCACGCCGGACGATCGGGCTTTCGTCGGCACTGCCCGGCTTGGGTGCGGCGGCGATCACCGCGCTCGCCTCGGCGCGCGAGGTAAGCGTGTCGAGGACCGAGCGGCGCAGCGCGTGGGCGGCGATGCCACGGCGGATCGCGTCCGCTGCATCGACCGTGACGCCGAGCCGTGCGGCCTGCGCCGCCACCTCGGCGATCTCCGCGGCCGCGGCACGTGCGGCGGCATCATCGGGCGCCGTCGTAACAGGAGGAATCGCCTCCTGCGTCTCCTGCGGCGGCTGGTCCTGCGTCTGTGCCGTGGGTGCGTCGTCGGGTTCGACCGGATGGGTCATCGTCACTCTCCTCGAAGGGGTCTGGCGGGTCCCATCGCGGCACGCCGCGATGGGGTCCCGCGTGGTGGCGCTGCGCCGGCTCGGCGGAGCCGCGAGCGTGGTGGTCATGTCCGCGAGTGCGGTCTCGACGGTGCCGATGCGATCAGCGAGACCCGCGGAGATGCCCGCACGGCCGCGATAGATCGCCGCCTCCGTTGCCCGCACCGCCTCGGGCGTCAGGTTGCGATTGCGCGCGACCAGGCCGACAAGCTCGCCGTATAGAGCATCCACGTCCGCCTTAATCGCCGCACGGGCCGGATCGGAGAGAGGCTCGTGCGGGTTGCCGTCGACCTTGCGCGCGCCGGCGTGGATGAACGTCCACGCCAGACCCGCCTTGGCATCGGCACCGCTCTGATCGACGTGCGCGGCGACCACACCGATCGACCCGACCTCGCCGGTCCGGGTGACGTAGATGCGCTCCGCCGTGCTGGCGATCGCATAGGCCGCCGAGGTCGCGCTCTCGCTCGCCACGGCCCAGAGCGGCTTGCCCACGGAGCCGCGCAGCGAGGTGAGACGGTCGGCCAGATCGAACATGCCGGCGACCTCGCCGCCGGGGGAGTCGATCTCCATCACCACGCCGCGCACCGACGGATCGGCCAGCGCGGCCTCGACCGCCTCCTCGACCGCGCCATAGACGGACGCGCCGAACAACTCGGTCAGCCAGTCGCCACGCGCGACCAGCGGGCCGAGCACCGGTACCACCGCGATGCCGGCATCGCTGACGGCGTAGCCGCGACCGCGCGTCGTTTCGCTGCTCTGCGGCACGAGGGCAACGCGGCTCGCCGCGAGCAGCGTCTCGAGTGCGCGCGGCGCGATCGCCAGCGGCCGGCTGGTGAGCCGGATGAGCGCCGTCTGCAGGGATGTCATGGGACCTCGGCACGAGAGGCGGACAGGGGACTCCGCCGTTGACTTAGGTCAGTCATTGGCTTAGATATCTGCCGTGTTCGAGTGGGACGAAGCGAAGAGCGAGGCGAACCTCCGCGAGCGCGGCTTCGATTTCGCCTATGCCGCCTTGATCTTCGACGGTCCCACGCTCGAATGGGACGACGTGCGGCAGGACTACGGCGAGCGACGCATCCTGGCGATCGGGCAGGCTGACGAGGACGTCCTGTTCGTCGTCTACACTTGGCGCAGCGCGGCGCGCCGGATCATCTCCGCCCGTCTCGCGAACCGGAGAGAACGCGATGCCTATCGTGAAGCTGTCGAGTGAGGAGGCGCGCCGGCGGGCGCGCGTGGACCGCAAGCGGATCGCGGCCACGACCGAGAGGGAGATCGCCCGTCATGCCCGGGCGGATCGCACGGTCACCGGCGACGTCGACTTGAAGGCCGGGCTGCGCACGGGGCGGGTGCGGATGCTGCGTCCCCTCGACGTCGCAACCATCCGCGCCAAGACCGGGCTGTCGCAGGACCGCTTCGCCAAGGCGTTCCACATCAGCCCGCACACGCTGCGCAACTGGGAGCAGGGCCGGCGGGTGCCGGAAGGGCCGGCGCGCGCGCTGCTGATGGCGATCGATCGCGACCCGCAGGCGGTCATGCGGGCGTTGCAGCCGTAGCGTCCTCCTCGGTGGTGGTCTCACCGCCGGCCGGCGGCATGCCGTTGAACACGAGCCCGAGCTTCTGCTCGCGCGCGCGGTCGGCGGCGATCTCGGCATCCACCTGCTCGGCGTCGTAGCCGCGCTCGGCGAGCGCCTGGGTGCGGCTCTTCAGCCCGGCGATGATCTGCTCGATCTCCGCGCGCGCGTCCTTCAGCGGATCCACCCAGTCCCAGCGCGGCGGCAGCCAGGCGCAGGCGACGTACTCCCGCCGGTTCCGCTCGTAGTCCGGGATCGGCAGCGCACCCGAGAGCACGGCGACGTCCATCCAGCGCGCCCAGACGCGCCGGCAGATCTGCCACACCATCACCGCGTGCTGGTACGCCTCGATGCGCCGGCGGAACTCGAGCAAGGCGAGCCGCGAGTTCGAATAGTTCGCCTTCAGCATGTCGTTGGAGAGGTAGGCGTAGGGAACCCCCAGAGCCGCCGAGACCTGAAGGAGCGTGCGGTACTGGAACGGCTCGTAGGTCTGACCCACGTCCGCCGGCGCGGAGGTCTGGATCTCCTCGCCGGGCTCCAGCATCACCACCTGGCCCGGCTGCAGGTCCATGGTCCGCTCGCCGTCCGCGCCATCGCTCTCGGCGATGTCGAACGGCTCGGCCGGTGCGGGCGTAGTGATGAACAGCGCGTGCATCGCCGCGACCTTCTTCCGGTCGAGCTCGGCGTCGTCGTACTGGTCGAGCAGGAACAGCTTCACGATCCCCGGGGCGAACCGGGAGATGCCGCGCAGCTGTCCGGCATCGACCGGGTCGATCACGTGGATCACCTCCGCGGCCGGCACGCGCACGGTCTCGCCCGAGACTCCCGGGTCCGTCACGTCGCCGGGGTGGCGGCGCAGGAAGTGGTACGCCACCCTGCGGCCGATCCGGTCGAACTCGATGCCCTGGCGGATGGTGCCGTTGGCTGTCCGCTCGTTACGGTGCAGCGGCAGCATCTCCGCGGGCAGCATCTGGATCTGCAGCGGCACCGCGAGCCCGTCCTCCGGCCGGCGCGGGCGGAAGCGCAGGAACACCTCGCCGGCGATGAACACCTCGCGCGCCGCACGGCGCTGCTGGCCGTAGAAGTCGGTGAAGCCCTCCGCGTCGCTCTCGTCGGTCCAGTCCAGCCAGAGCCGCTGGACCGTGGCCTTGAGCGCGCTGTCGGTGATCAGCGAGGACGGCTTGATGCCGTTGCCGACGACGTTCCCGGCCCAGGACTCGATGGCGTTGCTGGCGTAGCCGTTGTTGCGCACCAGCCAGCGCGCGCGCGCGGTGATGTCTGCGCCGGCGGCGGCAATCAGCGTGTTGAGATGCGCGCGGCTGGGCTGGAAGTGACGCAGCCGGCGGGTCGCCTCGCCTGCCTCGAACCCGCCGAGCAGCGCGCCGACGCGCCGGCGCCAGCGCGAGAGTGTGGCGAGCACGATCGCTCAGAGCCCCTTGCTCGCGGCGGTGCGGACGATGCGGCGCCGCGCGCCTGCGGACGCATCCGCGATGCGGCGCTCCAGGTCGGCGATCGCGGCGGCCATCTCGGTGTCGGTGGCGTAGGTGATGCGCCGTCCGTCGATGTCGACCGTGCGCACGCCGCGCCAGCGCGCCTCCAGCAGTGCATCGCGCCGCGCCGTCATCTGCTCGATCGTCACGGCAGCACCTCAGCGCAGATAGGACGGGGTGAACACGCGCCGGCCGCGCAGCACACGACGGCGGAGCATGCCGGCAGAGGGCGGCACGGGATCGCCGGCATCCGGCTGTTTGGATGCCACTGGTGCTGGCATGTCATCGCCGTCACTGGGCGCGACCGGGTCCCCATCGCGCGAGCGCGATGACGGGTCCCCGTCGCGGCTTGCCGCGACGGGAGCCCGGAGCCCGACCTGCGCTTCGAGATCACGCCAGGTCGCCTCGGTCCAACGGTCGGCGCCGGCGATCCACGCCGCAGCACGCGCATACACGCGGCAGTCGAGGACCTCGTTCCGCTCCCTCAGCTTCTGCCACTCGAGCCGGGCGAAGCCGCGCTTGGTGCGCACGCTCACCAGCTGCTCCGCCACCAGCTGCTTCACCCACTCCGCTTCCATGCCGCGCGGCAGGTGCACGTAGCCGGCCGGGTACACGATCCCGGCCGCGATCTCCTCATCGGTGGGACGGCCGAGCCGCAGGAAGCGATACGTCTCGCTCTTGAAGGTGGCGACGGCGACAGTCCAGAGCCGCGCACCGCGGCGCAGCTTGCGCCCGCCCTCGGTCACATCGACGTAGCTCGGCCCGACGATCGGCGCGGCGCGGTTGAACCCGTCCACGCCCTTCACCGGCACCACCTGGGCATGCCCGGCACGGCGCGCCCAGGCATACACCGCCGGCGCCTCGTAGCCGGTGTCGATGGCAAGCTTCGCCAATCCAAGCCGTGCCCCGCTGGCGTGCGACCAGGTGCGGCCGAGCAGCGCGGTCAGGCTCGCCCAGGTGCCGGCGTGACGGGACCCCATCGAACTCTGTTCGATGGGAGCCCGATCGGGGCCCCCGTCGATGATGACGTGATCGACGAACCAGCTCTCGAGGCCGCGCCCCCAGGCCCAGATCGAGACCTCGATCCGGTCGCGCTGCACGTCGGCGCCGGCGGTGAGGAACAGCGCGCCCGCCGGCACGATGCCGATCGGCCAATCCTCGCGGCGCTCATACAGCCGCTGCCAGTCCGGCGCGTCGCCGCTCTCCTGCCAGGTCTCGCCCAGCACTGTGTTCTTGAACGTCTTCAGATCCTCGGGCTTGCCCTGCGCGGCCTCCCAATCGCGCGCGATCTGCTCCCATGACAGCCACCCGACCGGGGAGTAGAGCGCCGAGATGTGGAAGCCGACCGTGTGCGGATCCTCAGCCACGGCGGTCGCGCGCCACTCGCCGCGCGCGAGCATCGCCGTCTTGTGGTGCTCCTCGACCGCGCCGTCGCAGGTCTCGCAGCGATACGCGACCGAGCGCGGCTCTCCCTTCTCCCACCGCAGCCGCTCGAAGGTCAGGACCTGCATCGTCCCGCACTGCGGGCACGGCACGAAGAAGCGGCGCTGGTCGGAGGCGAGGTACTCGCGCTCGATGCGCGACAGCCCGGCGATGGTCGGCGTCGAGACCAGGAAGGTCTTGCGCCGCCAGCCGAAGGTGCGCGCCCGCGCCTCGGCGAGCGCGATCGGATCACCCTCGCCCTCGACGTCGCCCGGATAGGCGTCGATCTCGTCGAGGAACAGGAACCGCGCCGTCATCGAGCGCAGGCCCACGGCGCTGTTCGCCCCAGTCATCACCAGGATGCCGCCGGGGAACTCCTTGGAGAGCAGCGTGTTGCCGCTGTCGCGGGCGCGCGCCGGGGCGACCCGCTCGCGCAGCACCGGCGTCTCCTCGATCAGCGGGTTGATGCGCTGGCGCGAGAACCGCTTCGCCAGCTCGACGGTCGGCTGCACCGCCAGCACGGGTGCCGGCACGTGGTGCAGGATGTAGCCCAGCCAGTTGTTTCCCCCCTCCGTGCCGCCCGTCTGCGCCCCCTTCATGAACACCACGCGGCGGGCGGGATGCACCGCCGAGAGCGCGTCCATGATCGCGCCCAGATACGGCGTGCGGCTGGTGCGCCAGGGGCCCGGTTCCGACGAGGCGCGGCTGCCGAGGATGCGGTGCCGTTCGGCCCACTCCGAGACCGTGAGCTGCGGCGGCGGGCGCAGCATCGCGCCCATGCGCCGCTGCACATGCTCACGGCTCCGCGCTCCGATCTCCGAGGCCTGGGGGATCGAAGCGATCGGCGGCCTCCGTCAGCAACTCGGTGATGTGCTGCTGCAGGATGGTCTGCAGCAGGTGCGGATCGACGCCGAGCTCGGCCGCGATCACGCCGGCCACGCGCGCGGGCCAGTTCAGCAGCGCATCGCGCATCGCCCCGGCGACCTCATCGATCGTCGCATCCGCCTCGGCGACGTCGACCAGCCGGCGCTTGCTCTCGTCGAGCGCGAGGCGCTGCGCCTCGACCTTCAGCGCGAGCTGCGCGACCTTCAGCCGCGCGAACGGCGTGCCGTCCGCGGACGCACTGCCGGCCAGCGGTGAGCGGCTCGGGTCCGCGGTCTCGACCAGGCGGCGGCGGGTCTTGTCGATGTCCCACTGGCCGTCCGGCTCGCGCACGATGCGCCCGGCACTTTCGGCCTTGCGCAGCGCGGTCTCGGTGACGCCGATGCGGCGCGCCGCCTCACGCGTCGACGGGGTCAACTCAGGCATGGCGGCCACTCGGTTCCCATCGCGGCAGGCCGCGATGGGGCCCGCCTCCGCCGCACGCGGTGATGGACGAGGATGCTGCTGGCGAGAGTCGAGAGGCGGATGGGACGATGCGCCGATCACACCGCCGCCCGCGATCGGCAAGCGGCGGCGCGGTCAGGCGATCAGGACGGGCGACGGCCGAGATGCTGATGGATCGCGCGCTGGATCACGTCCTCGTCGGTCTCGCCGGGCAGCCGCTTGGCCTGCAGCGCGTCCCAGGTGTCCTGCTCGATCGGCACCAGCCAGGTGCCGTCGGCCTGGCGCTGCCCGGTCGGGCGGAACGTGCCGATCGCCAGGCGGGCGAGCGCAGTGTAGGTCGCGTCGGTCATGCGGATCAGCGGCATTCGGACCTCCATCACGGCGAGGGCCATTCCTCGCCGTGACGGACCCTTCGCGCTGGGGCGGCGCACAGCCAAGTTGAGTGCGCGCTCATAACATTGCGTTCTCGCCGAACGCAGCACCGCCGCCCGCGGTGTGCGAGCGGCGGCGTGGGTGCGGAGGGTCAGGCCTCGGTCAGGGTGGAGACGAACTCCGCCTGGCCGACGCGGTTGCCGTCGCTGTCGTGCAGCGGGCGCGGCCAGGCGCCGGCGAAGCCGAGCCGGTCGAGATCCTCCGCGAGGGCGCGCAGGATGCGCGCGACCTCCGCGGTCGGGCTCGCCATGAAGGCCGCGCCGTCGGTGCGGATGCGCAGGACGAACGCGCTCATCGTCCGCGACCTCAACCGGCCACCCGGTACACCGAGTACGACCCCTTGGCACCCTCCTTGTTGGGGCCGACCTGGCGCACCCGGTCGAGCACCTCGACGGTGATGCCCTTGCGCTTCAGTCCGGCGAGGAAGCCGCGCACGGTATGCGACTGCCAGCCGGTGGCGTCGATGATCTGCGCGATCGTCGCGCCCTCCGCACGGCGCAGCAGGGCGAGCACCGCCTCCTGCTTCGTGCCCGCGCGCGGCGCGCGCGGTGCGCCGGGCTCGCGACGGGTGCGCGCGGCGCCGGCGAGGGCGACACGCAGCGCCTCCATCGGCCCTTCCAGGGCGGCGACGATATCCGTCTCGCGGTTCCCCTCGTCGTTCCACGCGTCCAGCACCGCCTGGGCGGCGGCGCGGAGGCCGCCCCGCGGTGGCGCCGTCGTGGCCGCAGGGCGCGCCGCCGTGTCCGGCGCGGGGGTGGTCGCCTCCTCCCCCACGTCCGCGCCCGTGGGCGGCGTGTCGGCCTCGTCGGGCGGGTTGTTGTCCGGGCCGTCGATCAGGAAGGGATCGACGCCCGCGCGCACGTCCTTCGGCACATCCTCGCCGTAGGGCGAGTCATCATCGACGCCGATCGCGGCGAGCCCGGACCGGGTGATCGCGTACTCGGTCAGCCCGAGCTCCGTCTTCACCTGCAGCACCTCGGGGTCCGGGGAGACGCCGGTCAATTCGGCGAGCAGGCCGCGCTTCACCAGCGCGGCACACACCTTCTGCAGCGACGCGCCGGGCAGCCGCTTGTGCTTCGCCGGGACCCCATCGCGGCTTGCCGCGATGGGCACCCGGGGCACCAGCTTGTCCTGGCGGGACGCGGCGGCGCTCAGCACCAGCAACTGAGTATCGGAGAGGGTCATCGTTCGGGGCTCCTGGTTCGGGGAGCGGCCCCATGCCGCCCCCTACGGCCCCGAGCCCCGGCGGGCGGAACCCGCGCGGGGCGGTGGTCGAGGAGGCGCGCGTCAGGCGGCGGCGAACTCGCGGACCAGGCGCCAGTCCTCCGGCGGTGCCTGCCGCCCGAGCCGCCACGCCGCCAGGCACCGGTAGCCGGCGTCCATCACCGCCCGGTCGCCGGCATCGCGCGCCCGCGCGATCACCTCGCGCGTGAGCCCCGCGCGGAGCGTCTGGTGGTGGATCGTGATCATCGCCCCCCTCCGCTCAGCGCTGCGCCTGCGCCTCGGCCAGCCTGAGGCGCACCGCCATCGGGCAGCGCTGCGCCTGCGCCTCGGCCAGGCTGAGGTGCACCGTCACCGGACGATGCTGCGCCCGCCGCGTGATCTGGCGCGCGGGGTGGACGTGGTAGATCACGGTGTCGCCCTCGATGCCGGCGATCCGGCAGATCCGCCCGCGCGCCTTGATCTGGGTCGGAATCTCGAGCGTCGCGCAGAGCCGCCCGAGGGCCACGAAATCGACCTTGCCGTCCGCGGTGCGCGGCGTCGTGGGCGTGCTGGTCGTGGTCTGCGGGCTCGTGTCGGTGTTGGTCATGGCACCCTCCGGTTGGTGCGCGACCATTCGCGCTGGGCCGCGCCCGAGCCAAGCGCGCCACGCGCTCATGCCATTGCTATGTTCGCAGGGTCTCGATCACATCATGATCGGCGCCGCGCGCGGCCGCGACGTCGGCGAAGACCCGGTCCTCGCCCGCCAGCACCGCGGCCTCGCCCGTCGCCTCCTGCCAGCGCCGCACGATCACGTCGGCATAGGCCGGATCGATCTCGAGCAGCACCGCTCGACGACCGGTGCGCTCGGCCGCGATCATGGTCGTGCCCGAGCCGCCGAACGGATCCAGCACCGTGTCGCGCGGCTTGCTGCTGTTGCGGATCGCCCGCTCCACCAGCGCCACCGGCTTCATGGTCGGATGCAGGTCGTTGCGCACCGGCTTGTCGTAGTGCCAGACGTTGCCCTGGTCGCGCGCGCCGCACCAGTAGTGCTGCGCCCCGCGCCGCCAGCCGTAGAGCATCGCCTCGAACTGCTGGTGGTAGTCGGCGCGCCCGAGCGCGAAGGTGTTCTTCGCCCAGATGATCGTGCTCGACCACTTGCCGCCCGCCTCCTGCCAGGCGCGGTGCAGGGTCGGCCACTCCGACGAGGACATGCACACGTAGCAGGCGCCCTTGGTCAGCTGCAGCATGTTGGCCAGCGCCGGGCGGAGGAAGTCGAGGAAGCTGGCACCGAGTGCGTCGTTGGCGATGGTCATCCTGGCGGCCGTGCCGCCCTCGTAGGCCACATTGTAGGGAGGGTCTGTCCAGGCCATGTCGGCAAGCGAACGATCGCCGAGCGCACGCTGCACATCGGCGAGCACCGTGGCGTCTCCGCAGAGCAGCCGGTGCTCGCCGCAGCGCCAGAGGTCGCCCGCCCGGGTGACCGGCACCGCGGGAGGCGGCGGGGCCTCGTCGGCGTCCCCGTCGAACCCATCCTCCGCCGCGGCGAGCAGCCGGTCGAGCTCCATGCCGGAGAAGCCGAGCACGTCGAGATCGACCGCCGCCTCGTCGCGGATGCGCGCGATCTCGGCGGCGAGCAGGGCCTCGTCCCAGCCGGAGTTGAGCGCGATCTGGTTGTCGGCGAGACGGAGTGCCCGCGCCTGCGCCGGCGAGAGATGCCCGAGCCGCAGCGCGGGCACGGTGGTGAGGCCAAGCCGGCGCGCCGCCATCACCCGGCCATGGCCGGCGATCAGCACGCCGCCGGCATCGACCAGCACCGGGTTGACGAAGCCGAACTCGGCGATCGAGGCGGCGATCTGCGCCACCTGCGCCGCCGAGTGCGTGCGGGCGTTCTCCGCGTAGGGCAGCACCCGGTCGAGCGGGATGCTCTCGACCTGGAGGCTAGGCTGCATCGGCCAGAGCCCCGGCGCGCTCTGCGGCCACCGCGCCGTACTCGCGCCCGTCGCCCGCGAGCGTGACCGGCAGATCGGGATGCAGCATGCGCCAGCGGGCGAGCGCGAGATCGACGTACTCGGGCGCGAGCTCGACCGCCCGCACGCGGCGCCCGGTGCGCTGCCCCGCGAGGAGCGTCGTGCCCGAGCCGGAGAACGGCTCGAACACCACCTCTCCCTCGTCCGTGTAGGCGCGCATCAGGAACTCCGGCAGCGCCACCGGAAACACCGCCGGATGCTCGGTCTCGATCCCGCGCGCCTTGTGCCGGGTGATCCGCAGCACGCTGTCGGGGATGCGCATCTCCTGCACCGGCAGGCCGGCATGCGTGTAGGGCTTCACCGTGCCATCGGCATCGCGCAGGCCGCTGCCCTTGTTCGGCGTGCCGGCCCACTTGCAGGGCACGATCTTGTTCGCCTGCCGCGCCGTGCGGTTGAGGTGGAACACCAGCTCGAAGGCCGGTGCGAGCCGGCCGTTCCAGTCGCCCGGCAGGCCCGGCCCCTGGTCCCAGGCGTAGAGCGCGAAGCGGCGCCAGCCCTGGGCGCGCATCCACTCGAGCCAGCCACGCCAGTACGGCACCCACTCGCCATCGCGATGGATCAGGCCGAGGTTCACCAGCACCTGGGCGTCATCCGCCATGGCGGTTGGCAGGTGGCGGAACACGCCCTGCATCAGGGCGTCCCAATCGGAGACCCCACCGATGGTGTACTCGCGCTGGCTGCCATAGGGCGGCGAGGTGAACAGCAGCGCTGCCCGGTCGTCGGCTATCACGCGCGCCACGCTCGCCGCGTCCGTGCTGTCGCCGCACAGCAGCCGATGCTCGCCGAGCAGCCAGAGATCGCCCGACCGCGTCACGGATTGACGTGGCGCCTCCGGCTCGGCGTCCGCCGGGTCGTCCTCCTCGGTCCCCGCTGCGCCGTCGTCACCCTCCCGGACCGCGGGCGCCGACAGGGCCCCGGGCGCGTCGCCGTCGGTCACGGCCTCGCCAGCCGCCGCGAGGATGTCGTCGAGCTCCGCGGCCGAGAAGCCGAGCGCAGCGAGGTCGAGGTCCGGCGCCGCCTGCACTGCGGCCAGCGCCTCGCGCAGCAACGCCTGGTCCCAGGTCGCGTTCTCGGCGATGCGATTGTCCGCGAGCCGCAGCGCCTCCTTCTGCGCCGCCGAGAGATGCTTGAGCACGATCACCGGCACCCGCGCGATGCCGAGCGCGAGCGCCGCTTCGAGGCGGCCATGCCCCGCGATCAGCGTGCCGTGCTCGTCCACCAGCAGCGGGTTGGTGAAGCCGAAGGCCAGCATGCTGGCCTTGATCTGCTCGATCTGCGCCGCGCTGTGCACCCGCGCATTGCCGGGATGCGCGCGCAGTTCCGCCACCGGGCGCAGCACGATCTTCGCTGCCATCCAGGGGAGCTGCATCGGCACCATCCAGGCTGTGAAGGAGTGCGAACCACGTGCGAACCATGGCGGCCGCAGGTGCGAACCATGCGGCCCATGGTTCGCAGCTAACCGATTGAGATCACGCGGAAAGAGTGCGAACTGCGAACCATATTTTCAGACTGGCGCTAGGCCCGTCCGGCGCGCCCGCCCCCGGCATAAGGAACGGTGCCAGAAGGAACCATGTTTTCTGCGGCTTATCGAGCCGTCCGTTCCGCTATCGTCTCTCGCCGTTCGTTCCGCGCTCCGAAGCGTCCAATGTTTCTGCGGCTTTCCGCCGATCGGTCGTTGCCGCTCCAACACGCGGGACTACGCTCATCAGAGTCCCGCACCCGATCCGTGCGCCCGCAGGCGCGACTTCACCGAGTAGCGACAGAGTACGAGATGTGAGTTTCACTCGACAACACGACATTCTTTCGCACGAGCACGTTTCTCTTCGCTCGCGAAGGATGATCGGGCGTCGCCACGCTGACGACGCCCGTGCCCGGACTCGTGTCAGCCCTTCGCCGCCTTGCGCTTCGCCTTCTTCGCGCCAGCGAGTGCCGCCGCCTTCAGCGCAGGGCTCGCCTTGAACCGCACCGTCGCGCCCGCCTTCACCTGCACCTTCTCGCCCGTGCGCGGATTGCGCCGCGTGCCCTTCGGCGTCTCGCGCACCACGAACGCGCCGAAGCCGGGAATGGTGAACCGGCCGCTCGTGATGATCTCGTCGGTGATCGCGGTGATGATGGCATCGGCGAGGTGCCCGGCCGTGGCCTTCGGCATCTCGGTCGTGTCGACGATCACGTCGGTGAGGAACTGCTTCGACATACGCTCGATTCTCCGTTACGGGGGCGCGAGGCATAGCCGAGCCGGCTGACGTTGTCAGCCAGCCAATCTGCGCTCGATCCGGCGCATCAGGCCGTAATGTGCGGCGAGCACGGCGAGTGCGGCGACCAGCATCCCCTGCGCCTGCGAGGTCGGCACGGGCCGGCCGCCCCAGCCCTGGCGCATCGCCCACTCGCGCACCGAGCTCTCGCAGCCGACCACGTGCCAGATACAGGAGCCGGCGGGGCTGCCGGCGCCACCGAGAGCCGCGAGGGCACAGGCGACGCGCTGACGGGCGGCTGCCTGGTGCTCGGCGACGCTCTCGCCCGTGCTGCCCGGCAGGCGGATCAGCGACCGCGCCCGCAGCGGATCGAGCGAGGCGAGCCGGAACTGCGTGCGGAAGATGCAGCCCGCCTCGTGCATCTCCGGCGTGATGGTCGCGTTGGCGAGCATCTGGCCGAGCGTGTCGATCGCGCGCCGCACGGCGACGGGCGTGCCGGTCTCGGGATCGGCGATGCGCTGCGGCTCGCTGACCGCGCCGTGCTGCAGCCGCCACGGCGTCGGCTCGTCGAGGCGCGGCGGGCGTGCGGCCTGCTTCTGCCTACGCGCCATGACGACCTCCCCGCGCGCCCCAGCGTTTCGTCGCTTCGTTGATCAGCGCCTGGCGCAGCCACGGGTCGGTGATGTCGTCGATCGCGAGCGAGACCACGCCCTGCTCGCGCCAGGCACGCCGGCGCAGCGCGTCGAGCTCGGTGGGTGTGGTCGGGCTCGCCGCACGATGCAGGCACGAGCGCGGCGGCATCGGCGCACCGGGCAGCATTATGCGTGCCCTCCCTGGCTCTGGATGGCCCAGAGCAGCAGCGCGATGGCGTCCGCCTCGTTGTCGTCGGCAGGAGCGAAGCCGCGGGCGCGGATCGCCGCGATCATCGCCGCCTTGTCCGCGTTGCCGCGGCCGGTGGCGAAGCGCTTGATCGTGCCGACCGGCACGCCCTCGTAAGGCACGCCGCGCTGCTCGCACCAGGCAGTGAGCGTGGCGAGGAAGCCGCCGTAGACGTGTGAGCTGTCCGTGCTCACGTGCGCGCGGACCTCCTCGAACACGACACGCTCCAGACCGCGGACGAGTCGGGTCACCTCCCCGAGCCAGTGCTGGAAGCGCAGATAGCGCATGCCGCCGCCTTCGAACCGGCTCGGCTTGAAGGTCATGGTGCCGGAGGTGATGCCGCCGTCGCGGGAGCGCAGCGCCCAGCCGGTAGTTGTGCCGAGATCGAGCGCGAGCACGGCGCGGTGTGCGAGTGCCAGCGGCAGCGGGATCGCAGCACTGCCGCTTGCGTCGGGCGCGGGCGGAGTCAGAGTCGTGAGAGCCATGATGGTCTCCGAGAGGGGATCGTGGTGGTGAGGGCGGCGACGGCGCGGTTCTTGGCGGAGCTCGCCGTCGCTGCCCGGCTGAGGGGTGAGGCGGATCGTCTGGTGGCCCGGTGCTCGGTGGGCGCAGCATCACGGCACCCCGTCGAGCCAGTGGGGCTGCTGGGGGTCTTTGGGGGGTCCTGAACGAAGTCCCCCAGAAGTCCCCCCGCCGCAAACCAAGGCATTTCCTGAGGTTTGGGGGACTTGGGGGTCTTGGGGGTCTTTTTCCGTGTCTTCTTCACGCGCGCACGCGCGCGCACACGCATAAGGGTCAGAAAAAGTCCCCCAGGTCCCCCAAGTCCCCCCAACGCAAGGATTTCCCTGGGCTTCCGCGATGGGGGACTTCGCGGAGAAGTCCCCCCGGGAGGCATCAAGTCCCCCCTCGCGCGGATCAGCAGACGGCTCGAGACGCCAGCGCTGTGAGTTGTGCACCATGCCCGCGCTGCGCAGGTGAACAAGGCGCTCACCGACACGGAAGGCGCGATCACGCAGCTTCCGCAGCGCCATCCCAAGCGCGACCCTCATGCCGTGGTCCGCCTTCGCGCTGATCGGCAGGGCGGGTTCGGCGGCCTGCGCGAAGCCGACAAGGTCGCTCACGCTGACGTCCGCGCTGCCGAAGCGATCCCACCACGTCTGAACGAAGCCGCTCCACGCGCTGCCCTCCTTGTCGGAGGCCTGCATCACCTCGTCGAGGTTGGCGAGGAAGCCGTCGACACCGGCGACCTCGAGAATGCCGCCGATCACCTGCGACCAGGCCTCGAAGGAGCCGATCGAGCGCGCGCCACGGGGACGGCCGGCGGCGATCCAGGCCTGGCAGAGCGTGAGGCACGCTGCGACCAGTGCGCCGCGGTTGGCCTGCACCCAGGCGATCAGGCTCGGATGGCGGAACCCGTCACGCCGCCAGGGCTGCTCGACCCGCGCATCGAGCCGGATCCGCACCAGCCTGCGCGCGATCTCGTTCGAGAAGCTCGGGTTGTTGCCGGTCGCCACCCAGACGCAGCGGATCGGCAGGCGCGCCATGTTCGAGCCGCCGAGCACGCGATCCTCCCAGATCGGTGCCGTCAGCGCCGCCGCGAGGGCCGAGCTGTCGAGCTCCTGGCGCAGATTGTCGATCAGCAGCAGTGGCGGCAGCTGACGCAGCTTGGCGGTCAGCCGCTTGCGCCATTCGTCCTCGTCGCGCCCTTCGGTCATCACCGGTGCACCTGCGCCGGTCAGCACCGTGGCAATGGCATCCACCATCAGCGTCGCGCCGGTTCCCGGCGTGGGCTTCTCGATCAGGTGCAGCGGCGTGGGCCCGTCGATCATCGCGCGGACGAAGCCGAGCAGCAGCAGCGCCAGGGCATGCGCTCGCTCTGCCGCGGCGACGAACGGGAAATCGCCGAGCAGGTCGTCGAGCAGCAGGGAGCGTGCGGCGGCAATCGCTTCGGCTGTCGGGCGCTCGGCGACCGATCCCAATACGAAGCCGGGTATCGGGTGGTAGAGCAGGCGTGCATCGGGATGGTAGCCGGCGGTGGTGAGCAGCGCGCCGCTGCGGCCGAACGCCGGTGCGGTGACGATGCCGCTCAGCACCGGCAGCGCCGGGTTGGGCGTGGCAAGCAGGTTCTTCACCACGTCGGCGGGCGGCGGCATCGGGATCGCCTCGCCCTTCGGATTGATGCGGCACCACCGCGCGATGCGCGCCAACATGTACCGCAGACGCTCATCACGGATGGCGACCGGTACCGGCCGGCCATCGTCGTCCGGGACGACCCAGGTCGGATGACCGCCGACGAGGAAGAGCCAGGGCGATGCGTTGGAGGTGTAGAGCAGATCCCAGGCCATCCGCGTCGCGCGCTTGAGGTCTCCGTCATCCGCGCGCATCGTGGGAAGCTGCCCGCTCGGCTCGACGAAGCCCATGGGCACGTGCCGGCCGCTCGCTGCTGGCTGCGGCGGTTGTCTCGGCGCACCGTTGCCGCTGCGCATCGCGGCATCCACGAGGTCCGCGATCGCCTCCGGACCATGACGGCGGAGCATGTCGTTGAAGTCGTCGCCCTGATCGGGCGGCAGGGCGATCGCGACCTCGCGCCCTTCCAGGCGCAGCTTCGCGGCCGCGGCTTCGGCGGCGCGTAGGCCAGCGCCGGAGACGTCGTGGTCGGCGAGGATGATGACGCGCCGCGCCTCGGGCGGTAGCTGGACCTGCTCAATCCCGGTGGTGGAGAGTGCGGCCCAGACCGGCAGACCGCTGCACGCCGCCATCACGGCGAGCCCGGTCTCGATCCCTTCGCAGATGCCGAGCACGCCGGATGGGCCGAGCGGAGCGAGCCGCACCGCGCCGCCGGTGGGCTTGCCCAGCAGCATGCGCGGCTTCGATAAGCCCGCCTTGCTGGCGCGCGCGGGATCGGCGCCATCGACCGCGAGATAGGTCCGGTGCAGAGCGACGATGCTGCCCGCGCGATCGCGCACCACGCCGAGCATGGCCTCGAAGCCGCGGCGCGTCTCCCAATGCGTCAGGTCCGGATGGAACAGCAGATCGGCCTCGGGCGGCGGTGCGAGCCCACGACCGCGGAGATACGCCTCGGCGGCGGTGCCCGCGATCGGCACGGCGCCGGAGAGGATGTGCTCGATCTCGCGCTGCGGATCGCGCTCGGCACGCGGCGGCTGAGCTGGCTCCTGGCGTGCCGGCGCTTCGCCGGTCCAGCCGGTCATCCCAGCCGCATGGGCGAACAGCGCGCGATCGGCCAAGCCGGTGCCGTGCGCCAGTGTGGACAGCGGACCACCGCCATCGCCGCCGTCGAAGTCGTGCCAGTCGCCGGCGTGTTCGCCGCGCAGCATGATGACGCAGGAGCCGGCGCGGCGCGGCGGCGCGCCCTGGATGTTGGCGAGGCGCCATTCATCGCCCTGCCGCCGTCCGCGCGGGAACAGCTCCGCCACCCAGACGTGCGCGGTGGCGCGCAGCCGCCGGACGATCTCGTCGAGGTCGTAGCGGACCGGGCACGGAGGGACGTCGTTCAGGTCAATCAAGGATGACCAGCCCCTGCTCGGCGCGCGTGATCGCGGTGTAGAGCCAGCGCGCCTGCTCCTCGGCCGAGCGGCCGAAGCCCTCGTCGAAGACGATCACGTTCTGCCACTGGCTTCCCTGAGCCTTGTGACATGTGATGGCGTAACCCCAGGAGGTTTCGATCAGACCGCGCATCTCGCGCCAATCCCGGCGCAGCCGGTCGGCGTCGTAGGTGACGTGATCGTCGTAGTGGCCCTTGTAGAAGCGATGCCGACCGCCGATGGCGACGCCGTCCTCGGTCGTGGCAGTGGCCCTGAAGGTGAGCTCGTCCTCGTCCTGGATGTCGCTGAGCGAGACGAACATGCCGTTGATCAGGCCGAGGTCGTGGCGGTTCTTCAGGCAGATCACCTTCTCGCCACGCCCGCCAGGGTACGCATCCGCGAATCCTGCTGCGGCCTTCATGCGGTTGTTGAGCCAGCGCCGTGTCGCATTGCGCGCGCAGATCACCTGGCCGCCGCGCAGCATCTGCTGCGGATCCACTGCCTGGCGCGGCATCTTCCAGACGAACGCATCGTGCTCGCCGTGACCGATGGGCTCGCCCTGGCGTGCCTTGGTGGCGAGACGAACGATCGCGCTCTCGCCGGCCTGGCGGTGGATCTCGGTGAGCATCACGTCCGGCCGATCGCGGGTGAACGCACCGTCGCCCTCGATCGGCGGCAGCTGGCCGGGATCGCCCAGCACCAGGATCGGCTTGCCGAAGGCCAGCAGGTCGCGCGCCATCTCGGCGCCGACCATCGAGACCTCGTCGAGCACCAGCAGTGCGGCGTCGCGCAGGATCGAGCGGTCGTTGAGCAGGAAGCGCGGCTCGTGGATGTGTGCGAGGCGCAGCTCGAGCCGGCGGACCTGGATCTCGGCGAACTGCCGCTCCGCCTCGCCCATGCGCCAGAGCCCAGCCTTCAGCGCGGCGAGCTCTGCCTCGACCCGAGCGATCTCCTCCGGCGTCGCCTCGGAGACGGTGTAGATGAGCGAGTGAATGGTTGAGGCCGGCGTGCCCTTGCGCGTCATCACCAGCGCGGCCTTGCCGGTATAGGCGGCGAACAGCACACCCGGCGCGCCGCCGTCCCGTGGCATCGCCTCGAGGCCGAGCTGGTCGATCACGAACCGCACGATCGTGCTCTTGCCGCAGCCGGCATAGCCGAACAGGCGAAACACCTGCTGCTGATCGCGGCGGTGGCGGTACCACTCGACGATCGCGCGGATCGCATTGGCCTGTTGCGGTGACTGGGTGAAGCTCATGCGTCGTGTTCCCAGCATCGTTGCGCGTAGGGGCAGAGGCGGCAGAGGTGGAAGTCGCGGTGGGCGGCGATGCGGGGCGGCAACTCGCCGGCATCGACTGCGATCAGGATGTCGACGGCACGATCGGAGAGGCGCTGCGCCTCCTGCGGCTCGAACGGCACGACCTCGTGGTGCAGCGCGAGCGTGTCGCGGTTGAGCGCCGTGACCAGCGCGACGTCGAGGTCGAGATAGGCCATGTAGAGCTGCACCTGGGCGAAGTAGACCGGCTTGGCGGCGCGCAGCCCGTGCTTCACCAGGTCGTTCCAGGAGCGTGCGCCGAGCGCCTTGTGCTCGAACAGGGCCGGCCAGCGGATGCCGATCTCGGGACCGCCGACGATCACGCCGTCCGCGTGGCCGCGCAGTCGGCCACCAGCAGCCGAGAAGCCGAACGGCTCGCCGTCCGGGCCGCGGTCGCGCAGGTCGAAGCCGGCACTGCGCAGCCAGCGGATGGTCAGTGCCTCGAACTGATGGCCAGCGTCGAAGACGCGCAGGATCGGACCGTCGAACTCCTGGCCCTCGTCCTTCGGCGTGTGCGCGAGCTCGTAGGCGAGCCGCCGCGTGCACGGCTCGCCGATGCGGCTGCCGCCGAGGTAGTCACGCGGGCGCTGGCGGCGGTTGCGCTCGACCAGGGCGGCGTCGAGATGCGCGTTGATGCGGGCGGTGACGTCGCCACCGCTGTCGCGCAGCACTGCACCGTAGACGTGGCCGGAGCCGCGATTGAGGTCGAGCAGCATTGCGTCCCTAAAACGGGATCTCATGATCGAGCGGGTCGCGCTTCTCGGCCTGGCGCTGCATCGAGGCCTGGAACCCATCGACGCAGGCCTCGATGATCCGGTCGATCTCGGCGGCCGAACGCTCGGCGAACGGGGCGAGCAGGCCGAGCTCCTGCAGCGCTTCGGCGAACGGACGGCGCGCGTCCTTGATCGCCTGCGCCTCCATGGCGGTCTTGTCGATCACGCCGCCACCCCGCTCGGCGAGCGTGCCGCCAGCCTCGCAGCACGCCATGGAGCAGAACCGGTAGACTGGCGCATCGCCAACCTGGAGCCGATGGATGTAGCCGAAGCCGCGCGCCTCGCGGCCGCACAGTGTGCAAATGCGGCGCGCCGACCATTCCGCATGCGAGAGCGGGCGTGCGGGGCGCCGGTCGCCCACCGCAACGCGGTGGGGCCCCGATCGCGCCCGCCTTGCACGCGCCATCGCCGCATCAGCCGTTCAGCCACGCGGGGCCGGTGGTCGGCTTCGGCGCCGCAGGCGGCGGTGCCGCGGGCGCCGGAGCAGACGACGCGGGCGGCGCCCATGCGGGTGGTGTGGCCGCAGGTCGCGCCTGCGGCGTTCCCCAAGACGGCGCCGGCGCCTGCGGCGCGGCGGCCTTCCGCGCGGGCCGGTGCGACGGCTGCGGCGGCACGGTCTCGCCCGCCATGATGCGCGCGTACTCGGGCTCGCCCGGCAGTACGACGCGATCCAGCCGGTTGGTATCGCCGTAGTCCGGGTTGGTGCTCGGCTCGACCCGGATCTTCGCCGCAAACGTGATGCCGTGCAGATCGCGCAGACCCCTGAGCTTGCGCTTCGCCTTCGCCGCCTCGCTCATATCCTGGGGATCGAGCCCGAGCGCGCTGTCCACCATCGCCCGGAACATCCCCTTCGAGATCTTCCAGCCGATCGAGACCCCGTGCTCGTCGACCTTGCCACCCTGCACCGTGAACTGCTGCCAGAACTTGCGCCGCGCATGCGGGCCGGAGACCACCGTGAACTCGGTGTCGAGCGCGCGCACGTCGCTGCCCGGTGTGTTCGAGAGCTTCAACAGGCCGCGGTCGAGCTCGCCCTCGCCATCGGCACCCCCCGGGCGCAGCGCCATCGTCACCTTGGCGAAGCTGCCGTCGGGGATCAGGTCGGAACTGCGCGGCAGCTCGGCATCGTTCAGGTCGAACGTCATGATCACCTCCGTGTGGCGTTGATCTTGCGAAGCAGGGCGGCGAGATCGGGCGGCTCGGTCTCGGCCAGGCGGCCGGAGCGGTCCTTCGCCGGCAGGCCGAAGCGGTTGGCCGCGGTGCAGACCAGCCGGCGTGTCGTGCCGTGCTCGGGGTCGTGGCGCAGCGCGCCGTCGGGATCGGTCGAGAACAGCGCCATGGTGATCACCTGGTCGACGATCCCCGGCAGCTCACGGCCGGCCTTGCCGCCCTCCATCTGCGGCTGCCAGGTCACCCGGCCGAACTCGTCGGCGACGCGTTCGAGGATGCCGACCATGATCACGGTCTTGCCCGGCGCGTGTTGCAGGTGCTTGAGCAGGCCGATCACCTCGCGCGCCATCAGGCCGTAGGCGCCGCGCGTGTCCGGCCGGCCGGTCTTCTCCGAGAACGCCTCCGGCCGGGTCTTCGCCCACGCCATAGCCTGGCGCGTGAGGTCGGTGATGCTGTCGAGGAAGATCGTGGTCTTGCCGGCAATCAGCCGGACGAGCTCGGGATGCGCGGCGACCAGGTGCTGGTGGTGCGCGGCCGAGAAGAACCCATTCGGATCGGCCGCCGGGTTCACCCCGCCGATCAGGCAGGCGAGGTCGATCGCATCCTCGAAGCAGCGGACCGGGATGCTGTCGCCCGGCCAGTCCTGCACGGATTTCATGCCGGCCTCGAGATCGACGCACAGCGTGGTCTCGTGCGGCAGCGTCCTGAGCAACGTCGTCTTGCCCACGCCGCTCGGGCCGAACAGCGCGATGGTGGTCTTGTTGGTCGCCTCGGAAAGCCGCTCGTCGGCCGTGACGATGCGCAGCGCCATCAGCCTACTCCCTGCGCGGTGACGACGTGCGGGCTATCCCGCCGCTCGATCTCGGAAAGGATGCTGAGCTTGAAGCTCGGCTTGCCGGTGCGGATCGTGCGCGCGGGCTCGAAGGCGGTGCGGATGCGCTCGGGCCAAGCGGCATAGGCACGTTCCGAGACACGGTAGCTGAGCTCGACGTACTCCGCCGGATCCTCGCCGCTCGCGCGGATGCGCTCGACCAGGGCGGCGAGCTGCGCCTGATCCCACTCAACCTTCTTGGGAAGGTCCGCGACGATCTCGACCTCGCCGTCCGAGAGCCGGATCGTGCCGGTGTCCTTGCCGGCAGCGCGGCGTGCCTCGGCGGCGCGGTCCGCGTAGCGGCGCGCGATCACGCCCTCGATCCAGTCCTGCGTCCGCTTCGCTGCCTCGACCGCCTCGCGCGCATCCTGCTGCAGAAGCGCGAGATGCTCCGCGGGAAGCGCGAGCAGATCGCCGATGGGGGTGTGCCGAACGCTCTCCAGCGTCGGGCGATTGGGACGCACGATCATGCAATGCTCCTGTTGAGGGTCGGGTCATGAGGGAGCGGATGCGCGACCGGCTCCGGACGGCGACCCGCGCGATCGCGTTCGGGGGATCGCGCGATGGCGATGTAGCGATAGCGGTAGGCAGTGAGGCGCTGCTGCACGAGGTGCAGAAAGCCCTCCTCGGCGAGGCTGAGCACCAGTCGACCAAGCCGCGCCAGCCGACGGCGGTCGCGCTCGCCGAGCCCTGAACCCAGCGACCAGGTGTCACGCGCGAGATAGCCGTCCCAATACGTGAGGCGCTGGCCCGGCGCCGACCGCACGACCCAGGCGATCAGCTGTGCCTCGTCCATCGGACGCCCGTGCAGCACGGCAGGCGCGACCGCTTCGGTCATCGCTGCACCACTGCCGGCAGCGGCGTGCGCAGCTGCGCGCGTTCGAACGCCTCGACGTCATCGAACCGGTAGACGATCCGACCACCCAGCTTGAGGAACACCGGACCTCGACCAGTGGACCGCCACCGCTCCAGTGTGCGCGGGCTGAGCTGCCAGCGACGCGCGAGCTGCACCTGGCTCAGGTGCGCAGGACGCTCGCTCATCGCGCGCGCTCCGATGCGGCGCGCGGTACTGCACCGAGCGACTCGATGTAGGCGAGCACGCGATCAGCGGTCGCAAGCGATGGCGAGCGACCGCGCCGCAGTTCGCGCACGAAGCCGGGATCGCCGACCGCGGCGCGGCCGAACTCGCTCGGCTTCAGACGATGGAAGCGGATCGCGGTTTCGACGCGGCTGAGGAAGTCGGGGGTGTAGCGCTGCATGGCGGCGGGATGAAAGCCGCCGATAGGATATTGGTCAAAGGGAAAAGGTAGGCTATTTCCTACATCGCCAGATCAAGGAGTTACCAACACCATGACCCTCGACCCCATCCGCCTGCGCCTCCTCAAGCTCATCCAGCTCAAGAAGACCGACCTCAAGAATGCTTCCCTCGCGATCGGCCGGAACCCGGCCTATCTCCAGCAGTTTCTCTATCGCGGCACGCCCAAGGTCCTGCCCGAGGATGTGCGCGAGAGTCTCGGCGCAGTGCTCGGCGTGAGTCCAGACGACCTGCGTCATCCCGTGACGCGGATGCTGAAACGGCCGCTCGCCTCGCCGGACAGGCGCGGCCCGCCAGGCGCGGCGAAGTCGGCGCGCACGGGGCGGCTCTGGGAGAAGCGCATCGAAGTGCCCGAAGGCTTCACCTCGGTCCCGGAGATCGATGTACGGGCGTCCGCGGGCGCCGGCGCTCTCCATGACGGCCCGGAGTCGATCGCGGGTGCCTGGCTGTTCCCCGAGCCGATGCTGCGGCACGAGCTGCGCGTGCGGCCCGGCGATCTGCGCGTCATCACCATCCAGGGCGACTCGATGGAGCCACTGCTCGCCTCCGGCGACCGCATCCTGGTCGACCTCAGCCAGCGCGTGCCTGCGCCGCCGGGGATCTTTGTGATCTGGGACGGGCTTGGCGTGGTCGCCAAGCGGGTCGAGCACGTGCCCGATGTCGACCCGCCCACGCTGCGTCTGAGTTCAGTCAACCCAGCCTACCAATCCTACGAGCGTAGCGCCGAGGAGGTGAATGTGATCGGCAGGGTGATCTGGGTCGCGCGACGGATGTAGCCCAAGGCGCGGCTGACGGAGCCGCTTAGGCGCCGGTCAGATCGTTACCGCAGTAACGCGCATCGGCACCTTTGTTTGCGCGCGGGTACGCTGGCCCGCCGCGATGTGCTTCCGTGATGGGCGTAGGATGATCATCGTGGCGCCATGCCGAGGCCGACGGCGAGCGCCGAGATCAACGTCCACCTCCCGCCCCACCTGCGCGAGGTCTGTCAGATCCTGGCGCGCGGGATCGTGCGGCTGCGCAGCCGCAGCATCGCCGCGATCGGCGCTGAGCCTCGGGACTGCGGAGAGAGTTCGCTACCCCTGACTCCCCACCAGCGCCGTCATGCGAACCCCGGAGAGACGGAGGACGCATGACACGACGATCGAAGACGCCGGTGGCCGAAGCGGAGGCCCCGACGTTCCCAGCCATTCCGCCCGCGCAGGTGCTGCCGCGGCTCGCCGCGCTGCAGACCGGGCCGATCGCGGAGCTGAGGCAGCAGTGGCGCGAGCTGTTCGGCAAGGAGCCGCCGTCGTTCAACCGCGCCTACCTGCAAAGCCGGCTCGCCTACCGCATCCAGGAACTCGCCTATGGCGGGCTGAAGCCGGAGACGCGGGCCCGCCTCGAGGCGCTCGGCGAGCAGCTCGACGGCGGCAACGTCGTGCTGCGGCGGATCCGCGCCGACAGCCGGCCGCTGCCCGGCACGCGGCTCGTGCGCGAATGGCAGGGGGTCGAGCACGTGGTGACCGTGCGGCCGGACGACTTCGAGTACGAGGGCCGGCCGTATCGTTCTCTGTCCGCAATCGCACGCCATATCACCGGCACGCGCTGGAATGGCTGGTCGTTCTTTGGGCTTCGCGGCCGGGGTGAATCATGAGCCGCCGCGCGCTCCCCGACCTACCGGCCTCGGTCACGCGCAAGCGCTGCGCGGTGTACACGCGCAAGAGCACCGAGGAGGGTCTCGACCGCGAGTTCAACACCCTCGACGCCCAGCGCGAGGCCTGCGAGGCCTACGTCGCCAGCCAGCGCGCCGAAGGCTGGACCCTGGTGCACGATCGCTACGACGACGGTGGCTTCTCGGGAGGGAGCCTGGACCGCCCGGCGCTGAAGCGCCTGCTCGCCGATATCGAGCGCGGCCTGATCGACGTCGTCGTGGTCTACAAGATCGACCGCCTGTCCCGCTCCCTGATGGACTTCGCCAAGCTGGTCGAGGTGTTCGACGCCCACGAGGTGACGTTCGTCTCCGTCACCCAGTCGTTCAACACCACCACCTCGATGGGCCGGCTGACCCTGAACATCCTGCTCTCCTTCGCCCAGTTCGAGCGCGAGGTGATCGGCGAGCGCATCCGCGACAAGGTCGCCGCCTCGAAGGCACGGGGCATGTGGATGGGCGGCAAGGTGCCGCTCGGCTACGACGTGCGCGACCGCAAGCTGCTGGTGAATGAGGCCGAAGCCGCGCGCGTGCGGCGCGTGTTCGAGCTCTTCGCCGAGACCGGCTCGGGCATCGAGACCATGCGCCGGTGCCGGGCCGAGGGCATCGCGACCAGGAGCGGGCGCCTGATCGACAAGGGCGACGTCTACAAGATCCTGCATCTCCGGACCTACGTCGGCGAGGTCGCGCACCGCGGCAGCATCTACCCCGGCGAGCACGCGGCGATCGTCTCGCGCGCGCTCTGGGACCGCGTGCACGCGCTCCTGCAGGTCAGTCCGCGCGCGCGGGCGCAGGCGAACCGGTCGCAGTCGCCAGCGCTGCTGAAGGGGCTGATCTTCGGCGCCGACGGCCGCGCGCTCTCGCCCACGCACAGCCGCAAGAACGGCCGCCTATACCGCTACTACGTGGCGCAGCGCGCGCTGAAGGGCGAGGCCGACGACGGGATCGTCCGGCGCGTCTCGGCGGCGCAGATCGAGGCAGCGGTGATGACGCAGCTGCGCGCCCTGCTGCGCCAGCCGGAGGTGGTGGTGGGCACGTGGATGGCGGCGAAGGTGGAGGATCCGGACCTGACAGAAGCTGACGTGCGCGAGGCGCTCGGGCGGCTCGAGCCGTTGTGGGACGAGTTGTTCCCCGCCGAGCAGCAGCGGATCGTCCGCTCCCTGGTCGAACGCGTCACGGTCGGGCTCGACGGTGCGGAGATCCGCCTCCGGGTCGAGGGCCTCGCGAGCCTGGTGCGCGATCTCGGGCTGGTCGGTGCCGAGAGGGTAGCGGCGTGACCGGACCCACGCACATCACCGTCCGCGTGCCGCTCAGGATCCGCCGCCGGCCCGGGCGCAAGACCGTCGTCACGCCCGTAGTGGACGGACTGCCCGCGGAGGCCACCACCCGCGCCGATCCCGCGCTGCTGAAGGCGCTCGCCCGCGCCTTCCGCTACCAGCGCATGCTCGACGATGGGCGCTACGCCTCGATCAGCGAGATGGCCGCGGCGGAGAAGCTGGATCGCGGCTACCTCGGACGGCTGCTCCAACTCACCCTGCTCGCACCGGACATCGTCGAGGCGATCGTCGAGAGGAGGCAGGCGGAGGGAATGACGTTGCCGAGACTCCTGCACAGCGTTCCGCTCGCATGGGACCAACAGCCGCGATACTGGCCGTTCGGCATCTTGCCGCAATCATGACAATGGGAGCCGTGGTCGTGCCTGACAGCCGGCGGTATCGGCTCAGGCTCTACCATGTCCACCGTCTCCGCCTCGCCGCCCTGGCATACGTCCAGTCTTGACGGATGAGTGTGCAAAGGACGGGTGATATGGTTTTTTGTACGGACAGCGTATCGGGCGGGTTGGTGTTGATGCCGGAATTTGCGTAACGTGACCCTCCCAAGCCGGAGCGAAGCAGAGCACAACGGCACACATGAGCACGGCTTTCCTGTGATGCATCCCTTTCCGCACGCTTGGGGAAAGCTGCGAAGACTGGAACCTGAGGCATGGCCGGTAGCGTTCCTCGCGCTTTCCGATCATTGCGCCGATGTGGCCGCAGTCGTAAGGGCTCTGCTCGAATTGCCGGTCATCCGGAACCGCCTCCACAGGCTAACGAACGGTGCGGTGACGGACGACCATTACGCAGCGATGGTGGGCGCTGCGTTCCTGCACGACCTCGGCAAGGCCAACCGCGGCTTCTGGCGCAAGCAATTGCCACCAGTGGAGCGGGGACGCGGGCCGATCTCCGGCCATCTGCGCGAAGTCGCCCCGCTGCTGTTCGGCATGCGCCACGTCCGAATCACCGAAGCCGGGCCCTATCTCGACCCCATGGCACCGGCAGGCGCGCTGCTGATGGCGGCGCTGGGCCATCACGGTGAGCCGATCTCCTTCGACGAGCTTCGTCATGCCGAGGGGCACAGGAACGCCCTGTTGTGGCAGCCGGCTGACGGGTACGATCCAGTGACCGAGGCGCGTGGCGTCGCCGAGGCACTGGCGCGATGGCTGCCTGAAAGCCTGCCGGCGGCAGAACGCCTCCCACCGCTTTCCCCTGCGCTGCTGCATGCCTTCCTCGGGCTCCTGTCGTTGGCCGACTGGATTGCCTCGAACGCAGCATCAGCGTTTTTCCCCTTCGACGGACACGGCGCTGGCGATCGGTGGTTGTTCGCCCAGGCGCGCGCGTTGGAGGTAGTGCGCGCGATGCGCCTCGATGTCGTACCGGCTCGTGCCGCGCTTGCTGCCGCCGCTCGAAGGTTCGGCGATGTGTTCCGCGATGACGGCAGGCCTCTCCAGCCATCGGACCTGCAGGCGGAGATGGAGCGCCTCGACCTCGGCCCGATCGTGGTCGTCGAGGCCGCGACCGGCAGCGGCAAGACCGAGGCCGCACTCTGGCGGTTCCGCGCGCTGATGGCCGCAGGCGCGGCGGACAGCCTCGCCTTCCTGTTGCCTACACGCACAGCGGCGGTGCAGATCGAGAGGCGCGTTCGCGATGCGGTGGAGCGGCTGTGGCCGGATCCCGCAACGCGGCCAAATGTCGTGCTGGCGGTGCCCGGCTATCTGCGCGCCGACGGCGAAGAAGGGTTCCGCGAGCACGGCTTCGAGGTACAGTGGCCGGATAGCGATGACGCAGGCGCAGCGCACCGGCGCTGGGCAGCCGAAAGCCCAAAGCGCAGCCTCGCCGGCGCGATCGTGGTCGGCACCGTTGACCAGGCCCTGCTCGCAGCGCTGAAAGTGCGCCACGCGCATCTGCGCGGAGCGTGCCTTTTGCGCGCGCTTCTAGTCATAGACGAGGTACATGCCTCGGACGCCTACATGACAGGGCTGCTACGCACCCTGCTCGCGCGTCACGAGGCGGCAGGCGGACATGCGCTGCTGCTCTCAGCTACGCTCGGGGCGGCCGCACGCGCGCACCTGCTTGCACCCGCTCCCACAGCACGGCCAAGGGTCTTGTCGCTCGCCGATGCGGCGGCCACGTCCTATCCGCTGATCTCGGACCGCAACGGTGTGATCGAGGTCGCGGCGGGATCGCGTTCCCGCCGGATCACTCCTTCGCTCCGCCCTTGGCTCGACGCGCCGGACGCCATCGCCGCCCATGCGCTGGCGGCAGCACGAACCGGCGCACGCGTGCTGATCGTGCGCAACACCGTGGCCGGCGCGGTCGCGGTGCAGCGCGCGCTCGAGGCGATGGCACCGGACGACCCTGTGCTGTTCCGCGCCCAGGGCGTGATCGCGCCGCATCACGGCCGCTTCGCGGCACCCGACCGGAGGCTACTCGACGCGGCGGTGGAGGTGGCCTTCGGCAAGCGCGCCGAGCGCCGCAGCGGTTGTGTGCTGGTAGGCACGCAGACGCTCGAACAGTCGCTCGACATCGACGCGGATCTGCTGCTGACCGATCTCGGCCCGATGGACGTTCTGCTGCAACGCCTCGGCCGTCTGCATCGCCACGATCGGCGACGGCCGATAGGGTTCGAGGAGGCGACCGCGATCGTGCTGGTGCCGGAGGCGCGCGACCTGTCCCCCTTCCTGCCGGGCCGGTCGCGCGGTCTGCCGCGCCACGGCCTCGGGCGCGTCTATCCCGATCTGCTGGCGATCGAGGCGACCTGGCGCCTGCTCGAAGTGCGTCAGCTTCTGACGTTGCCGCAGGATAACCGTTGGCTGGTCGAGCACGCGACGCACCCGGAGGCGCTCGGGGCGATCGCGGGGAAGCTCGGTGCGGCATGGGAGGCTCTGCGGTGCGAGTTGCAGGGAGTCGCCTCGGCCCATGTCCAGCATGCAGCCCATGTTGCGTTGCGCTGGGAGGAGGATCTGCTCGAAATGGCCTTCCCCGGTCGGCTGGACAAGCGGATCGCGACCCGGCTCGGCACCGAGGATCGGCGGTTCCGACTCGATCCGCCATCACTGAGCCCGTTCGGCGCGATGCTGGACGAGGTCGTTGTGCCGGGGTGGCTCGCGCGGACGATCGAACCGCAGATCGAGGTGGCTGACGTGTCGCGGGAGGTGAACGGGTTGGTGTTACGGGTTGGCGGCGTTGGGTTTCGGTACGAGCGGGTGGGGCTGGTGCTTTGATAGTCATAGGCACAAGTTATGAATTTCATTGACAGCCGCCGCCCGACTGACGCAGCCTTGCTTCATGCTGCTGGTGCCGAGCGCAGACCCGACGTTCGTCTTTATGAACCGCGTGATGCGGCGCGCGCGCCGCTGGGTCCCGACGCCTCAGGCCGCATCGCACACGTTCCGCGAGGCTGCGGACTATTCGCAGTTGTTCGGAAGACCCCCGCAGTCGTTCATCGGAGTACCCGCGTGTTGCTCGGGATACTTTGCTCGTGCACCGCCATGAGCACGGGCCCCGATCCTCGGGGATGGCCCTGTGTGGCTATGGCTATCGCGGAGAGTGCGATGATCTCCCCCGCCCACGCGGGGATCGAGTTTGATGCGGAACCGGTCATGATGATATGCACAACCTGATCACCGATCCCATCATCACGCTTCAGCTTGCGCACGAGACAATCAGCGCCAGCCTGCCACGGACGTTTGCGCTCCTGCTTAAGGACGCCGTCATCGACTTTCCCGCGCTGCGTCCCCACCAGGCGCCCGCGTGGCACGCGTTCCTGGTCCAGCTCGCCTTTCTTGCCACCGAGGACGCGGAGGTGCCGACCGATCCCGGCGAGTGGGCTGCGGCGCTGCGCGGACTGGCACCGGACTGGCCCAAGGACGAGCCGTGGTGCCTGGTCGCGCCGGCTGACGCTCCTGCGTTCCTGCAATCGGCGGCAACCGGTGGTGATCTCGAGCCCTACGGCACGCGCATCGCCACACCCGACGAGCTTGATCCCCTGGTCACCGCGAAGAACCACGATCTGAAGGCAGCGCGCATGCGGGCTGCGACGCCGGAGGAGTGGTTGTTCGCATTGGTAAACCTGCAGACGACCGAAGGTGTCATGGGCGCCGGCAAGTACGGCATCATGCGCATGAACGGCGGCTACGGCAGCCGCCCGTTCCTCGGCATTCACCCGATCGGTGGCCCCGGCGCTCGGTTTCGACGCGACCTCGACGTTCTGCGCCGCCGTCGTGACGCGCTGTTCGCCCGCGCGCAGGGCTTTGCCGCTGACCGGGCGATCCGACTGGCTTGGCTGGAACCGTGGGATGGGTCGCGCTCGCTCCCGATCTCGGATCTGCACCCGCTGGTGATCGAGATCTGTCGTCGCGTTCGCCTCGTCGCGCTGCCGGATGGCGCCCTGGAAGCGCGCGGCACCGGCACCGCCGCGCCGCGGATCGCCGCGAAGGACCTGAAGGGTGTCACTGGCGATCCCTGGGCGCCTGTCGAGTTGGGCAAGGACGGCACGAAGGTCGTCTCGATCGGTGCCGATGGCTTCGGCTGGCGGCGCATGAAGGAGTTGCTGCTGTCCACAACCGGCGAGGAGCGCGTCTTCGAGCGTCCGCTGCTGGCCAAGGCGGTTCCCGAGGACGGCGACACCGTCGAGATCCTCGCCGCCGCCCTTGCCCGCGGCCAGGGCAAGACCGAGGGGTTCCACTCCCGGCGTCTGCCCATCACCAACCGCTTCGCCGTCCGCGCCCTCACCGAGGATGCCGAGGAGCGGCAGCGCCTCGCAAGGCTGGCCGAGGACTTCGCCACACACGCTATGACCGCCGCGAACCGGTGCCTGCGGCCGGCGCTGTTTCTGCTGTTCCAGAAGGGACCCGAGTCGCTCAAGCTCGACCGACCCAGCACCGCCGCTCAGGTCGGCCCGTGGATGCAACGCTTCGATCGTCTCATCGATCGCACCTTCTTCGAGTGCCTCTGGACGGGTGCTGAGAGCGAGGAGGCAGCCCGGCAGGCACTCGACGCCTGGGACGCACGGCTGCACGCGGCAGCGTTCCAGGTGTTCGATGTGGCGGTCGAGGCGGCGCCGCACACCGACCAGCGCCGCATCTTCGCCGCCGAACGCGCGCGTGCCCTGCTGTACGGCACGCTGCGCAAGCACCTTCCAGTTCCGACCGCGACGCCCGAGCCGGAGGCGGCACATGCCGAATGACCCGTCCCAGGAACAGACACCCCGCCCGCCGAACCCCCCGCTCCGCTTGCTCTACGCGCTGGTGCGCGGCCTGCAGGACGGCACGGTGACGACGGGCGATGCCGCCGCCCTGCGCCGCCTCGACCCGGCACAGCCCGACCGCCGCCACGTCCTGCCGCTGATGCGCCTGTTGGCCGGCACGCAGATCGACGATCGACCCGACAGCTGGCAGCGCCTCGCGCTGATCGCGAACAGCGTCGCCCTGGCGCGCGGCCTGCATGATGAGAACCGGCCGACCGGAGCGGCGCTGCACGCGCTCGGCGTCAGCGAGCAGCGGTTGATGGCGCTGCTCGCCGCCGACTTCGCCACGCTGACCGATCTGCTGCCGCGCCTTGCCCGTCGTGCCGCTGCCGCCGCCGAGCGGATGGACTGGCGTCCGCTTGCCCGGCTCGCCTGGACCGTGGAAAGGCCAACGAAAGAGGCCGAGGAGGAGGCCGACCGGCAGCGTCGGCATATTGCCTCCGCCTATCTCCGCGCAGCAGCGCGCGACACCGCCGTCGCCTGACCGCCATTCGAGGACAAGCACATGGCCACCGCTCGCTTTCTCCAGATCCACACGCTGCACGCCTATCCGGCCGCGCTCCTCAACCGCGACGATGCCGGGCTCGCGAAGCGCATCCCGTTCGGCGGAGCGACGCGCGGGCGCGTCTCCTCGCAGTGCCTGAAGCGGCACTGGCGCAAGGCCGATGATGAGTGGTCGCTCGCCAAGCTTGGTGTGCCGATGGGCGTGCGCAGCAAGGAGGTGGTCGCGCGACGCATCCTCGACGGGCGCGATCCCGCCGATCCGAAGGTGAAGGCCGTCGCGGACGCCCTGCTCAAGGGCCTCTACGGCGAGAAGGGAACGGACGCGAAGAACCGCCAGGCGCTGTTCTTCGGCGAGCCCGAGATCACCTTCCTGCGCGCCGAGGCGGAGAAGGCGCTCGCCGAACCGGATGCCAAGAAGGCGGGTGCTGCGATCGAGTCCTTCTTCAAGGACCAGCGGGCCAATCTGCGCGCGCTCAAGGACGGCGCGGGACTGGAGTCGGCGCTGTTCGGCCGCATGGTCACCTCGGACCCCGCCGCCAATCGCGATGCCGCGATCCATGTCGCGCACGCGCTCACCGTGCACACGATCGAGCGTGAGCTCGACTACATGACGGCGGTGGACGACCTCACCCGCCGCGAGGAGGGTGACGATGCCGGGGCGGCCGGCCTGTTCGATATGGAACTGACCTCGGGCCTCTATTACGGCTACGTTGTCGTGGACGTGCCGCTGCTGGTCGCGAACCTCTCGGGCGAGCGCGAGATCGCCGCGCTCGTGGTGAAGCATCTGCTGCACCTGATCGCCAAGGTCACGCCCGGGGCGAAGAAGGGCTCGACCGCGCCCTATACGCACGCGGAGCTCATACTGGTGGAGGCGGGCAACCGCCAGCCGCGTACGCTCGCCAACGCCTTCCGCGATCCGGTGCCGCTGAAGACCAATCGACTTCTCGACACGACGGTGGAACGGCTCGCCGCGCATCTGGTCAGGCTCGACACTGCCTATGGCGAGGCCGAGGCGCGCCGGACGCTCAACCTCTCTGAGGCGCCGATCCCGGCGGCCGCGTCGCTCGGCATCGTAGCTCTGGCCGAGTGGGCGGCCGCCGCCGTGCGCGACGGAAGCGTCGCATGAAACAGCACCTTCTGCTGCGGCTCGAGGCGCCGCTGATGGCGTTCGGCGCGGTGGCGGTAGACGCGCACGGGCCGGTCGATGACATCCCCGCACCCTCGCTGCTCACGGGCCTGATCGCCAATGCACTCGGATGGAACCGCACCGAGGCGGCACGGCATCAGCGGCTGCAGGACCGGCTGCGCCACGCGGTGCGTCGCGACCGCGAGGGCGAACGTGTGCCGGACTTCCAGACCGCAGAGCTGCGCCACGACGACCGCGGCTGGACCACCTTCGGCGCGCCGGAGGGCCGCGCGGGCGGTGCTGGCACCTACGCCGGCAAGCATATCCGCCGCCGCTGGTACGACGCCGACGCCGCCGTCACGATCGCGCTGCGGCTGGAGCCGGCCGAAGAGCCGCCCATGCTCGCCGAAATCGCTGCCGCCCTCGACCGGCCTGCTCGGCCGCTTTTCCTGGGCCGCAAGCCCTGCCTGCCTGCGGGACGGCTGGTGATCGGCTTCGCCGAGGCTGACAGCTGCGCCGCCGCGCTCGCCGCGGCCCCGCTGGCGGAGAATGCCGACGCAGCGCCGCGCACCTTCTGGCCCGCGGGCGAAGGTCCGGCGATCGGCGCACGGCGGCGCCTCTCCGGCCGCCGCGCGTGGCGCGTGAACGTCCATGCCGGCGAGGAGGTGTGGTGGGAAGGACCGGCACCCACCGCACACGCCGCGTCGTGACGCTCACGCTTCTTCACCTGCGCCCCGATGTCGGCGGGCTCGCCCGTGCGGCCACCCGGCGCGGGCTGCTGCCGCCCGGCGGCGATCCGGGCTACGCCCTGCACGCCGCGCTCGCCGCGCTGTTCGGCGCAGCCGCGCCGCGCCCCTTCGTGTTGCGTGAGGCACACGACGGGCCGGAGCTTCTCGGCTACACAGCCACCCCGCCGGGCGAGATCGAAACCCTCGCCTCCCTGCCCCCCACCGGCGACGGTGCCGATCTGGCCCGGTCCCTTCGACCCGAGAGCGTCGCTGCGCGGTTGATGCCGGCCGTGTGGGCGCCGGATCAGCGCCTTGGCTTCACCGTGCGTGTACGTCCGGTCGTGCGCACTCGACCGGAAGGGCGGAACGGCCCCCACCGGGAGCACGACGCCTTCGCACACCTGCGCCGCAGCGCCACCGATGCGGAGCCCATGCCGCGGCGCGACGACATCTATCGCGACTGGCTTGCGCGCATCCTCGTTCGCGACGGCGCCGCCGTGCTCGAATCGGCTGCGCTGATCGCCTATCGCGGCACGCGCGTGCTGCGTCGCCCGGTTGCGGGCGAAGGGCGGCGTCCGGCCGTGATCGAGGGGCCTGACGCGACGCTCGCCGGCGTGCTCGCTGTGAAGAACCCAGAGGTGTTCTCCCGGCTGCTGGCGCGCGGCGTGGGCCGGCACTGCGGCTTCGGCTTCGGCATGCTGCTGCTCGCCCCGCCCGGCCGCCCCGCATGCTGAAGGGCCGTCTCGGCCTCGAGATGGCGCGGCTGCCGCACGAGTTGCGGCATGGTCTCGTCTATCTCGACCGCGGGCGGCTCGAGGTCGAGGACGGCTGCCTGCACTTCGTTTGCGCTGGCGGCGGCGGGCTTGCGGCCGGCGACTGGCAGATCCCGCACCAGTCGGTCTCGCTGGTGCTGCTCGGACCTGGATCAAGCGTGACGCACGACGCGCTGCGCCTGCTCGCGCGCCACAACACTGGGCTTGCGGCGGTCGGCGAGGACGGCGTGCGCTTCTACACCGCCCCACCGCTGCTGCCTGACGCGTCCGACGTCGCGCGTCGCCAGGCGCGCGCCTGGGCCGACCCGGAGGTGCGCGTGCAGATCGCGCGCCGGATGTATGCGTGGCGGCTAGGCGAGATCGTGCCGGCCGACGACCTCGACGTGCTGCGGGGTATCGAAGGCAGCCGGATGAAGGAGAGCTACCGGGTGCTCGCGCAGCAGATTGGCGTGCCGTGGCGCGGGCGTCGCTACGACCGGGCTGATCCGATGTCTGCCGATGCGCCGAACCAGGCGATCAACCACGCCGCCAGCGCGGTGGAGGCGGCGGCGGCGGTCGCTTGCGCCTGTGCCGGTGCAATCCCGCAGCTCGGCTTCATCCATGAGGACAGTGGCCAGTCGTTCGTGCTTGATATCGCCGATCTGGTGCGCACGACAGTGACGATCCCTGTCGCATTCCGTGCGGCAAAGGAGCATCTGCGCGGCAGTCCGCTCAGTCTCGATGCCCTGGTGCGTCGTGGCGCAGCATCGGCGTTCCGCACCGAGCGTGTGATCCCGACACTCATCGAGCGCATCAAGGCGCTGTTTCAGGTGGAGTAGGCGATGGCGATGACGGTGATCGTGACACGCGACGTCGCCCCGCGCTTCCGGGGCTTTCTCGCCTCGGCGATGCTAGAGATCGCGCCCGGCGTCTACACCAGCCCACGCCTGTCTGCGGGGGTGCGGGATCGTGTGTGGGAGGTGATGGAGGCGTGGTTTGACGCACTTGGCGGCGGCTCGATCGTCATGACGTGGCGCGATGTGCAGGCACCGGGCGGTCAGGGGATCCGGGTTCTGGGATTGCCGCCGCGGCGGCTTGCGGAGATTGATGGTGCGCTGCTCGTGTGGCGCGAAGAAGTGTCTGCCGCGACAACTACCTGATCTTTGACAATCGAATCGGATCAAGCTGTTGTTGGCTAGAGGTGCCCCCGCCCGCGCGGGGATGGCCCCGGCACGCTCTCGCGCGATCCGATCCTGATCGCGGTGCCCCCGCCCGCGCGGGGATGGCCCCGCATCGGTCGAGACGCCGGCCTGATCGGCGAGGGTGCCCCCGCCCGCGCGGGGATGGCCCCGCTGGCGCGACGCGGCCGGCAATCTGGTCGTGGGTGCCCCCGCCCGCGCGGGGATGGCCCCTGGTCCGCCTCCCACGCTTCCACCGCCCGTGCGGTGCCCCCGCCCGCGCGGGGATGGCCCCGCGCAGCCGCAGCAGTGGTCCATCGAGTGGTCGGTGCCCCCGCCCGCGCGGGGATGGCCCCACGCAGAGCGCGCGCGTGCCCGGCACCAGCCCGGTGCCCCCGCCCGCGCGGGGATGGCCCCATCGTCAAGCCGGTGCTCGGCCCGGCGGCGCTGGTGCCCCCGCCCGCGCGGGGATGGCCCCCGCTCCCGGTCGCGCTGGTTCTGCGTCTCCGCGGTGCCCCCGCCCGCGCGGGGATGGCCCCCCGACGTGGCGCAGGTACCAGTGGCCGGGCCGGGTGCCCCCGCCCGCGCGGGGATGGCCCCTCGGGTGGCGACAACGAGCCGCTCGGCGACATGGTGCCCCCGCCCGCGCGGGGATGGCCCCGGCTCGCTGGTCCGCTGGATCGTCGGCCTGAAGGTGCCCCCGCCCGCGCGGGGATGGCCCTCGAGCGGGGGCGGCAGCTGGCAGCCGTGGTCCGGTGCCCCCGCCCGCGCGGGGATGGCCCCGGAGGGATATATGCGCGAGTGTGTAATCCAACGGTGCCCCCGCCCGCGCGGGGATGGCCCCGCCTCGGCGACCTCCAGGACGCGCCCATTGATGGTGCCCCCGCCCGCGCGGGGATGGCCCCTGCAACAGGCCGCGCGTGAGGTCCTCAGCCTGGGTGCCCCCGCCCGCGCGGGGATGGCCCGTAGCTCCTCGATCCCCTCGACCATCGGCTGGAGGTGCCCCCGCCCGCGCGGGGATGGCCCCGGCCGCCGTCCAGACGCGAAGGGCGTCCTCGAGGTGCCCCCGCCCGCGCGGGGATGGCCCCGTTGACCACGATCGGGGCCCGATAGGGCATCGGGTGCCCCCGCCCGCGCGGGGATGGCCCCTGGAACGGAGCGTCGGCCGAAGTCCACCACCGGGTGCCCCCGCCCGCGCGGGGATGGCCCCCTCGGCTCGCCTACGGTAGGCCCGAGTGGGACGGTGCCCCCGCCCGCGCGGGGATGGCCCCGCCCCATGTACGGACACGGCCTAGTGCATCTTGGTGCCCCCGCCCGCGCGGGGATGGCCCCGAATGAAGCCGCCGCATCGCGCAGGCGGCTGAGGTGCCCCCGCCCGCGCGGGGATGGCCCCTCGACGGCGGCTTCGTCCTCGATCGGCAGGCCGGTGCCCCCGCCCGCGCGGGGATGGCCCCGTGCCCCGATCGTGGTCAACATCTTTGCTGGCGGTGCCCCCGCCCGCGCGGGGATGGCCCGCCGGCCGACATCGACACTAATGAGGAGTCCCGGGTGCCCCCGCCCGCGCGGGGATGGCCCCCGCCTCACCGCGCGCGCGCAGAACTCCATGACGGTGCCCCCGCCCGCGCGGGGATGGCCCCGCCCACGGTATCCCCGAGGATGGTGCAGCCGCGGTGCCCCCGCCCGCGCGGGGATGGCCCCGAAAGTCGGGAGGAAACCGCTCGGCCCAACGCGGTGCCCCCGCCCGCGCGGGGATGGCCCCTACAGCCCGTCCGGGGACTACCTCGGGACACTGGTGCCCCCGCCCGCGCGGGGATGGCCCCATCTCGCTCGGCAGGCCCTTGGCCCGCAGGGCGGTGCCCCCGCCCGCGCGGGGATGGCCCATGACTCCAATAGCCGATCGCACGGCTTCCCTTGGTGCCCCCGCCCGCGCGGGGATGGCCCCATGAAGGCTTCCATGCGCCGGCAGGACGTGCCGGTGCCCCCGCCCGCGCGGGGATGGCCCCCATCGACGACGTGGAACCGCTTGCCGACGCGCGGTGCCCCCGCCCGCGCGGGGATGGCCCCCCAATCGAGACCGTGAAGCGCATTGCCGGCAAGGTGCCCCCGCCCGCGCGGGGATGGCCCCGGGGCTCTCACCGGCCGCATGACGCACTCGACGGTGCCCCCGCCCGCGCGGGGATGGCCCCAAGTTGGAAGTGGAGCGATCGACCGCGCTTGAGGTGCCCCCGCCCGCGCGGGGATGGCCCCAGAGCCTCTTCCTCGATCAGACGGAGCTGGATGGTGCCCCCGCCCGCGCGGGGATGGCCCCGGGCACGTCATCGGCGCGACGACGATCAGGCGGGTGCCCCCGCCCGCGCGGGGATGGCCCTGACCCCGCCGGACGCCCAGGCCCAGCGGTCCGGGTGCCCCCGCCCGCGCGGGGATGGCCCCTCCTCGGCTGCCGCCTTGTTGTACGCCATCAGGGTGCCCCCGCCCGCGCGGGGATGGCCCCGATCCGGCCTTGTCCCCGCTGCCCGGTTGCAGGGTGCCCCCGCCCGCGCGGGGATGGCCCGCCAGGGCCGGACAGCGCGCCGCCGATCGTGACGGTGCCCCCGCCCGCGCGGGGATGGCCCCGAGATCGACGACCGCCGGACGCGCGTCACCGGGGTGCCCCCGCCCGCGCGGGGATGGCCCGCGGATGCGCGCCAGGGCGGCGCGCACCAGCGCGGTGCCCCCGCCCGCGCGGGGATGGCCCCGAGACGATCTTCGCCCGGCTGGAGGGCGGGGCGGTGCCCCCGCCCGCGCGGGGATGGCCCCCGGTCGATCTCGACGCCGTTCGCCACTCCCCAGGTGCCCCCGCCCGCGCGGGGATGGCCCCCGGTGCCGCGACCGGTTCCGAGGCGGGGGTTCGGTGCCCCCGCCCGCGCGGGGATGGCCCCTGACCCGACGCGCGCTGCTGCTCGGCTACTCGGGTGCCCCCGCCCGCGCGGGGATGGCCCCGATCCGGCCCTGTCCCCGCTGCCCGATCTCGGGGTGCCCCCGCCCGCGCGGGGATGGCCCCTCTGCCGGGCCGCCGGGGATCGGCTCAAGCTGGGTGCCCCCGCCCGCGCGGGGATGGCCCGTCCATCCGCCAGTCCTGGAACCCGCGCCCGGTGGTGCCCCCGCCCGCGCGGGGATGGCCCGATCGGGCCGTTGCGCGTTGCTCCGCGGCCTAGGTGCCCCCGCCCGCGCGGGGATGGCCCCGTGGTGCCGATCCCGCTCCACCGCCGCCGCAGGGTGCCCCCGCCCGCGCGGGGATGGCCCCCAGTACCAGCCCGCCGGGATCAGCACTGCCGAGGTGCCCCCGCCCGCGCGGGGATGGCCCGCGAGGCTGCCGCGATCACGCAGAGCAAGCTCAGGTGCCCCCGCCCGCGCGGGGATGGCCCCTTCAACGCGACGCATCAGCGGGTCGGCGCTGCGGTGCCCCCGCCCGCGCGGGGATGGCCCCCGAAGCATCTTGGCGCAGTACGACGTCGACGAGGTGCCCCCGCCCGCGCGGGGATGGCCCCGTCAGTGGCGCCTACGTCAGTCTGCTGGATCGGGGTGCCCCCGCCCGCGCGGGGATGGCCCCCTGGTGCTGAGCCCGTGGTACCAGGCGCGGTGGGTGCCCCCGCCCGCGCGGGGATGGCCCCCGCGCGACGTCCGCGGGGTCGCTGTTGTCGATGGTGCCCCCGCCCGCGCGGGGATGGCCCCGCGCAGTACGATCTGGGCTGGCTCTCGGTCGAGGTGCCCCCGCCCGCGCGGGGATGGCCCCCAGACGATGATCGACCAGACGAAGATCCCCCTGGTGCCCCCGCCCGCGCGGGGATGGCCCCGTCCTGCACCACCCCGAGCTGGCCCTCGCCGCGGTGCCCCCGCCCGCGCGGGGATGGCCCCTGGTCGGTCAGCGCCTCGATATCGGCACGGAAGGTGCCCCCGCCCGCGCGGGGATGGCCCGTTGGCGATGAAGTAGCCGGGCCAGCGGGCCTCGGTGCCCCCGCCCGCGCGGGGATGGCCCGCCGACGTCCTGCTCGGTGTTGTCGCTCGATCGGGTGCCCCCGCCCGCGCGGGGATGGCCCCTTATCTGCGGCAGTGCGCGGATGCGGATCGCCGGTGCCCCCGCCCGCGCGGGGATGGCCCCCTCGGCGCGATCGACCTGCCCTCGGCGATCGGGGTGCCCCCGCCCGCGCGGGGATGGCCCCGGCGCCGATATCCTGCCGCCGCGCCGGGGCATGGTGCCCCCGCCCGCGCGGGGATGGCCCCTGGGCGACCCACCTGGTGGACGCGCACCAGTAGGTGCCCCCGCCCGCGCGGGGATGGCCCCTCCACACCGCCGAGGAGAACGACAACACCATGGGTGCCCCCGCCCGCGCGGGGATGGCCCCGAAGCGCGCGAGTGGGAAGAACTCGACCCGATGGTGCCCCCGCCCGCGCGGGGATGGCCCCCTGACGGACGACCAGTACCGGCGGCTGCGTGCGGTGCCCCCGCCCGCGCGGGGATGGCCCCGGCCACCTGTGGTACGAGGAGCACCGCGATGCGGTGCCCCCGCCCGCGCGGGGATGGCCCCATGTCGGGGCCTTCCGCGCGCCACGGCCCGCGGGTGCCCCCGCCCGCGCGGGGATGGCCCCCGCCATCCCGAGGACCTCGCCTGCCGCATGATGGTGCCCCCGCCCGCGCGGGGATGGCCCTCAGGAGAAGAGTGAACCGGTAGGAGTATCGAAGGTGCCCCCGCCCGCGCGGGGATGGCCCTGCGCCAGCGCAGCCTTACGCAGCCCGGCCTCGGGTGCCCCCGCCCGCGCGGGGATGGCCCCCTGCTTGAGCACGGGCCTCATGAGGGTGTTGCGGTGCCCCCGCCCGCGCGGGGATGGCCCCGTCCTCTCGGGCCTCGCGATCATGCAGTTCCTGGTGCCCCCGCCCGCGCGGGGATGGCCCCGGGAGCATCGCAATGACCCGAGGCCCGAACGTGGTGCCCCCGCCCGCGCGGGGATGGCCCTCCATCGCTGCGGCATTCAGCACGCCTTCGTCAGGTGCCCCCGCCCGCGCGGGGATGGCCCCTTGCTTGGCGGCTCCATCAGAACCTCAGACCGGGTGCCCCCGCCCGCGCGGGGATGGCCCCTCCACACGGCGGAGGAAGGCAGCAACACCCTCGGTGCCCCCGCCCGCGCGGGGATGGCCCCGAGAATGCCGAACCCCTTGAGGCCGCTATCGAGGTGCCCCCGCCCGCGCGGGGATGGCCCGTTGCTCGACGACGCGGTCGTCGATGTGGAGGCGGTGCCCCCGCCCGCGCGGGGATGGCCCCGGAATGGGCCACATGCAGGGATTTTTCCCGCCGGTGCCCCCGCCCGCGCGGGGATGGCCCGCCCGGTGGGTTCTTCTGCGGCTTGGTGCCGAGGGTGCCCCCGCCCGCGCGGGGATGGCCCCTGTCGTACCAATCGCCCTGGTCCGGCGCGACCGGTGCCCCCGCCCGCGCGGGGATGGCCCTGCCACGGGCACCGCCGCGCACTTCCGGATCTAGGTGCCCCCGCCCGCGCGGGGATGGCCCCGTGGAAGGGGCTCGACGGCGCCTTCCGCACACGGTGCCCCCGCCCGCGCGGGGATGGCCCCGACCAGGCGACCGACGACACCGTGCTGCCGGAGGTGCCCCCGCCCGCGCGGGGATGGCCCCCTGCACGGCCGCCGCGATCAGCGCCGCGCCGTGGTGCCCCCGCCCGCGCGGGGATGGCCCCCCGACGCGGAACCCAGCGGCAGAAACCCATCGGGTGCCCCCGCCCGCGCGGGGATGGCCCTCCGGCGTTGACGAACCTTAGCCTCAGCGGCTAGGTGCCCCCGCCCGCGCGGGGATGGCCCCCCAGCTCATGCGCGCGCGCCATGAGCCGGAGGGGTGCCCCCGCCCGCGCGGGGATGGCGTGCTGTTCTCCAAGGAGGGCGCACGGCCCGAGGGGGTGCCCCCGCCCGCGCGGGGATGGCCCCTGCGACGGTGGTGGATCATTCCGCGCAATCGCGGTGCCCCCGCCCGCGCGGGGATGGCCCCGATCACGTGCAGCTCGTCGTGATCTGCTGGGGGGTGCCCCCGCCCGCGCGGGGATGGCCCCGTCAGGTGGACGCCGCGCTCCGCCGCAAGGGCGGTGCCCCCGCCCGCGCGGGGATGGCCCCCGAAGGCCAGCGCATCCACGCGATCATCGAGCGGTGCCCCCGCCCGCGCGGGGATGGCCCCTCGAACACCAACACCGCGCGCGGGGGCAGCGCGGTGCCCCCGCCCGCGCGGGGATGGCCCGCCGGACATCGCGTCGAGCTCCTCGCGCATCAGGGTGCCCCCGCCCGCGCGGGGATGGCCCCCCCATGCGGCCTGGCTCGGTCGTGTGCAGCAGGGTGCCCCCGCCCGCGCGGGGATGGCCCCCCGCCGCGGCCTGGCTCGGTCGTGTGCAGCAGGGTGCCCCCGCCCGCGCGGGGATGGCCCCGGCGAGTGCGAGGGCGCGGGAGCCGACGTCACGGTGCCCCCGCCCGCGCGGGGATGGCCCCCGTGTACTCCGCGTCTGCTAGGCACACGGTCCGGTGCCCCCGCCCGCGCGGGGATGGCCCCCAGCCCATCGTGCCCCCGTCCGCCGCACAGCTGGTGCCCCCGCCCGCGCGGGGATGGCCCCGCCACCACCACCGGGCGGGCGACCGTGCCGTCGGTGCCCCCGCCCGCGCGGGGATGGCCCCCAGGCCCAGGCCTCGGCATCGGAGAGCGCCGCGGTGCCCCCGCCCGCGCGGGGATGGCCCCTCCAGCACCGGCGCGGTGCCGATCGTGGTTTCGGTGCCCCCGCCCGCGCGGGGATGGCCCCGCCACCACCACCGGGCGGGCGACCGTGCCGTCGGTGCCCCCGCCCGCGCGGGGATGGCCCCCAGGCCCAGGCCTCGGCATCGGAGAGCGCCGCGGTGCCCCCGCCCGCGCGGGGATGGCCCCCGACGGCGAGGTAGAGCAGGAACTCGACCCTCGGTGCCCCCGCCCGCGCGGGGATGGCCCTCGGGGATGACCCCGAGGCAGAGGAGAGACCCAGGTGCCCCCGCCCGCGCGGGGATGGCCCCTCGACCGCGTCGACGCCCTGCGGCGCGGCGCGGGTGCCCCCGCCCGCGCGGGGATGGCCCCGGCCTCTCCGGTTCGGGACGTGCTCGTGCGAGGAAAGGGGGGGGCGACCGCCAGCACTGGCCTCTCCACGGGCTTCCCAGGTCCTTGGCGGCATCGGTGCGGACGACTAGAGTCCGCACCGGTAGCCGGGATCGCGAAACGCAGCAGCGACCGGGGACCCGGCCCTGGCAGCCGGCGCGCTAGGTGGGGTGTTGTGAGCCCCCTCGGCTACCGCCCCCAGTCCGGCGGTGAAATTGGCCGGTACTCGCTCGGCTGCTCGAACGCGCCGCGCGGCACCAGGCCGCCGCTGACGATCGCGGAGCCGCGCGCGGGCCCGCCCTCCGCCCGCCACCCAAAGACGACGCCGATCACCACCTTGCCCGCGCGCCGGTCCTGCTCCTCGAGCGGCGCGAACACGTAGACCAGGCGCCGGTTGCGCACGTCCTACGGCACCGCCTGCGTCGCGCGCAGCAGCGAGCGGACGCGGAACCATTCGACGAGCTTTAGGCGGCGGCGCTTGCGCACCGGATCAGGGTGCGCCCGCCCGCCCCGGGATCAGCTGCTGTCGGGATCCGACCTGTCGGTAATGAGCTGTTGTTGGGAATCGCCGACTTCCAACAGATCTTGATTGGAGGAGCGATCGAAATGCGAACTTCCGTGTCGGAATGCCAACGCAATACGCAGTCAAATCAACGCGTTAAGCTTGTAGACTAAATCGGCCCAGTATCAAGGTTCGGAGAGAAGCCGCCCTCCGGAGAGCGAAAACGGCCCTCGTTCCGGCCGCGCAGTATCAAGGCCGACGCGCAAACGCCCAGCAAACCTGCGGCTTTCGGCGCCGGTCACTGGCCGGGAGAGGGGTTGGATAGGCGGCGACTGGAGCGGGTGAAGGGATTATCATAAAACACTATAAATAAACAACATTTTTTGGTACAATGTCCTACACGGAACCTGCACAGGTACGGTAAATCAGTCACTTACGCCGCCAATCTGCACAGTTTCTGCACAGTAGGAAGCGGAGAAATGAGTTTCATCCTCGACAAAGAGCAGATCAAGCCCGGCCTTATCATTTTCCGACGCGGCGATGTCGGGCACGACAACTACTACTGCCGGATCAGAATCCAGAACGAGGACCGCTATAAGACAATCTCCCTGCGCACGGCAGATCGGCAGACGGCCCGCGACCGTGCGATGGACGAGTACGCGGATATCCGTTTCCGCCTGAAACACGATGTCCCCGTATTCAACCGCCCCTTCTCGCAGGTGGCGCAGGAATACGCCGAGGCGCAGCAACGGCGGGCGAACGCCGGGGAAGTCAGCCAGGCGCGCGCCAGAAACGTCAAAAGCAAGATTGATGGACCGCTGAACGCCTATGTCGGCAGCACGCAAATTCACCTGATTACACAGGACCGCTGGTCAGAATACCCGCTGTGGCGGCGGGAGAACGGCAAGGGACGCCGCAACAGCTTGATCAGCGATTCCACCATTCGCATCGAGATGAGCATTTTCGCCGCCATCATGAACTATGCCATCAGCAAGCGATACGTGCCCGCACATCATCGCTTCGAGGGCATGCCGAAGCTCAAATCGAACCGCCGCGACGAGTTCACGCTGGAGGAATATCGAAAACTCCATACCAAAGGCCGCAAATGGATGAAGGAGGCGACCACGCCTCAGGGCGTTTGGTATCGCCAAATCTGCTATAATTTCATTCTCATTATGTGCAACACGGGGATGCGCCCGCCGGAAGCGAAGAACCTGCGCTGGCGGGACATCACCACCGCCAAGGACAAAGATGGCCGGGAGATTCTGGTCATCTATGTGCGAGGCAAAGGCAAGGAGCGCAAGCTGATCGCTCCCACCAGTGTGGGCACGTATCTGGATCGGGTTCGGGAATTGTCCAAGGCGACGAAGCCCGACGATCCCGTGTTCACAATTATCAACGGCAAACCAGCAAAATGGCTCTATCGCGATACCGTCGAAGAGCTACTGAAATACACCGACCTTCGGGAAGGCCCGAGCGGCATCCCCCGCACCACCTATTGCTTCCGTCATACCTACGCTACGCTCCGGCTTTCCGCCGGTGTTGACGTCTATATCCTCGCCCAACAGATGGGCACTTCGGTCAAGATGATCGAACAGCACTATGGGCATGTGAACACCATCAAACATGCGGACCGCGTGTTGATGGGGATCGGCGGATGGGATGACATGCACGCCGAAATGAACGCCGAGATCGACGCGCTCGAAGCGAAGGCAAAAGAGATTCAGTCCATCAAGGCCAAGCAGGCGGGCAAGCCGCGCCGCCCCAAACGCTAGCGCGCATCGTACCAGCCATCGAGTTCGATGGCCGATGCAAGAGCGCTGGCGTTGCCGTTCTCACGACGCGCCGCTGGCGCAAAAGGCGTGAGTACGGCCAAGCAGGCAGGGAGAAACGGTGCGCAGAGCCTCAAGCACCGCCATGCCTGCTGTTGCGAACCCGTGTCCGGCTCGGACGAATGGCGGGTTCGCCACTCACCGCTGCGCCGCTGGCGCGAAAAGAGCGGTGATTTCCGTCAAAGCCAAGGCGGCCTTGGGCCGCATCCATTTGCAATGGGTGCATTTGCAACACCTGCCTGTCCCCGCTTCGAGGGCGGGGGCTTACATCCCCGGCCCCCGCAACCGGCGATGGATGATCGCACGGTTGATGTTTTCCAAAGTGCCCAGCGCGTTGGCGCGTTCCGTGGTGTGCTCTTCCGTTTGCGCCAGTTCCTGACTGACGCGCAGGAATTTGGAGTGCAGCACGGATTCAGGCAGTTGATCGAGTTCGGCGACGGTGATGAGACGCATGATTTTTCTCCTGTCTGGCGAGGCCGCGACCATCACGGCCTTTCATGCCCCCGATCACGCCAGCGCGGATTTCCGGGCGCACCCGTCAGGGCCGTAGCGTGAGAGAAGGAGCCGCTTGCGGCTTGCGCCCGCGAGGAAAGACCGCTGGCAGGGTGCATAATGAAAAGGACGTGTGGGGCGGCTTTACCGGACAGGGGGCGTTTGCGCCTCATTAGCGCCAATCATCTGGCGTTCAGCCTGCATCTGCTTTAACCATGTTTGTTGTTATTGCGGAGCATCCAACGGGGGGCGAACACATGAGCACTTTGCCTATTCGGATACTGGCCGTTATCGGCGTCGTTGCGGCAGGCGGTGCCTTCGCCCTGTGGTCAGGAACAGGCGCGGCCGAAGCGGAGGCCGAGAGCGCCCCCGCATCTACCCCCGCGACGATTACCGAATTGCCCCTTGATCGGGGTTACTACGTCCGCACGGACGCGACGTGCGCGACCGCATCGAACGCCACCGCCGCGCTGCTGCGGCGGCAGGGCCTTTATTGGGGCAGTTCCTTTTGCACGTTTCAGGGGATCGAGCAGACCGGCCCGAACACGTTCCGCACCAAGCAGTATTGTACCGATGTGCGCGCACCCGAGCCGCCCACGCCGATTCCGGCCGAGTGGCTGACCACCGCCGATTGGGTGATTACCGACCGCACATCTTTCAAGTTCAAGGACAGCGAAGGATGGGAGCATGAGGCGCGACTTTGCGCGCAGCAGAGCATGCCCGACGGCTTTCAAAGAAGCATAGCCGACCTGATTAAGTAGCCCGACCGCAGGAATCAAACCCGCGTTCCCGCTTCGGCGGCACGTCCTTTGTGCCGCTGCACAGCCAGCACGAACAGGGCCGCCCGTGCGTCGAGGCGATCTTGCCGACTGCGCGGGCCGAGGGTGCGGCAGCAGATGAGTCACGACCCCACAGGGCCATGACCCGGCGCGCCCGCGCCTTCATCCGCTCCGCGTCCTGTCTGCGCCGTGCGCGCATGGATGCGCTCCGTCCCGTTCTCTCATGTTGCCGATAGCGCGCGGATCAGCTTCACCGCGCCGTTTGCCCCATAGAGCATTGCAGGCACGAATCCAATGCCGCTCTCCGGTTTCGGAGTCGGTCAGCCTTCCCCTTGTGATCCCTTTGCATCCCCCCACCGGGCAGCTTGTGGCCCTCTGCCATGCGCGGGCGCTTCTAGCGTCAACAGGAAAATCGGTTCCCCCTGAAGGTCTCCCCCAATTTTCCTGTGTGACGCCGCGCCCTTGCGCCTGGCCCTTCGAGGGCACGCCCGATGGGGGCAATGCAAACACAAGGAGAAAAAGACATGACCAAGAAATCCGAAACCTACGAAGTGCAACATTTTGCCTACAACACAGGTTGGGCAAACACTTGGACGATTGACTCGCCTGACGGCACGTCCGAACCGGAAACCTTCGAGACGGAAGAAGCCGCGCAGGCCGCCTTGGATGAAATGTTCGCGGAGCTTGAAGCCGAGATCGCGGCGGGCCAGCGTGACCCTGACGATACGTATGACCGCGATGAGTTCCGCATCGCCATATCATGTTACTGCGAACACCACGAAGCCGTCTGGAACGGCATCGCCCTCGCCATCACATACGAGCCGGATTGGCTGAATTGTTCCCGCGACAACGGCTTGGATACCGCGCATCTTGAGATCAGGGCGATCTCGCCGGAGGGTATGCCCCTGCCGATCACCGAAACCGGCTACCGCTCGCATTTTACGAGCGCGGAGACCGTCGCCAGCTACGGCGGCCCGGTTGCTTTCGTGCTGGCATGGTTGGACGAGGAAGCGAATACCCCCGCTTGGCGGCGGCGCGAAGCAGCCGCCCGCCAGCTTGCCCTCTTCTAAAGGGCGAGTCCGGCGACAGGCCCGCCCGGATCGGGGCGGGCCGCCGCCTTGTTGTGGAGCTTCCGCTCAATCCGCCGCGCTGAAACGCGCCAGCGCGTTGTGTATGTCGCTTTGCAGATTCACGGCGCAATCATACGTTAGCCCGCCCGCGATCACGGCGGCGCTGCTCTGGCCGTCGCCGCGCACAGCCAGCGTATAGCTGCGCTCGGCTTGGCGCTTGCCGAGTCCGCGCCCGACCATTGCCGATGTGGATACGCCGCCCCGTCCCGGCATAAGCGGTTCTTCGCTGACCTTCACGCCGTTGTTGCCGACTTCGAGATCGGCAATGCGGTCGAGCGGCAGATTCACATCGCCACTCTCAATGCCGTGCGCGGACACCGCAATCGTGACGGGCTTGCGGTAGCGCGCGCCCGGCAGCACGAAGATCGCGACGAGCGCGGGCCAGAAGAGCATCCCGATGCCCGCCGTCAAAACGCCGAGCACGATGAACAGCGGAAGGGGCGTCAAGACCGTGAGCCACGACATGCGCGCCGGACGCACATCATACAGATAGCCGCCGCGCGCCGGATCATCGCGCCGCGTGAAGGCGGCAGTCGCGCTGTTGGCAGCGGTGCGGAACAAGTTGATGCCGTGGAAGGGCAGGTATAGCAAAAACCCGAGAACCGGCAAAAACGGCAGAAGAACGAGCAACAAAAGACTGCCCCACCCGCGCAGCGCGTTTCCCAGCCCGAACAGGTTTCCTGCGACGTGAAAAACGAGGGGCACAATATTGAGTGCCGCGAAGGCGACCCCGCCCCAGATCAGAAGCCGTTGCCAGCCGGGCCGCTGGTTTGAGAAGAGAGGCAGCCGCGCGGCTGTGTTGTTCGTCTGCATCGTCCTTGCGCCCTCCGCCCACGATCACCGCAAACATGGTTAACCGCATCCGCGCGGGCGCGGCAAGTCCAAAATCGGATTAGTCCAAAACAGGATTAGCAACAAGGGGTAACTTCCTCTTGGGGCTGGCGTGACAAAGAGCCTTCGCACAGAGGGCCATATCGCCCTGACGAAGGCGCTTATTGATGCGCGCAAGGCGAGCGGCCTGACACAACAAGAACTTGCGGCGCGCCTGCGCCGCTCGCAGTCGTTCGTCGCCAAGATCGAGCTTGGCGAGCGGCGGGTTGAAGTCGTGGAGCTTGTCGAGATTGCGCGCATCCTCGACGTGCCGACCGCCGATCTTATCGCGCCCGTCGAAGCCGTCTTGCAAAAGCGGCGCTAGGTTCAATCTTTCACGAACCGCGAGCCGACCACGGCGGCGCGCGCGGTTTCGTCGCTCCATGGCAGGCGCAAGATCTTGCCTTGCCCGATCTTGCCGCGCTGGCGGCGGATCATCTCGCCGGGTGCGAGCGGCGGCGGTAAGGAGCGCGGCCAGTGCGGCGCGGGTTCCACCGTGCAGGCCGCAACCTTGATATGCACCCAGCCCGCGCGGTCGATGCGAAGAATTTGGCCGGTGACGCAGCGCTGGCCGATGACAACAGGTTTCTTTTTGGAGGCGCGGGCTTGCGGTTTCCAGACCGGTTCACGCCAGCGGATGACATCCGCCACAATAAACTCAGTACCGCAATCCAGCCATTTCACGCTCCCCCCGATCCGGACGCGGCAATGCAAGCATTGAGCGCGCCCCTCTCTTAAGGTTGAGCCAGAAGTCATTTTCGCGCAAGTATATCAACCATACCCGTTACTTCGGCGCGGACGCGGCGCGCCACTAAGGCCGCGCCCCGACATACTGCCGCATGTCTTTGGGGGGAGGCTGGCATGCCCGACGACAGGAAGCCCGCTTTGGGCAGTCACGGCCTTGATGCGGCGCTATCCGCTTGGGAACAGGGCGCAAACGACACGCCCGGTCCCACGCCGCATCCCGCGCTCGCGCGCCTGAAGGCGCAGTTTGACGCGCATCCGGACGTATGCGCGCTGGCGGGCTTGCTCGACGCCGCGCAGAACGACGCCGCCGATCCCGTGCCGGTGACGGTGGACGCCGCCCCGCGCATGCTGGCGCTGCTGGAGTACATCGAGTCGCTGGACGCCGCCGCCGCAGGGCGCGCACCCGCGCCGGTGGAGCGCGTTTTGAGCCGGATCGTCGGCAATTATCTTGAACACCTGCTGCATATGCTTGTGACCGATCCGACCGGTCATCGGCATTACGCGCGGCTGTGGAACAGCCTATGCACGGCGGCGGGCGCGCCCGACCTTGCCGTGCCTGAACGCGCAGCCTCCGATCCGGAGGCGCAGGCGGAAGGGCCGTTCTGATGCGCCGCCCGGAAGCCGATCCATCCAAGCCGCCCAAACCGCGCTGGCTGCGTGTGCTCCTATGGGTTGGCGGCATCTATGTCGCGCTCAACGTGTTCGCGCTTACGACCATGATGGTGCAGAACGGTTCGTTGAATGGCCTTTTTCCGCTGGCTATGGTGGCGGGCCTTGGCTGGTTCTTGTACCGGAAATTCCGCACACCGTCCGAGGACGCCGGAGAGTCGTTGTCCGACAATTACGGCACGGCGCGGTTTGAAGGGATGCAGATTACGCCGCCCCACGCGGATTGGCTCCGCGAGGGGGTATTCCTTGGTAAAAGCAGCCACCCCCAAGCGAACAGCGTGCCGCTGGATAAACAGCCTGGCATCCCCGTCTGTACGACGCCGGAGCATCATACGCTGATCGTGGCGCGGACGCGGACAGGCAAAGGCACCCGCGTCATTATCCCGACCTTGCTCCGCTACAGCGGATCGATGGTCGTGATCGACCCGAAGGGTGAAAACGCCGCCGTGACGGCGCGCCCGCGTTTGTTCGCGAAGGCGACGGACAAGGTGCATATCATCAACCCGTGGGGCGAGCTTGCGGCAGCCTACCGCGAGGCGGGCCTGCCGCAGGACACCTTCAATCCCCTCGACGTGCTCGATCGCGGCGACCCGAACGCCGTTGCGATCGCCCAGGCGCTCGCCGGCGCGGTATGCCCGACTTCGCCGGGCGACAAGGATCGCTACTGGCAGGGGAGCGCGGCCAACGTCTTTGCAGCCGTTCTACTCTGGATCACCGATCAGCCAGGCGAGACCAAGACGCTTGCCCGCGCGCGTGAAATCATCAGCCTTAGCCGCAAGGACTTCACCGACAACTTCCTCGTCCCCATGGCCAGCAGCACTGCTTTCGGCGGCGCAATCCGTGAAATGGTCAGCCCGTACCTGGACCTTGCGCAGGAGACCTATTCGGGGATCATGGCGAACCTGTCGGAGAACACAAAGTTTCTTTCCGACCCGCAGATCAAGACCGCTACCGCCGCATCGACGTTCAGCCTGCCCGACCTGTTGCGGGAGCGGCGCACGGTCTATCTCGTGATCCCGCCCGACCGGATCGACACGCAACGGACATGGCTGCGCCTGATGCTGACGGCGGTCAGCCATACCTATCGGCGCGCCCCGCAGCAGAACCGAGGACAGCACCGCTGCCTTGTGCTGATCGACGAGTTTCCCGCGCTCGGTAAGATTGAGGACATGCCCCGCGACCTTGCCACGCTCGCGGGCTACGGCCTCGACTTCGCGCTGGTTGTGCAGGGCATTGACCAGCTCCGCGACCTCTACGGCAAGACGGCGGGCACCATCCTCTCCAACTGCGCCTACAAGTGGTTTTGCAACATCAATGACCTGGAGTCCGCCAAATACCTCTCCGAGGTGCTGGGCAAAAAGACCGTCCGCACCGTGGGACGCAGCGAACGCGAAGGCGAAGACGGCGAAAGCGTGAGCTACGGCGAGACGGGCCGCCCGCTCCTGACCCCCGATGAAATCCTGAACCTTGGTCGGGAGGTGGCGATCGTCACCCATCCAAGCGGCGATCCGCATTACCTGCGGCCCATCGACTATTGGAACCTTCAGGCGGCTTTCGGACAGCTACGCGAGCGGTATCCCGGTACCTATTGGGACCCGCCTTTGGCCTATGACCCGAACCCTTACTACAGCCGCCAGAAGCAGGAGCAGCGACAGGACGGCGGTCAACAGGAGCAGAGGCAGGAAAAGGAGGCTGCACGGCCCCGCGACGGTCGAATGAGCCGCGCGGAGGCGCTGCCCGTGCTCGGCCTCAGGGAAGGTGCGACGGAGGCCGAGATACGCGCCGCATACAAGCGTCTGATGCAGAAGGTGCATCCGGACGCGGGCGGCAGCGACTGGCTCGCGCGCAATCTCAACGCCGCCCGCGATACTTTGCTGGCGGGGCGTTGAAAATGAATCCGTTCGGATGCTGCTACCTGTGGTATAATATGGGGCGTCAATCGCAGCCGACTCGACCGCCGCAAAATGGCTGGTACAGGCTGCATACGACGCGCATCATCGGGAGGGTTTCTCCCGCTGCATGCTCCAATACCCCACAGCCACGCGCTGGTTGTGCTATCCTAAATTGTAGGTTGAGAGTGGCTGCAAGCCATGGACGGACTGACCGTCCGTCCGCTTGGCAAGGGGCGCTTCGCCCCCGTTGCATCCCCCGACCAAGGAGAGCCTTCGTGCCCTCCTGTGGAGCCTCCAGACCAAAGGAGCCGTCGCGCTCCCTTGGAACCCATGACCAAGGCGCAGTCGCCCTTGGAACCCGACGAGGGGATTGCGCCCCCTCGACCACGCGCGCCGGTGCGCTGTGAACAGGAGAACAGCCGGGGGGAATTCATGGCCGACGACGACACCAGGGGCCTCTCGCCAAGGGCCACGAAATCCGAGAAGCGGCAGCGCACCGACCGGCTGTTTGTCCGTCTGACCCCACATGAAAAGGCCGCCTTCCTTGCCCGCGCCGACAAGGCAGGCATGGCTTCCGCCGCCTTCGCCCGCGCCGTTCTGACCGGTGAAGCTGGCCCTCGCGCCCAGCGGCGCGTGCCTGCCGATGCCCAGGCCATGCGGCAGGTACTTGGCCATCTCGGCAAGACCGGCAGCAATCTCAACCAGATTGCCCGATACCTGCATACGGGCGGCAGCGCGGATGTGGTCCTGACGGATATTCGCGCGGCGCTCTCCGATCTCGCCTGCATACGCAGGCTGATCTACGAGGCGCTGGGCAAGGACCCCGACGACGCGCGCCCCGTCGCCCCGGTATCCAGCGCCGATCCACCGCCGCTCTCCGGCACGAAATCCGTGCCGCCGCCACCGGGCGCGTGAGAGGGCCGCATGATCGTCAAGGGGGGATCACGCGGCGGACCGGGCCAGCTTGCCGCGCACCTGATGCGCGCAGACACAAACGAGCGTGTCGAGGTGCTGGAAAACCACTCCCCCTATGACCTTCACGCCACCTTCCGCGACTGGCAGACCCTGTGCGAAGGCACGCGCGGCAAGAAAGGGCTTTATCACGTCAATATCGATCCCGACGCCCGTTACGAAATGACGCGCGCTCAATGGGCGCGCGCGGTGGAGGTGTTGGAAAAGGAGCTGGGCCTGGAAGGCCAGCCCCGCGCCGTCGTGATGCACGAGAAGAAGGGCCGCCAGCACATCCACGTCGTCTGGCAGCGCACCGACATTGAAACCATGACGCTGCGCAGCGACAGCTACAATTATCTCGCGCACGAACGCGCCAGCCTGCGGCTGGAACAGGAGTTCGGGCACGAGCACGTCCCCGGCAAACATGCCAAGCGCGACCGCGAGAAACAGCCGGAGTTTCCGCGCGCGGAGGCGACCCATGCCGAATGGCAACAGGCCGAGCGCGCAGCGCTATCCGTTGCCGACCGGCGGGCGCAGATCGCGGCTCTGAGAGAGACCTGCGACAACGGCGCATCCTTCAAGGCCGCCCTTGAAGAAGCGGGCTACATGCTCGCACAGGGCGACAAGCGCGACTTCGTGCTGGTGACGGCGGAAGGCTCCGTGCTCAGCCTTGGCCGCGAGCTTAAAATGAAGGCCGTCGAGGTCCGCGCCTTCATGGCGGATGTGGACCGCGCCGCCTTGCCCACAGCCGCCGAAGCAAAAGCGCTCCAGCGGGATCAGGAAGACATGCGCGCGCGGGAGGCCACGCCCCCGCAGGCTGACCACCCGCCTGCCGAGACTCCCGCGACCGCGCCCGAGGCGCGCCAGCAAGATCTCGGCTCGGCTTTCTACGATCCGTCCGCGCTTGATCCCGTCGTTGCGCGCGCCCTCGACGAACGCCAGCGGCAGGAAGCGGCAAAGCTCGCCGAATGGCATGCCGCAGAGCTTCGCCAGTTGGAGAATGCCCAAGCCGCCGAATTGCAGGCGAAGCAGGAGCATCAGGCGGCATTGCACGCCGCCGCGCGCGAGCGTTTGCAGCGCGAGCAGAAGCTGACGGGTATCGAGGGCTTCATCAATGCTCTGCAAAACCGCCTCAATCCGGGGCGCGGCGCGGAACAGCGCGCCGCCCGCGAACACGCCTGGCGGCAGCTTCGCGCGCAACAAGCGCGGGAGCGGCGCGACATGGAGGTGCTGTGGCAACAAACCCACGCCGAGCAGATGGAAGAATTGCGCGAACGGCACATGCAGCAGCAGCGCGAACAAGCCGCCGCCTTCGAGGCCGAGCGGCAACGCTACACCGAGGATGCCGAGCGCGCCGCCGAGATGCGCAGGCGCATCGAGGAAGATCGGAAGATCGAAGAACGTCAGCGGCAAGAGCGGCGGGACACAGGCCCGCCGGGGCTCACAAAGTAAGCGGCTCGCGTTTCCTGCAACCAGAACCGGGCCGGTCACAGAAAAAGGAAAAGGTTGCCACTGACGACGACGAGGACCGGCTTGGCGTTCCGCCAACCCTGTTCCCGAAGTTCATGCCAATGCTGCGTAGATCGCTCAGCCGCTTCATGTCGCCGAAACGGCGGCGGAAATTTATCAACCGCCGCGCCCGAGGCTGGGTCGCCTTGTTCAAACGCTTCACGTTCTCGTCGAAATTCATGGCCACCGCCCCGCCAAAACCGCCTGATCCGCCGCCAGCGCCACCAACCCCGCCGCAGCGGCCGAAACCGTTGCGCTCGCGCTTTAACCGGCCCGCAGGACCGTGAGGCCCCGAAGGGCGGGGATTACATCCCCGGCCCCTTCATGCGGCGCTTGATGATCGCGCGGTTGATGTTTTCAAGGGAGGCGAGGGCATTGGCACGGTGCACGGTAGCCGCTTCGGTTTGTGCCAGTTCCTGGCTGACGCGGAAGAACATCGAGTTCAGGACGCATTCCGGATGTCTGTCGAGCTGTGCTGCGGTAATCAGGTGCATGGGGTGATCCTCCTTGTCGGGAAGCCGCGACCATCACGGCCTTTCATGCCCCTACAATCGGCACCGCCAGCGACGAACCCGCACCCGAAGGGCTGAAACAACGAGAAAGAGCCCCGTTCAGGGGCTTACGGCGTTCCGGCGGGCGGATGCCAGGGTGCAGGATCAAAAGGACTGTGTGTGGGGGAGGATTCCGCCGAGATCAGCTGTGCAGCGTGAGCAGCTGGTCGGAAGGCTATCGAATGGTGAGTTTTCTAGAAGCCGCCCGCTCGGCAGACTTTGGGAAGAGTACTGTGCGGATGATGCGACGCAGCTTGCAAGAATGTTTGCCAACGTACCCAACGAGGTAAGGCAGCATCAACAGCTTCTCCTGCGTGGACAAGCGGCTACGCCGCAGTGACCGTATCGTCATTTTCGCGAAGGCGCAGTAGACATCTCGCCGTTCACTAAAGGTAACGGGCCTGTAAGCCTGGCGTGAGACGCCTGTCTCTCTGTGATAGAAAACTGCGGCCGAGGCAGAAGAGACTGTGCCGTTAAGCATGAAAGGGGTGAGGGCAACTAGATCTCCAGCCCAAACATAGTTGTAAGTAATAACTTCGTTTAACGCGCGCTTCAATGCATTTTTCTTATACATCCCATAGAACCAGGAGCCCGTTGCGTTCATTAATAGTGCACGCGCCTTTTCTGATCCTCGCATAGTTAAAATTCTATCGTCGAACCGAATTTCTTTATATATCTCTCCATTTTCATGTTCAAGCACCACCGTTGGCACAACGATTTCAGATTCATCACAATTTCTTGCCTCCAAATAAAGGGCTTCGATGTAGTTGTCTGACCACCTATCATCATGCGCAGCAAGAACCACGAATGGTGTGTTCACCTTGTTCGCTACGAAAGCAAAGTTATCTATAGCACCCATGTTGTGCGAATGGCGATAGTAGCGGATTCTTGAATCCTGAGCGGCCAATTTCCTTACTATTTTTTCAGTGGAGTCCGTGGAGGCATTGTCAGATATGATAAATTCAAAATCAGATAAGGACTGTCTCTGAATGTTCTTAATAGCAGACTCCAGATATTTCTCTGCATTGTAGATCGGCATAGCAACTGTAACTTGCGGCATTATTTCTCTCTTTCAGTTCGCTATATTGCTGCATAATTTGCGAAATTGACAATAAATTACTAAGAACAAGCAATTCTATGCTTTGCGACGGGCGCCAAGGTAATCGTGGACCAATCCAAGGCGGTAGGTCAGGGTTTTAGCGGCAGCGTCGAATAGCTTGAAACCAAAGCGTGTGAAAGGAAACGCGGCCCGTTCCAACCCGTGCAATCGCCGCGATTTGCTGAAACGCTGCTCGCCGATTGTGGAAGGCGCATCTAAATCGGGAAGAACAGGAGGTGGGACCAAGCCGCGAACACGCAAGCCGTGGCACCAGACCTGTCCATGCAGTGTATCAATGGGCATCCATCCTGCCGCGCTACAGTCGGCCATACGTCCGGCAGCTTTTTTGCTTAAGACATACCCATAGGCCCCCCCCGGCGTTCCATAGATACGTGTTAAAGCAAGCCCATCAGAAAGCTGGGATACCGGACGCATTCTCTTGAGGTCTTTGGGTTTGCCGAGGAAACGAACGAGGTCCCATGGCTCAGCACTTTTCTCTAAAGATTGGAGCGCATAGGGTAGGGAATCCACCAGTACGGCGTCATCTTCTAAAACTAAGGCGTAAGGAAGATCGCGCCGCACAATCTCTCTGTAGACGGCGAGGTGTGACTGGGCACAACCTATCTCGCCGGGAGTCATGTCTTTACCATAGAACAGACGCCGCTTGCGTCCGTCATAGTTACAATTGTTCAGATCGAGGGATCTGCCATCTATAGCCGTAAATACTTCTGCAAAGAGTCCGAGCGCTTGTACGCGGGAAAGTATTGTGTCTCGGCGATCTTCAGAATGTTCAAGATTGATAACAAATATATGCATGTGGTAGTTCTCATTGCTATCCAGAAATAATGGATACTATCTCAACATAAGACTTTAAAATGATTGCTGTGATGAATATTAAACAAGAAATTCTGTACAGTCCATCTTTACGGAGATTCAATTCTGTTAATTGATATGCAATTTGCATTTAACAGAATTGAGATAATTTTCAGTAGTAAGCCTATTGGCGTCTTTTCCAGTATAATTTGTGACCTGACTATTAATGAAAGTGTAGCCGCAACCATCACGGCCTTGCTTTCCGCCGCCATTCCCATGATGGAACCTGATCCCGCGCGCGGTACTGACCCTGGGCCAGATTCCGGAGCTGGCCGAGGCCGCAATCCTCTTCCTGGCGGCTTTGGCCGCCGTTTTCATTCGGGGCGTGCCGCCCCCTTGCCGTCAAGACCAAGCCCTTCGGGCGGAAAACGGGCGACCGTGTAGTCGCTCCGCTCCGGCCCGCGCCATCGCCCGTTTTCCGGTCCTGACAGCAGACCCCCCGCTCATTGCCGCGTGGCTAGTCGGTTGCATGCGCAACCCGCTGACCAAAGGAAAAAGGCAATGAAAGCAGATGTATATGAGAGAGTGACCAACGCCATTATGGCCGAACTGGAAAAGGGCGTCCGCCCTTGGTTCAAGCCGTGGAACGCCGAACATGCGGCGGGCAGGATCACGCGCCCTTTGCGCGCGAACGGCCAGCCCTATCGGGGTATCAATGTTCTGATGCTGTGGGGTGCAGCGTGCGAGCGCGGCTATGCCGCCCCGATCTGGATGACCTTTAAACAGGCGCAGGAGCTGGGCGGCCACGTCCGCAAGGGCGAGAAAGGCAATCTGGTAGTTTACGCCAACACAATCACCAAGACCGAAACCGACGAGAACGGCGACGAGCAGGAGCGGGATATTCCCTTCATGAAGGGCTATACCGTGTTCAACGTCGAGCAGGTCGAGGGCTTACCCGCTCACTTCTATGCTTTGGCCGAGCGCCCCGCTGATCCCGTGGAGCGCATTGACGCCGCCGAGCGCTTCTTTGCCGCGACCGGCGCGGACATCCGCCACGGCGGCAACAGGGCTTTTTACAGTCCCGCCGAGGACCGAATCCAGATGCCGCCATTTGAAGCCTTCCGCGAGGCCGAGGCATACTATGCGACCTTGGCGCATGAGATGACCCACTGGACGAAGGGCAAGGGCCGTCTGGATCGTGATTTTGGCCGCAAACGCTGGGGCGATGCAGGCTATGCGATGGAGGAACTTGTCGCTGAGCTTGGCGCAGCCTTCATCTGCGCCGATCTCGCCATCAGCCCCGAACCCCGCGCCGAGCATGCCGCCTATATCGGTAACTGGCTGAAGGTGCTGAAAGAGGACAAACGCGCCATCTTCAGCGCCGCCGCGCATGCGCAGCGCGCCGCTGATTATCTGGGCGGCTTGCAGTCATCTGAGATGCAGCAAGCTGCCTGACAATAAAGCGCCGGAGGGCAAACCCTCCGGCTTCTGGCGGAGCCGCCGTCATGATGACGGCGGCTATTTTCTTATCCCGCCCGACCCACCCCTGATGGGCGGCGCGTCCCCTACGGTCGCGCCGGAGAGGGACCTGTCGTTTCCAACTGATCGGAGCCGCGTTCCCGCTCGCGCGGCACATCTTGTGGCTGGGGGATACCCACTCGAATCAGGTCACCGAGTTACAGGGCAGGCCGCTTCAAAGGGCGCATTGCGGCGCAAAAACGCATATGCTCGCGCTTGTCCGCGCAGGCGACTCCGCAAATTTTTCTGCACAGTACCTGCACAGGCCAAAATGGCCTGTTTTTCTCGTTAAATTTCAGATGGTTCGACAAATCCAAAGATTTGGAGCGGGCGAAGGGATTCGAACCCTCGACCCCAACCTTGGCAAGGTTGTGCTCTACCCCTGAGCTACGCCCGCTCTAAGCGATCAAGCCAACATGACGGGGTGCTTAGATCGGGTCCGGCGGTTTTGCAAGACGTGCCGCCGACGTGAACAGGTCGGGGGGCTGTCGCCTCCCACGCCCTGGTGCATCACAACCCCGAATGGCTCCCGAACCGGTTCCCGGTCCCGCATGCTAGCCTCCCGGCCCATGCGGCGTTTGCTCCTCGCCCTCGGCCTCGCTGTAGCGCTTAGCACTCCGGCCAGCGCGCAGTCGAGCCTGTTCCTCTCCCGCGAGGCCGAGGCCCGCATCGGCGCCGAGGAGCACCCCAAGGTATTGGCCCAGTTCGGCGGCGCCCTCAGGGGTCCCCAGGCCGACTATCTGCTCGAGCTCGGCTCCCGGCTCGCCGCGCTCTCGGAGCGGCCGGAGGGCCCCTGGGCCTTCACCCTGCTGAACACCGATGTGATCAACGCCTTCGCCTTGCCCGGCGGCTATGTCTACATCACGCGCGGCATCATGGCGCTTGCCGCGGACGAAGCGGAACTCGCCGGCATCGTCGGCCACGAGATGGGCCACGTGGTGGCGCGGCACTCCGCCCAGCGCTTCGATCGGCAACTTGGCGCGCAGCTCGGCTCGGTCGCGGCCGAGATCCTCGGCCAGGTGTTCCTCGGCGTGCGCGGCGGCGGCCAGATCGCGGGGCTCGCCGGACAGGCCTATGTCGCCGGGTTCTCGCGCGAGCAGGAACTGGAAGCCGACACCTACGGCATCCGCTATCTCCGCGCGGCCGGCTACGATACCGGCGCCATGGGCTCTTTCCTCGCCCGCATGGCGGAGTGGGACCGGCTGGAGGCGGCGATCGCCGGCCGCCGGCCCGGCGATGACCAGTTCTCCTGGTTCTCGACCCACCCGCGCACCCCCGATCGCGTCCAGGCCGCCGTGCGCCAGGCCGGCGGACCGCAAGCGGGGGAGCGCGCACGCGAGACCTATATCCGCCGGCTCGATGGGATGGTCTGGGGCGACGATGTCGCGGAGGGCGTGATCCGTGGGCGCGCCTTCCTCCATCCCGTGCTGCGCTTCCGCTTCGAGGTGCCCGAGGGGTTCCGGCTGGTGAACGGCATCAGCGCCGTCACGGCGACGCACAGCGGCGGCGGGCAGATCATCTTCGACGCCGGCCAGATTCGCGGTGACGCGCCGCCCGACCAGTACCTGACGCGTAGTTGGGCGACCAATGCGCGGCTGAGCGGGCTCCAGACCTTGCAGGTCGGCGGGCTGCCGGCGGCGGCGGCGCGCACTCGGCTCAACACGCGTCAGGGACCGATGGACCTGCTGCTGGTCGCGGTGCGCCACGCGCCGGGCCGGTACTGGCGGTTCCAGTTCGTCTCCACGCCCCAGCGCACGGCTGCGTTCCTCCCGGGCTTCCAGGCCACGCTCGGCTCGTTCCGCGTCCTTTCCGCCGCCGAGGCTGCGGCGATCCGGCCGCTGCGTGTGCGCGCCCGCCAGGTGCGGCGGGGGGAGACGGTCGCGTCGCTCGCGGGAAGCATGCCGGTGGCGCGGGCGGAGGAGCGCTTCCGGGTGATGAACGGGCTCGGCCCCGATGAGCAGGTGCAGGCAGGCCAATGGGTGAAGCTGATCGCAGAGTGACCAGTCGCGCGCTTCCCCGCGCGCTCGGCACAAGCTACCGTTCCGGCGCCATGGGCAGTGTCGGCGAGACGAGCATCACCTGTGCGGTATGCGGGCGGGAGAGCCGCCAGCGCCAGGTGCACGGCACGGGCCCTGCCGGTCCGCCCGATCTCGACCTCCGCCCGGGCGAGACCATGCGCAGCACTATGGCGTACTGGCTGCAGCAGTGTCCGACCTGCGGCTATGCGGCGCCGCGGCTCGATGAGGCGGGCGAGGCGATCGCGGCGGTGGTCGCCGGCGGGCCATATCGGGCGTTGCTGGCCGAGGTGTCGTATCCGCCGCTCGCGCGTCGGTTCCTGTGCCGGGCAATGATTTTGGAGGAGACGGGCGAGCTGCATGCGGCGGCCGAGGCGACGCTTCAGGCGGCCTGGGTGGCCGATGACACGCGCAAGGCCGAGCTCGCGCGCGAGTGGCGGCTGACGGCGGTGGCGTTGTTCCGCCAGGGGCCGCCGCCCGACCTCGAACAGCAGGTACGGATCGTCGACATCCTGCGTCGTGCGGGGGATTTCGGCGGTGCGGCCGCGCAGGCCAATGCGTTGGAGCGCGGCCGTCTGCCCGAGCCGGTGGACCGCGTCGTGGCGTTCGAGCGTCGGCTGATCGCGGCGGGCGATGTGCGTGCCTATTCGGTCGCGTCGGCCTTGCCGCCGCCGGCGTCGCGCCCGCACGTGTCGCATCGCGGTCCGACTCCGGGGATTCCGCTCACGCGTGCGCCGTCGGGCGGAGGATTGTTCGCGGCCTTGCGGCGCTGGTTCCGCCGTCGCTGAGCTGATGCAGGGGGGTGTGGGGCGACCAGCGTGATCCCCCCCACCCATGGTGCTCTGGGCTGCCGAGGTACGTTTGCTGGCCGGACCTCCCTCGGGGAAGGTCCGCGCAACAGCCTCTCCAGGCGCCTGAGTTCCGATCCGCTGCGGGACCGATGCCGCAGGTCCGCGCCTGCGACACCTCACGACCCCCCGCAGCCCGCGGCGGAAAGCCGCCTCTCAGCCGGCTGTTCGGGAACAGCGGCGCAGGCAGGAACGGCTATGCCAGCGCGTCCATCGCCGCCTGGACCCCGCCCCGTCCGTGCGGGATGCCGAGATCGCGCAGGCTCATCTCGACCGCGCCGAGCGTGCCCAGCACCATCGGCTCGTTCAGGTCTCCGAGATGGCCGATGCGGAACACCTTGCCGCCCAGGGCCCCGAGCCCGCCGCCGAGCGACACGTTGTACCGTGCCGCCGCATGCCGGCGCAGCGCGTCGGCATCGTACCCTTCCGGCATCAGGATCGCCGTGACGCTGTTCGACTGGCGCGCCGGATCGACGCAGAAGATCTGCGGCCCGTCATTGCCCGACCAGGTGCGCACGGCCGCGCGCACCGCGCCACCGAGCCGTGCGTGGCGCGCGAACACCGCCTCCAGCCCTTCCTCCTCGATCAGCCGTAGCGCCTCGGCGAGGCCGTGGAACATCTGCGTCGGCACGGTGCCGACGAAGCTGCGATGCGGACGGTTCAGCATCACCGACCAGTCCATGTAGTGCCGCGGCAGCGTCGCCTTGCGGTGCGCCGCCATCCCCTTGGCGCTGACGGCTGTGAACGCCATGCCCGTGGGCAGCATCAGCCCCTTCTGGCTGCCGCCGACCGCGAGATCGATCCCCCACTCGTCCATCCGGAACGGCATCGAGCCGAGCGAGGAGATCGTGTCGGAGAGGAACAGCGCCGGGTGCTTCGCCGCGTCGATCGCCGACCGAAGCGCGGCCTGAGGCACTGTCACGCCGGTGCTGGTCTCGTTGTGCACGGCGCAGACCGCCTTGATCACATGCCCGGCATCGGCCCGCAGCGCCGCCTCGACCGCCGCAGGGTCGATGCCGCGGCGGCGATCGGCGGGGACCGTCTCCACCTTCAGCCCGAACTTGCGCGCCATCTCGGTCCAGGACTCCGAGAAATAGCCGGACTCCAGCATCAGCAGCGTGTCGCCAGGGCTGAACAGGTTGACGAGGCTCGCCTCCCACGCCCCGTGCCCCGAAGAGGCCATCATGAACACTTCGCCCGAGGTGCCGAGCACGCGCTTCAGCCGCGCGGTGCAGTCGCGCACCAGCGCGATGAACGCCTCCTCCATGAAGTCCTGCGTCGGACGGTCGATCGCGCGGAGGATGCTGTCGGGAATGTTGGTCGGGCCGGGATTGGCGAAGAACTGGCGGCCGCGAGGTTTCTGCATGAGGGACTCCTGGAGGCGGGGTTCGCTGCGGGACCGCCCCGACCCTCACCGAGACCGGCCGCCGGCGCAAGCGGGGGCCATGATGGCGCGCTTGGCCGGCGGAGAGTTCGCCGCTATCTTCGGTTGCAGCATGAAGATCGGTCTCGCGATTGCCTTGCTCGCGATCTGCGCCACGCCCGCGTTTGCGCAGTCCGGCTGGCCGGCAACGGCCGGCCCCGGCCTGCAGCGTCTGGTCATTCCGCCGGCTGTCCAGGCAACGGCGCCGGTCGCGCCGTCGCAGCGCGAGGCGGAGATCCCCCCCGCACCGGAGAAGCTTGCCCTGGCACCGGCCGGCGCGGCCGGTGCCGCCGCTGCCGGGCTCGCCTCGGGTGGGCTCGCGCTCGGCGCTCCGCTCGGGCTGCTGGTGGTCGGCGCCGCGGCCGTCGCCGTCAGCGGGGGCGGCAGTTCCGCAACCGTGACGACACGCTGACGGCTACGCCGCCATCGCCGTGAGAATCGGCGTGGCGACCGCGAGCGCCACCAGCTCGAGCGGCAGGCCGACGCGCCAGTAATCGGCGAAGCGATAGCCGCCCGGCCCCATGACCAGCAGATTGTTCTGGTGCCCGATCGGTGTGAGGAAGGCCGAGGAGGCGCCGATCGCGGTCGCCAGCAGGAACGGATCGATCGGCGCGTCGAGCGCGCGCGCAAGCCCGATCGCCACCGGCGCCATCACCGCCGCGGTCGCCGCGTTGTTCATCACGTCCGACAGCGTCATGGTCAGCGCCATCAGCACCGCGAGCGCCACGGGCAGCACCGGGGTGCCGATCGTGTCGAAGGTGAGCGTCACGACCGCGTCGGCCGCCCCGGTGGTTTCCATCGCCTGCGCGACCGGCATCATCGCGCCGAGCACCACCAGTACCGGCCAGTCGATCGCACTGTAGGCCGCGCGCGCGGTGACCGCGCCGAGCGCCACCGCCACCGCCGCTGCCGCGGCGAGCGCCACCGGCGCCGGAGCGATTCCGGCGGCGGCGATCGTCACCCCTGCCGCCAGCGGGAGCACGGCGCGCAGCGTGCGCTCGGAGGCCATCGCCAGGCTGCGCGGTGCGAGCGGCAGCAGGCCGGTGGCACTCTGGAACGCCCCGAGCGTCTCCTCGCGCCCCTGCAAAAGCAGCACATCGCCCGGCTCGATCCGGAGGCGCGCCAGCGACTGCCGGCGCACGGTGCCGTGCCGCGACAGGCCGACCAGATTGACACCCCAGATGTCGCGCAGCCGGATCGAGGCAGCATTGCGGCCGACCAGCCGGGAATCCGCAGTCACCACGACCTCGGCCACCACAAGCCCGCTGCTCTTGGTCGCCTTCTCCGCGAGTGCCAAGCCGAGCGTTTCGAGCCCCGGTCCCAGCGCTTCGGCCTCGGCTTCCAGCAGCAGCCGGTCGCCCGCGCGCAGCACGGTCGAGCCGTGCGGCACGCGCGTGCGGTCGCCTGCGCCGATCAGCGCAAGCACCTGGCCGTCGTAGTCGGAGAGCGCCTCGTCGAGGTCCTGTACCGTCATCCCGTCGGCCCTGCCCTCCTTCTGCACCGACACTTCGACCACGTAGGGCGCGATGTCGCGCACGTCCTCGGTCGAGCCCTCGCGCTTGGGGGCGAGCCGCCAGCCGATCAGCGCGAGATAGGCGAGCCCCGCGAGTGCGACCGGAAGCCCGGCGGTCGCGAAGGCGAAGAAGGTGAAGGGGCCGAGTTCGGCGCCGGCGCGCGCATCCGAGACGATGACATTCGGCGGCGTGCCGATCAGCGTGGTCATGCCGCCGAGCATGGTGGCGAAGGAGAGCGGCATCAGCAGCGCGCCGGGCGCGATCCCGTCGCGCCGGCAGATCCGCATCGCCGCGGGGATCAGCAGGCTCAGCGCGGCGACGTTGTTGATGAAGGCCGAGGCCGCGGCGCCGATTCCGCCCAGCACCAGGATCGCCATCATCGCCCCGCTGCCGGCCGGCAGCAGACGGTCGGCAAGGCCCTGCACCAGGCCCGTCTCCTCCACCGCGCGCGAGAGCACGAGCGCTGCAGCGACGGTGACGACGGCCGGCGCGCCGAAGCCCGCGAAGGCATCGGTCGCCGGCACGAGCCCGAGCGCCACAGCAAGCAGAAGGGCGGACAGTGCCGCGAGGTCCGGCCGCACGCGCCCCGAGGCCATGGCCGCGATCACGCCGGCCAGCAGACCCAGGATCATGAGCTGCGGCGTGGTCATGACCGCCCGCTCCAGAGGCCGGCGAAGAAGGCGGCCGCGTTGGCGCCGAGGGTGCGCGTGCGGTAGCCACCCTCCTGCACCACCAGCGTCGGCAGATTCAGCGCTGCGAGGCGGGCGCCGATGCGGTGGAAATCGGCAGCGCGGTGGCGCCACGACCCGGTCGGATCGCCGGCAGCGGTGTCGAACCCGGCCGCGATCACCAGGAAGCGCGGATCGTAGCGCAGGATCCGCCGGCACGCGGTCTCCAGCGCCTCGGCGAACTGGGCGGGGGTTGCGGCCTCGGGCAGCGGCAGGTTGAGGTTGAAGCCCGCGCCGCCCCCCTCGCCGCGCTCGTCGCGGAAGCCGGAGAAATAGGGGTAGGCGATTGCCGGGTCGCCGTGGATCGAGATCGTCAGCACATCCGCCCGCGCATAGAAGATGTCCTGCGTGCCGTTGCCGTGGTGGTAGTCGATATCCAGCACCACGCAACGTCCGAACCGGCTGAGCAGTTCCGCCGCGATCGCAGCGTTGTTGAAGTAGCAGAATCCGCCGAAGGCACGGCGTTCGGCGTGATGGCCGGGCGGACGGACGAGCGCATAGGCGAGCCGTTCACCGGCCAGCACCGCCTCGGCGGCAGTGAGCGCGCAATCGACGGCGTGGCGGGCGGCTTTCCAGGCGTTGCCGGTGATCGGCGTGAACGTGTCGATGCAGAAATACCCGGCACGGAGCGCCAGATCCTTGGGCGGTCGCGTCGCGTTGCGGATCGGGAACACATACGGATAGACCGCCCTGCCCTCGCCCACTTCGGCACAGGCGGCACGCAGATAGGAGACGAGGCTGCGGTCGTGCACCGCGGTGATCGCACCATCCGAAAAGGCACGGGCCGGCAGGTTGCGCAGCGGCACCGCGCGCGGCAGGTGCTCGAGGATCTCGCGCACACGCACCGGCGCCTCGACATAGCCGCGCTCGCGCACATGGTGGATGTCGTGGCGGTCGTTGACGACCAGCGTCATCGCCGGCCCGGGGGACAGGCGCGGGGCCGGCAGGGCGCGCGCCGGCCGAGGGACCTCGCGCAACCGCACCGGATCGTCGCGCACGCTTTCGATCACGCGCTCGATGTAGCCCGGCGAGCAGACCCGTCCGTACTTGCGGGTCAGCACCGCGCGGATGGCGGCGCGCGCCTCCTCGCGCGGCCAGGCATCGCGCCGGTCGAGCAGGTCGACCACCAGCAGCGGCGGCATCGGCCCGGTCTCGCCCGGAATCGGCAACTCGTAATCGGTGCCGGCGAGCGGGCGCGCGCCGAACTGCGCGTAGAAGCGCAGCCGTCGCGCATTCGCCGCGCGCAGCGCGGGATCGGTGACCACCTTCGGATCGTCGGGCAGGCATTCGCAGAGCAGGACCGAGGCGTTCAGACCGGTGGCGAGTTCGCGCGCGCGCTGATAGAGCGCGCCTCCCACCCCCGCGCCCCGCGCGCCCTCGGCGCCCGCGATGTAGTCGAGCCAGAGGACGCCCACATCGGGCATGTGCCAGAGGATCGCCGCGCCCCGCACGCGCCCCATGCCGTTCTCGGCCACCAGCAGGAACGGCCGGACGTGCTCGGGACCGCCCCGGCGCAGCAGGGGGGCGAGCGTCTCGAACTCGCCGGCGCGCGCCGCCGGGAAGGCCGCGCGCAGGAGCTTGACCGCTGCCTCGATGGCGTCCCGGTCGATGCGCGCGGCGTCGTCGGCGATGCGGCGGATGCGGATCATCGCCGCACTGGTAGCATGCCCGAAGGAGGCCGTGCTGCCGCGGCTATTCGGTGATGCCGAGGCTCCGCACCAAGGGCGCCCAGGTGGCGTTCTCGGTGCGCACGAACTCGGCAAAGCGTTCGGGCGTGTAGCCACGCATCGCCGGTGTGCCCATCTGCTCGAAGCGTGCCTGGATGGTCGGGTCCGACAGCGCCTGCTCCACCGCCGCCGCCATGCGCACGACGATCTCGCGCGGCAATCCGGCGGGGCCGAACACGCCGTACCAGGAATACGCCTTGTAGTCGGGCAGGCCGACCTCGCGCGCCGTCGGCACCTCGGGGACGAGCGAGGAGCGCTCGTCCGTCGCCATGAACAGGATCTTCGCCGTGCCCGCTTCCTCGAGCGGCTTCAGCAGGCTCGCGATGTCGAAGGTGTAGTGCACCTCGCCGGCGGCGAGGGCTGCGAACACCGGACCTGAGCCACGATAGGGCACATGCACGACATCCGCGCCGATGGCCTTCGCGAATGTGGCGCAGGCGATGTGGCCCGATGTGCCGACGCCGGCCGAGCCGTACTGGTACTTCCCCGGATTGTTCCGAAGAAGCGCGATGAACTCCTGCGCCGTGTCCACCGCGAGCCCGCGGCGCGTGACACCGAGCCCGACCGGCACGAACACGGTCGGCGCGATCGGCGTGAGGTCGCGCACCGGATCGAACGGCAGAGGCTGGGGCAGACCGGGGGCGAGGCCGATCTGCGAGAGCGTGGCCATGCCGACCACGTCGCCGGTCGGCACCTGCTTGGAGACGAAATCCACGCCGATCACGCCGCCCGCCCCGGCCCGGTTCTCCACCACCACCGGCTGGCCGAGGATCTCCGAAACCTTCGGCGCCCAGAGCCGGGTCGTCACATCGGTGCCGCCGCCAGGCGCGAAGGGCACGATCAGGCGCACCGGCCGGGTCGGCCAGGTCCGCGCGCGGGCCGGCATCGCAAGCGCGAGCGCAGGAGCGGCGAGGAGCGTGCGGCGGCGAAGGGGCTGTCTCGGCATCGGGTCTCTCTCCGGTGCGGTGCGGGGCGGCGCACCTTAGGTTGGGGGTGTGGCGCAGGCCAGAGGCCTTGATGCGTGCGCGCGCAGTGCGAGACACAGCGGCCAGCCGCCCCACCGGGAGGCGAGGGTGAACGGCACGATGCAGGACGACGGACACGACACCGAGGTGCTCTGCCGGGTCCGCCCCGAGTGGGTGGACCACTACGGCCACATGAACCTCGCCTACTACCTGGTCGCCTTCGATCTCGCGACCGACCGGCTCTGGCCGGCGCTGAACCTCGGTGCGTCCTTTCGGGCACGCGGGCTCGGCACCTTCGCCGCGGAATCCTGGCAGGCCTATGAGCGGGAGGTGGTGCTCGATACGCCGCTCTCCGCCGACAGCGCGGTGCTGGCGTTCGATGCCAAACGGCTGCTGATCCGCCATCGCCTGTACCACGCCGAGGAGGGATGGCTCTCGGCGGAGAACGAGGTTCTGTATCTCTGCGTCGATCTTGCAAAGCGGCGCGTCGCCGCGTGGCCGGAGGATGTGCTCGCACGGTTCGCGCCGCATCGGACGGAGGATGCGCCGAAGCGCCTCGCACTGGCGCGCAGGCGTTGACGCGGTCACGGTGCGGCGGGGATCATCGGGCCAACGAACACCCGGGGAGATCGTCCGATGCCTGTCTCACGCCGCGCCCTGATTGGCGCCAGCCTCGCCGTTCCCCTCGTCGCCCCCGCGGCCGGGCAGAGCCGTTACCCCGATCGGCCGGTGGTGCTGGTCGCGCCGTTCGGCGCCGGCGGCGCCTCGGATGTCGCCGCGCGCACCTTCGCCGCGCACGCCGACAAGCATCTCGGCCAACCGATCGTGGTGGAGAACCGCACCGGCGCCTCGGGCATGATCGGCACGCTGCATGTGCGCCGCGCCGCGCCCGACGGGCAGACGCTGCTGATGGCGCGGATCGCCTCCTCGGCGATCGTGCCGGCGATCGATCCGTCTGCGCAATACGCGTGGGACGAGTTCACCTTCCTCGGCATGGTGGACATCAATCCTTATGTGTTCGTGGTGCGCGAGGACGCGCCCTGGCGCACGCTCGGCGATCTGGTGGAGGAGATCCGCCGCCGTCCGGGCGCGCTGAACCACGGCAGTTCGGGGCCGAGCACGATCCTCAATCTCGGCGTGCGCTATCTCCTGCTCCAGGCGGGGCTCGCACCGGACGCGACGGTCGAGGTGCCGTTCCGCGGCGGCGGCGAGGTCGCGACCGCCCTGCTCGGCGGGCAGGTCCAACTGGTCGGCCAGAACCTGAGCGAGGCCGCCGGCGCGATCGCGGGCGGACGGGTGCGCGCCCTCGCCGTCACGACCACCGAGCGCTTCCCCTCGATCCCGGATGTGCCGACGGTGCGCGAGGCTGGGTACCCCGCCCTCGAGGCGATCGTGGGTTGGGATGCGCTCGCGGGTCCGCCCGGCCTGCCGGCGACGGTGACGCAGCGCTGGCGCGAGGTCATGGGCGCGCTCGCGAAGGACGAGGGCTGGATCGCGGCGACCAAACGCGTCGGCTCGGTGCCCTGGATCACCGACGGGGCGGCGGCGAAGGCCTATATTGGCGAGCAGGTGCGGCTCTACCGCGACCTCGGGCGCCGGCTCGGGATGGTGACGTGACGCCGGGCGATAGCGCCCGCGCGCCATGACGCACCATCCCCACCCTGCACCCGGGCGGCGGCGCTGTTCCTTCCTGCCGCCCGGCGATGCCTGGCCGCAGCTACCAGGCGACCACGCGGCGATAGAGATGCCACGTCGCGTGGCCGAGCACCGGCACCACCACCGCGAGCCCGATCAGTAGCGGCAGCGCTCCCGCCACCAGCAGCACCGCGACGATCAGGCCCCAGGCCAGCATCGGCACGGGGTTCGTCATGACCGCGCGCACCGAGGTTCGCACCGCGATCATCGGATCGACCGGCCGGTCGAGCAGCAGCGGGAACGAGACGACCGTCAGCGTCAGGACCAGCACCGCGAAGATCAGCCCGACGCCGTTGCCGATCACGATCAGCATCCAGCCCTCGCGGGTGGTGAACGCGGCGGTCAGCAGCGCGCCGATCGTCTCGCCATGCGCCCCATCACCGATGGTCGCGACGTAGATCAGCCGCGCGGCGATGATCCAGGCGACGAAGAGGCCGAACAGCATCGCGCCGAGCAGCGCGATCGCCGTGATGGAGGGCGAGCGCAGGACCGACAGCGCATGCGCGGCCGAGGCGGGCTCGCCGCGCTCGCGCCGGCGGCTGATCTCGTAGAGCCCGAGGGCAACCACCGGGCCGAGCAGCGACAGCCCCGCAAGCAACGGAAACAGCAGCGGCAGCAGGCTGCCGGTGGCGACACGCGCCGCGATCAGACCGACCACCGGATAGATCACGCCAAGGAAGATGAGCTGGGTCGGGATGGCGAGGAAATCGTCCCAGCCCTTCGCGAGCACCTCGCGCAGATCAACGAGCGTGATGTGCCGGACAGCGGGTTCGCCGCTCGCCGGAATCGCGTGCTGGTTCGCGGTCGCGTGCGCCATGGGCCTTGCTCCCTTCGCCGTGTCGAGGCCGGGCTCGCCCAGCCCGGCATCCGTCGCGTCGGGGGATCGAACCGGCATCGGCTCGTGCGTCGGTCGAGCCAGCCGTGACGCCGGTCAAACCGCCAACATCGTCAGTCTAGCACAGCGAAGGTCAGTCAAGGGGGCGCAGCAGGATCAGTTTCGCGTCACCGCGGGCGTAGAAGTCGGGCACGGTCGCGACCGCGCGGAACCCCGTGCGGGCGTAGAAAGCGCGCGTCGGCGCATAGGCCGGCTTGCCGGCGGTTTCGGCGTAGAGGGCCGTGCCGCCCTCGAGACGCACCGCCTCCGTCACCCGGTCGAGCAGCGTCCGGCCGATCCCGCCGCCCTGTGCCGCGGGGTGGACGACAATCCAGTAGAGATCCCAGGCGCTTTCGGTGCAGGGGGTCGGCCCGTAGCACGCATAGCCGACCAGCACGCCATGCCGTTGTTCGGCAAGCACGAAGCGGTAGGACGAGGCATCACCCTGCGCGAGGCGGTCCTCGGCGAGTTCGCGTGCGACCGCGACCTCCGCCTCGGTGAAGACCCCGGTCGCGGCGCAGAGTGCCGCGATCCGCTCCGGGTCGCCGGCGACCAGAGTCGTGCGGAGGGGCGGATGCGCCGTGACCGGGCGCGAGGGTCGAGCACTCGACGGCGCGGAACCCGGAGGCGTCACGATGGTCGGCTCAGCGAGCGCGGCGGCAGCGATCCGCCCGACCAGGTCCCTGAACGACATCCCCGCGCGCTCCGCGGTCGCGGCAAGGCCCATGCCCGGCGTGAGGCAGGGATTGGCATTCACCTCCAGCACCCAGGGCTCGCCTGATCGATCCACACGCAGATCGACCCGTGCATAGCCGGCGAGGCCGCACACCTCCCATACCCGGCGCACCAGCGCCGCCATGCGCTCGACCAGCGGCCCATCGTCGTGGCGCAGATCGAAGGAGCGCGTGGCATAGGGATAGATCGGATCGGTCGGGTCCCATTTGCTCGCCCAGTCGACGATGCGCGGGCGGCCTTCGGGCCAGCGGGGATCGAACACCTGCTCGGCAGCGGGCAGGACGATGCACCCGCCTGCGCCGTCGTCGATCGCCGAGAGATTGAACTCGCGCCCGTCGATGAAGGCTTCGGCGAACCAGCGTCCACCGTGCTCCGCCGCGCGCGCGCGCATCAGCGCGCGCGCCGCATCAGCATTCGCCACCACGCTGTCAGGTCCGATCGCGAACGAGGCATGCTCGGTTGCGTGCTTGATGATCAGAGGGCCGGGGATGCCGGCGCCGTCACGCTCGATCCATGGCGGCGTCGCGATCCCGGTGGCGCGCAGCACGCGCTTGGTCGCGAGCTTGTCGGCGGTCAAGGCGAGCGCGGCGGCGGTATTGCCGGTGAAGGCGAGGCCAAGACTCTCGAGCAGCGCGGCGGCGGTCGGCGCCATCACGCCGGCTGCACGACCGACCGTCAGGCTCTCGACCAGGTTGATCACCAGATCGGGCCGATCATCCGCGAGCGCGCCAGCAACGGCGGCAAGGTCGAGCCCCGCAGCCAGCCGACGCGTGCGCCAGCCCGCCTCGATCAGTGCAGCCTCGACCGCGCCGACCTGCTCCAGCACGTCCTGCTCGTCGGGCGGTGCATCGGGCGGCACCGCCTGATGCAGGATCACGCCGCGACGCGCGTCCGCTGCCAGAGTCCGGTGCGGGCCAGCGCCGAGTCGAGAATCCGGTCCATCAGCCATGCGAAATCGTATCCCGCGAGGCGCGTGAGGATCGGCAGGTCGGAATGCGTCGGATTGAGTCCTGCAAGCGGGTTGACCTCGAGAAACTGCGGAACGCCCGCGGCATCGCAGCGCAGATCGATCCGCCCGCCGTCACGGCAGCCGAGCGCGCGCCATGCCGCCAGCGCAACCTGCTCGGCCGCGCGCGCCGTCGCGTCCGTCGCGATCGCGTAATCGACCCGGCCGTGCCAGTCCTCCTTGGTCGCGAGCCCGTACACGCCGCCATGCGCGGTCGCGTTCAGCCGCACCTCCATCGCCGCGATCGCCTGCGCCTCCGCCCCGGTGCCGACGATGCCGACGGTGAACTCGCGGCCCGGAAGATAGGTCTCGACCAGGACAGGCTGGCGGAAGCGCGCGAGCAGGTCGCGGCAGGTGCGGGCGAGCGCCGTCCGGGTCGTGCAGCGGCTGGCACTCTCGACGCCCTTGCCGGTGCCCTCGGCGATCGGCTTGGCGAAGAGCGGAAACGGCAGGTCGATCGCCGCCGCGTCGCGCGGCTGCTCGATCACGGCGAAGGGCGCGGTCGGCACGCCTGCATCCCGCACCACACGCTTGGTGTGGCCCTTGTGCAGGCAGAGCGCGAGCACGAGGCTGTCGGAGAACACGCAGGGAATGCCGTAGGACTCGCAGAGCGCCGGCACGAGCGACTCGCGGCCGAAGCCGGCCAGCCCCTCGCAGATGTTGAACACGAGATCCCACCGCTCGCCGGCCGCGAGGCGGGCGACCAGCGCGCGGTGATGGCCGATGCGCTCGACCGCGAAGCCGCGGGCGGTGAGATGATCGCCGATCGCATCGATCGTGCCGGCGCTGTCGAACTCGGCCGTCTCCTCCTCGCTCAGCCCCTCGGCGAGCCAGGCGTCGCGCAGATCGTAGGTGAAGCCGACGCGCAGGCGCCGCGCCATGCCGCCGTCAGGCATGGGGCACCCCCTTCGCCCGCGCCGCGACATCCGGCGGCACGACGCGATCGGCGCCGAGCCCCCCTCCCGGATCGGTGTAGCGATAGACGCCGCGTTCGAAGTTGCGCAGCAGCAGATCCTCGCCGTCCCGGCCGACCAGATAGTCCGGCAGCAGGGGGATCTTGCCGCCACCGCCCGGCGCATCGACGACGAAATGCGGCACCGCGTAGCCGGTGGTGTGGCCGCGCAGCCCCTCGATGATCTCGATGCCCTTCTCGACCGGCGTGCGGAAATGCGCCGAGCCCGAGATCGGATCGCACTGGTAGAGGTAGTAGGGCCGCACGCGCAGCTTCAGCAGCCCGTGCATCAGCGCGCGCATCGTGCCGATCTCGTCGTTCACGCCCTTCAGCAGCACCGTCTGGCTGCCGAGCGGGATGCCGGCATCCGCAAGGCGCGCGGTCGCCTCGGCCACCTCGGGCGTGAGCTCGTCGGGGTGCGTGAAATGGATCGACATCCAGAGCGGGTGGTAGCGGCGCAGCATCCGCGTGAGATCGCGCGTGATCCGCTGCGGCAGCACCACGGGCACCTTGGTGCCGATGCGCAGGAACTCGACATGCGGGATCGCGCGCAGGCGCGAGAGCAGCCACTCCAGCTTCTCGGTGGCGATGGTGAGCGGATCGCCGCCCGAGAGCAGCACGTCGCGGATCTGGGGGTGGGCGGCGATGTAGTCGATCGCGCGCTGCCACTGCGTCGTGCTGAACGTGTACTCGCCGCCCCCGCCGACCATGCGGCTGCGGGTGCAGTAGCGGCAATAGGTCGAACAGAAGCCGGTGGCGAGGAACAGCACGCGGTCGGGATAGCGGTGCACGAGACCCGGCACGGCAGCGTCATGATCCTCGCCGAGCGGGTCGTCGGCTTCGCCCGGCACGCGCAAGTATTCGCCGTTCACCGGGATATGCGTGCGGCGCAGCCCCTGCGTGGCGTCGTGCTCGTCGAGCAGGCTGGCGTAGTAGGGCGTGATGCCGACCGGCAGCGGGCCGGTGTGGCGCGCGACCGCGCTCTCCTCGTCCGGCGAGAGGCGGATCACACGGGCGAGGCCCCGCAGGTCGCGGATGCGGTGCTGGAGCTGCCAGCGCCAGTCGTTCCACTCCGCGGCCGTGGCGTCGGGCCAGAAGCGCCGGCGGAACGCGCGCGCGCGCGCCGATTGCGGGAACGCGGCGCCACGCTCGCGCTCCTTCACCGTGGCGGCAAAGACCGGCCTGTCGAGGGCGCCCGCGCTGGCCCGCGCGGACGCCACGCTGGATGGAGGTTCGGCTTCGGGGGCCTCGAGATCGCGATCCATGCTGGCTGTTTCCCTTCGACACCCGTCTGTCATGGGTCCGGCAGGCCCCCTGGCCGGAGTGCCGCGCTATGCGGCGTCGTGGCGCGGGCGCGTCGCCACCGGATTCGCTCCATAGTGCAAACGCGGGTGAGTCGCCAGTATTTCCGTCAATCTCCCTCCCGATCATCGGGGACGGAAAAACCCATGAGCGCCAAGGGGTTGAGGGCTCGGAACGCCGGTACCGCCGGCTGAAGCAAAATATCCACCCAACCCGTTTACTGGACGGTCAGCCGACAACAAAGAGAATAATGAGGTGATTATTGAAGAGCCTCCGCCGCGCCGCTGATCCATCACCTTCACCCGCAGTGTGCAGCTCGGCTGACGAACATCTCCCACGATCCGGCATCTCCATTCGCCGACGCGGCGGCGCGATTGTAAAGCCGGCGCGTTCGGCAAATCGTTGCCGCATCGAGATGCCATGTCGGAATGCCTCGCGAGCACCGGATGCAGACCCGGTGCGGGCGCCAACCACGGCTGTGCCCGGCCGATGCGCCGACGAGTCGGCCGCTGGCACGGCGATGGCGAATACCCAGATAGAGCGTGGCGGGAGCGCACCAGCCCCGCTTCAATCGGAGGAGGACGCCAAGCCATGACTGTCCCACGACGCGCCATGTTCCGACTCGGCGCAGGGCTCGCGGCGGCGGCGCTCGCGCCGTCGCTGCGGGTCGCCCTCGCCCAACCGACCGGACCCTTCACCCTGCCGCCCCTGCCCTACGCCTATGACGCCAACGAGGCGGCGATCGACGCCCGCACGATGGAGATCCATTACCGCTTCCATCATGGCGGCCAGGTGAACGGGCTCAACGCCGCGGTCGCCGATCACAGCCGGATCGCGGCCATGCCGCTCGACCAGATCCTGATGCGGCTGGGCGAGATGCCGGAGGCGGTCCGCACCGCGATCCGCAACAACGGCGGCGGGCACGCCAACCACTCGATGTTCTGGGTGATCATGGGAGGACCGGGCGGCGAGCCGTCCGGCGAGCTTGCCGCCGCCATCACCCGCGACTTCGGCGGATTCGCCCAGTTCCGTGAGCGTTTCGACCGCGCCTCGATGGGCGTGTTCGGATCAGGCTGGGCGTTCGTGACCGTGAACCGGCACGGCGGGCTTGCGGTCGTGCAGCGGCCGAACCAGGACAACCCGCTGATGGACGGCGAGCGGGTCCTGATGGGCAACGATGTTTGGGAGCACGCCTACTACCTGCGCTACCAGAACCGGCGCGCTGAATACGTGCGCAACTGGTGGAACGTGCTCGACTGGGGAAAGATCGGCGAACGTTACGCCGCGGCGAAGGCAGGCACGCTGACAATCTGAAGCAGCGGGGAGGCGCAAGGCGGCCTCCCCCGCGCGTCACTCGGCGCCGGCGATCGGCTTCGGCTGGTCGCCCTCGCCGGGCAGCGACTGGACGGAACCGTTCGCGCCCTCGCCGTGGCCGTTCATGGCCTGCTCGACCGCGGCTTCGACATCCGTCTCGCCCTCGTAGCCGTTCGGCCCGCGGCGCGGCTGCTGCGGCTGCGGGTTCTGCTGGCCCTGCATCTGCTGCATCGCGTTGAGGATGCGGAAGTAGTGCTCGGCGTGCTGGAAGTAGCTCTCCGCCATCACGCGGTCACCACCCGAGGTGGCGTCGCGGCCGAGCTGGAGATACTTCTCGAAGAGCTGCTGCGCCGTACCCCGCAGACGAACATCCGGGCCATTGGAATCGAACACGTGGTTGCGATTCATCGGCTGATGCCGGTGCTGATGGCGGCCGCCCTGGTGATGGCCGCGCCCGCGCATGCGCTTAAGGTTCATGTCGTTTCACGTCTGCCGTTGTTGCCGCAGCGTCCCCGCCCGGTCTGCCCGGGCGCCCCAAGACCGCCCATGGCGGCCCGCCCATGAGGCCGGCGCCCGTTCAGGGCCAATCCGGCGACGCGTCCCTCTCGCTGGGCTTGCCCGCACCCTAGTCCGCGATCCTCGGCTCGCCAACCGTTTTTTCCGCGTGGCGGAGCACAATAGCACGCGGGATTCCGCCCAAATCCTGCCGCAATTCGCCGACGCCGAGCCCGCGGGCCGCCGCCAACCGGCTGACATCAGCCCCCTGCCCTGCCCCGAGTTCGAGCACCGCCACCCCATCGGGCAGCAGGATGCGGGGCAGATCCGCAAGGATCGCGCGGTAGGCATCAAGGCCATCCACGCCGCCATCGAGCGCGGCGCGGGGGTCGTGCTCTCGTACCTCGGGCTCGAGCCCGGCAATGTCGCCGCTCGGAACATAGGGCGGGTTGGCCAGCACGAGATCGAACCCGCCGTCGAGTGCAGCCGACCAGTGGCCACAGACGAACAGTGCCCGATCCGCCAGCCCTGCCCGCGCGGCATTGGCGCGCGCGACCGCGAGCGCGGCGGGCGAACGATCGACGCCGAGGCCGATTGCGGCGGGGAACTCGCTGAGTGCCGCGAGCAGCAGCGCCCCGGACCCCGTGCCGAGGTCGAGCACGCGGCGCACCGTCGGGCGATCCGGCAGGGCGGCGAGCGCGGCCTCGATCAGCGTCTCGCTGTCGGGTCGCGGGATCAGCACGTCCGGCGTCACGATGAGGTCGAGCGTCCAGAAGCCGCGCGTGCCGGCCAGATGCGCGGCCGGAACATGCGCCGCGCGCCGCGCGACCAGTTCGCGGAACCTCGCCGCCTCCGCAGCCCCGACAGGATCGCGCGCCTCGATCGTCAGCAGGCCCGGCGCGCGGCCGAGCACATGGCCGAGCAGCAGCCGCGCCTCGCGCCGCGGCCCCTCGATGCCGGCCGCGCGCAGCACCGTTCCGGCCTCGCAGAGCAGCGACCCGATCGTGTCCGTCACGCCCCTTCGGCCATCAGCGCCGCCTGGTCCTCGGCGGTCAGCGCATCGATCAGCTCGTCGAGCTCGCCGGCGAGGATGCGGTCGATCTTGTGCAGCGTCAGCCCGATGCGGTGGTCGGTGACGCGGCCCTGCGGCACGTTGTAGGTGCGGATGCGCTCGGAGCGGTCGCCGGTGCCGACCTGGCTGCGGCGAAGATCGGAGCGCGCGGAGGCCTTCGCCTCGCGCTCGCGCTCGTAGAGCTTGGCGCGCAGGATCTTCATCGCACGCGCCCGGTTCTTGTGCTGGCTCTTCTCGTCCTGGCAGGCGACGACGATGCCGGTCGGCAGGTGGGTGATGCGCACCGCGCTCTCGGTCTTGTTCACGTGCTGGCCACCGGCGCCCGAGGCGCGGAACACGTCGATGCGCAGATCCGCGTCGTTCACCTGCACATCGACCTCCTCCGCCTCGGGCAGCACCGCGACGGTGGCGGTGGAGGTGTGGATGCGGCCCTGGCTCTCGGTCACCGGCACGCGCTGGACGCGGTGCACGCCGCTCTCGTATTTCAGCCGCGCGAACACGTCCGTGCCGGTGATCTCGGCCACCGCCTCGCGATAGCCGCCGAGATCGTTCTCGGAGACATCGAGGACCTCGAAGCGCCAGCCGCGGCTCTCGGCGTAGCGCCGGTACATCGCGAACAGGTCGGCGGCGAACAGCGCCGCCTCGTCGCCGCCGGTGCCGGCGCGCACTTCGAGGATGGCGTTGCGGCGGTCGGCCTCGTCGCGCGGCAGGAGGGCGATCCGCACGGCGTGATCGAGCGCGGCGACGCGCGCCGCCAGCGCCTCGGCCTCCTCCTCAGCCATCTTGCGCAGCTCGGGATCGGCGGACTCGTCCCTCGCCATGGCGCGGGCATCCGCAAGCTCCCGCTCGGCGCGGCGGAGCGCCGCGACCTGGTCGGCCACCGCCTCGATCTCGGCGAGCTCGCGCGAGGCCGCGACATAGGCCGCGCCGTCGAGGCCCTCGGCGAGCTTCGCACGCAGTTCCTCGGCGCGCGACAGCACGCGGTCGAGCCGGAGGGCGAAGCTCTCGCTCATCGTCTGAGGCGGGCGGGAAGGTCGGCGATCGGCACCGCATGCTGCTCGCCGCTCGCGAGGTCCTTCACCTGCGCCACACCCGACGCAAGCTCGCTCTCGCCGAGGATGACAGCGGCCCGCGCGCCGATCCTGTTCGCCCGCTCCATCCGCCGCTTGAGATTGCCGCGGAACGCCATCTCGGCGCGGATGCCGGCGGCGCGGAGCGCGCAGAGGATGCCGATCGCCGCGGTCTCGGCCGCCTCGCCGACGGGGATGACGGCGATGGGCGGTTCGGGCGGGGGCACGTCGCCGGCCAGCATGGCGAGGCGCTCGATGCCGGCCGCCCAGCCGACCGCGGGCGTGGGCGGGCCGCCCATCTCCTCGACCAGCCCGTCGTAGCGGCCGCCGGCCATCACCGTGCCCTGGGCGCCGAGCCGGTCGGTGACGAACTCGAAGGCGGTGTGGCTGTAGTAGTCGAGCCCGCGCACGATCCGCGGGTTCACGCGGAACGTCACGCCGAAGGCTCCAAGATGACGCTGCACGGCGTCCCAGTGCGCGCGCGCCGTCCCGGTGAGATAGGGGAAGATGTCGGGCGCATCCGCGACGATGGCGCGGTCGGTCTCGTCCTTGCTGTCGAGCACGCGCAGCGGGTTGCGGTGCAGGCGCGCGCGGCTGTCCTCGGAGAGCTGCCCCTCGTGGGCGGAGAGGAAGGCGATCAACGCGGCGCGATAGGCGGAGCGGCTTTCGCGGTCGCCGAGCGTATTGATCTCCAGCGTGGTGCCCTCGGCCACGCCCAGCGACTCCAGGATCGCCTGGCCGCAGGCGATGATCTCGGCGTCCGCGAGCGGCTCACCCGCGCCGACGGTCTCGATGCCGATCTGGTGGAACTGGCGGTAGCGGCCTTTCTGCGGCCGTTCGTAGCGGAACATCGGCCCCGCGTAGAACACCTTCTGCGGCAGCGATTGGGTCAGCCCGTTGGAGACGAGCGCCCGGCACACGCCGGCGGTGTTCTCGGGGCGGAGCGTGATGCTTTCGCCGCCGCGATCCTCGAAGGTGTACATCTCCTTGGTGACGACGTCGGAGGTGTCGCCGAGCGAGCGGGTGAAGACGCGGGTGTCCTCGATCACCGGCGTCTGCCACTCCTCGAAGCCCCAGAGTTCGGCGATGCGGCGGGCGGTTTCGGCGACGTGGCGATGGCGGCGCATCTCCTCGCCGATGAGGTCGCGGGTGCCGCGGATGGGTTGCAGGGCGCTCATGGCGCCCGGATGGGGCGAGGTCAAAGCCCGTGTCAAGGGAGAGGGGTTCGGAGAGCGGGGAGGGTCCGATTGCTTCGCTGGCCCGAGGGCCAGCTACGCCGGCCCTGTCCCCCGGGATTCCGTCAGGCCCTCACATCCATCGCCTGCCTCAGCCCGTCGGAGAGGAGGTTGAAGCAGATCGACGTGGCGAAGATGCAGGCGCCCGGCAGCATCGCCACGGTCGGGTTGACGTAGATCGCGGTGCGCAGCGTGTTCAGCATCAGGCCCCATTCGGGCTCGGGCGGGGTGACACCGAGGCCGAGGAACGACAACCCCGAGGCGAGGATCATCGACACCGAGATCAGGCTGGTGGCGTAGACGAAGATCGGCCCCAGCACGTTGCCGAGGATGTGCACGCGGATGATGGTCAGCGGCCCGGCCCCGGAGGCGCGCGCGGCCTCGACGAAATCGAGCCCCCGGACCCCGGTGGTCACGCTCTCGGCGACGCGGATCACGGGCGGGATGAACACCAGCGTCAGCGACAGGATGGCGTTGATGGTGCCGGCGCCCAGCGCGCCGGAGATGGCGATCGCGAGCAGCACCGAGGGGAAGGCGTAGAACACGTCGGTGACGCGCATGATCAGCATGTTCACCGCGCCGCCGACATAGCCCGCGAGCACGCCGAACAGCGTGCCGATCAGGAAAGCGAGCACGACCGGGGTGATGCCCATGAACCAGGAGAGCCTGCCGCCATAGAGCAGGCGGGTCAGCATGTCGCGGCCGAGCTCGTCGGTGCCGAGCAGATGGTTCGGCGTGCCGACCATGCGCAGCCGGCGCAGCATCGAGCCCTGGTAGGGGTCGTGCGGCGCGATCAGGTGGGCGAACACGATCGCGAGGAACATCGCGATCAGGATCAGCGCGCAGGCGATGGTGACCGGGTCGCGCCGCAGCCGCTTCCACACCCCGGCCCAGTAGCCCTGGCTCTTCTGCGCCGCCTCGCGCGCCTGGACCGCGAGCTCGGCGGCGGCAGCGGTGCGGGCGGTCCCGTCGGCCATCGCTCAGCCCCGCTTGATGCGCGGGTCGAGCGCGGTCTGCACCAGGTCGACCAGCAGGTTCAGCGCGACGAAGAACATCGCCAGCACGAGGATGGTGGCCTGGAGCACGGGCAGGTCGCGCTGGAAGATCGCGTTGTTGAGCAAGAGGCCAGTCCCGGGCCAGGAGAACACCGTCTCGACCAGGATCGAGCCGCCCATCAGGTAGCCGAGCTGCAGCCCCATCACGGCGATCGTGTTGGGGGCGGCGTTCTTGACCACGTGCCAGAACACGCCCCGGCCGGTGAGCCCCTTGCCGCGCAGCGTCTGGATGAAGTCCTGGTTCAGGATCTCGGCGACGATGCCGCGCACGGTGCGCGTGACGATGCCCATCGGGATCACCGAAAGCGTGACGGCCGGCAGGATCAAATGCTGGATGTGCTCCCAGTCCCAGGACCAGTCGGCCGACCCGCCCGGCCCGGCGCCCATCGCCGGCAGCCAGGGGAGCTGGACCGAGAAGATCACCACCAGCACCATGCCGAGCCAGTAATGCGGCACCGACACGCCGGCGACAGCGAGGCTGACGGCGATCTTGTCGATGAAGGTCCCCTGGAAGCTGCCTGCGAGCGCGCCGAGGATGCTGCCGAGGACGAAGCCGATCAGCGCCGCCGTCAGGGCGAGACGGAGCGTGTTGCCAATCGCGACCGAAAGGTCGGACCAGACGGTGCGGCCGGTGGCCAGCGAGCTGCCGAAATCGCCGACCGAGACCTTGGCCAGCCAGATGCCGAACTGGATCGGCAGCGGCTGATCCAGCCCGTAGTCGCGGCGGATCTGCTCGACCAGTTCGAGCGGCGCGTCGGCCGGCACGATCGCGTTGATGGGATCGCCCGGCGCGATGTGCACCAGCATGAAGCAAACGAGCCCGACCGAGAGCGCGATCGGGATCGCATAGATGAAGCGGCGGATCAGGTAGAACAGCATCGCCGATGCGGGGCGGCGCGGAAGACCCGCGCCGCCCGCCTGCTCACTGGATGTAGGGCAGGGTCAGATCGACGAACCACGACTGCGGCTGGACGAAGCCGCGCACGCGGGGTGACATCGCCCGCGGCGAGACGTCGTGCGCGATCCAGATGAATAGCGCCTCGTCCACGCCGGCCGCATGCAGCTTCGCGAGCGCGGCATCACGCGCCGTGGCGTCGAAGCTGGTGCGCGCCTCGGCGACCATGGCGTCGAAGCGCGGATCGCTGAAATGGCCCCAGTTGTTGGAGACTGGCGGGGCCATCTTGCTGTCCCAGAACCGCACCATGGCAAAGAACGGGTCCATCGCGGCGAAGGAGACGTTGATCGCATGCGCGCCGCGCGCCGAGGCGTCCTTGCAGCCGCGGCGCCAGTTGGTGAACAGCGCGTTCCACTCGATCACATCGAACTCGACGTTGACACCGATCTCGCGCAGGTTCTGCTGCACGTACTCGTTCATCGGCAGAGGCTGCATCTGCCCGGATCCCGAGGCCGAGATCTGCACCTTGAGCGTCAGCGGCCGTTGCGGGCCGTAACCGGCTTCCGCGAGTAGGCGCCTGGCCGCCTCCGGGTCGTGCTTGATCTGGAACGAGGGGTTGCCCCACCAGGGATGGCCCGGCTGCACGGTGCCGACCGCGGGGACCATCAGTCCGCCGAGCAGCGTCTTCAGCCCCTCGCGGTCGATGCCCAGGTTGATCGCCTTGCGGATGCGCACATCCGCGAGGGGGCTGCCGTCGACGAAGCAGGGCTGCCACGGCCAGACATGGGGTTGCGTGTTGCTCTCGATGCGCATGCCGCGCGCGCGGAGCTGCGGGATCGCGTCGGGCGCGGGCGCCTCGATCCAGTCGACCTGGCCCGAGAGCAGGGCTGCGGTGCGGGCGTTCGCCTCCGGGATCGGCAGCAGCACGATCCGCTCGGCCTTGGCCTTGGTGCCCCAGTAGGCATCGTTGCGCACATACTCGGCGCGCTCGCGCGGCACGAAGCGCGCCATGCGGAACGGCCCGGTGCCGGACGGATCGGCGGCGAAGGCGTTCCATGCCGCCTCCGCGGAGGCGGCTGTCGCGCGCTTGCGCTCCCAGTGCGTCGGGCTCGCCATGAACAGGTTGGTCAGGTTGATCGGCAGGAGCGAGTCCGGCTCGGAGGTGTAGAGCGCGACGGTGTAGTCGTCGATCTTCTCGGCGCGGCGCAGGGTGGGCATGCGCGTTGCGGTGACGCCGACCTGGCGCGGGTCGAAATGCGGCGCCTCGCGATCGAGCACCTTGCGCACGTTCCATACGACCGCGTCGGCGTTGAAGTCCGAGCCGTCATGGAACTTCACGCCCTGGCGCAGCCGGAAGACCCACTTGGTCTTGTCGTTCGCATCGACCGCCCACTCGGTCGCGAGCGAGGGCACGAGCGGCGTGGCCCGGTCGCCGCGGGTCAGGTCCCACGCGGTCAGGCTGTCGTAGAGCGGGATGCCGGTGAAGCGGTTGCCCTCGAAACCCTGGTCGGGCTGGCCGTGGGTCAGCGGGATGTCGGCCGCCGTCATGCCGATGCGGATCGTGCCCTGGGCCGACGCGTCGAGCGCGTATCCGGCGGGCAGCGCCGCACAGGCGGCGGCGAGCAGCAGGCGTCGCAGTGTCATTGCACCCTCGTCCCCGTTTGGTTGAGCCTCTGGATCGGAGCGTCCCAGGATGCGGGGGCATTTGGCAAGCCCCATGCCACACGCGCGGCCCCTTGCCGCCGGGCAAGCTCCGGGGCTTTGCTGCGGCACTGCACACGGCGTGGGCACCCTGCCCCGCAAACCGGCGGAGCGATGATGCGGCTGCTGTTGATCAACGGCAACACGGACCCGGCGATGACGGCGCGGATGGTGACGCTGGCGCAGGGCGCCGCGGGCGCCGGCGTGGGCATCGTCGGCGCGACAGCGCGGTTCGGCGCGCGCTACATCTCGACCCGCAGCGCGGCCGCGATCGCCGGCCACGCGGTGCTGGACGCACTCGCCCACGCACTCGCCGAAGGTACGCATCCTGACGCCGTGCTGCTCGCCTGCTTCGGCGACCCCGGCATCGCGGCGCTGCGCGAGCTCTCGCCCGTGCCGGTGGTCGGGATGGCCGAGGCGTCGATCCTCACCGCGGCAACCGTTGCCGGACGGATCGCGCTGCTGACGGGCGGGGCGCGCTGGGTGCCGATGCTGACGGAGTACGTCGCCGCCCTCGGTTTCGGGAAGCGCGTTGTCGTACGCGGGATCGCACTGACCGGGGACGCCATCGCCGCCGATCCCGATGCCGCGCTGCCGGCCCTTGCGGCCGAGGCGCGGGCGGCGGTCGAGCGGGACGGCGCGGAGGCCGTGGTGCTGGGTGGGGCAGGGCTTGCGGGTCTGTCCGTGCGCATCGCCGATGCCGTACCCGTGCCGCTGCTCGACAGCCTGACCTGCATGGTGCGCTGGGCGATCGCGCTTGCCCCCGCGGCAGCACCGAAACCGAGCGCCGGCAGCTATGCTGCGCCACCCCCCGTGCCGGTGGACGGGCTGTCGGCTCCCCTGACCGGGCTGCTCGCGCCGGCGACGACATCGGCCGGCGCCTGACAGACGCGCGCGTTGAGGTCGTAGCGGCCCTCGAGGTCGTCGCGCACCTGGCTCGGGTCACGCGGCACGCCGAGCAGATAGGTGGCGCGCGCGATCAGGTGCGAGGCGATCGGTGTGGTGAACAGCAGGAACGCCACTCCGGCAAGCGCGCGCACCACGACATCGAACTCGCCGACGCCGATCGCGACCGCGAAGAACAGCAGGCCTCCCCCGAGCGTGCCGGACTTGGACGAGGCGTGCATGCGCATGAGCGCATCGGGCAGGCGCCAGATGCCGATCGCAGCGATCAGCGCGAAGCCCGACCCCGCGAGCACCAGCACGATCAGGACGAGCTGGGTCACGACCTCAATCATCGGCGTGGTCCAGCGGCGGCGGGTCAGCCTGGCGGGCGCGGCGGAACGCGACCCACTCGACATAGCGGGCGAAGGCGACGGTGGAGAGGAACGAGATGAGCGCCATCACCAGCGCGACATCGACATAGCTCGACGAGCCCGAGACCAGCGCGAACAGGAGTGCGGCACAGATCGCGGTCAGCGCCAGCATGTCGAGCGCGACGATCCGGTCGGGCAAATGCGGGCCGACGACAAGGCGCGCAAGCCCGAGCGCGAAGGAGATCGCGAGCATGCCCCAGCCGATCCAGATCGCGATGGCGAGCGCCGCACTCATCGCAGGAACTCCAACAGGCCGCGCTCGAAATTCTCCTTGATGTCGTGCAGCACCGCGTCCGGATCGTCCAGGAACATCGCGTGCACGTAGAGGGTGGAGCGATCCTCGGAGACGTCGAGCGACAGCGTTCCGGGGGTGAGCGTGATCAGGATCGCGAGCGCGGCGATCTCGACATCGCGTTCCGCCTGCAGCGGCACCGCGATCACCCCGGGCTGCGCGGTGATACGCGGGCTCAGCACCTGGCGCGCGATCAGGATCGAGGATTGCAGCAGCGCGTTGGCGTAGAAGCCGAAGAAGCTCACGAAGGCGATCGTCTTGCGGAAGTACTGCGGTTCAGGGCCGTCCCAGACGCGGCGCGTGAGGTAGAGCACGCCGAACCCCGCGAGGAAGCCGGTCAACAGCGTCCAGGGCGCGAAGCTGCCGAAGGCGCCGCACCAGGCGAGCATCAGCATCAGGTTGATCGCGAACATGCTGGCGGGGCGCTTCACGGCAGCCCCCCCAGCACCGCGGCCGCGTAGACGGTCGGATCGAGCATCTCGGCGGCGGCACGCTCGGCGACGATCCAGAACGGCTGGGCGAACAGGCCGATCACGATGGTCATCGCCGCGAGCGTCACGATCGGCGCCAGCATCGCCGCCGGGGCGGCTGCGAGCGGCGCGGCCGCCTCCCCGCCCTCGGGGTGCGGCTTCCAGAACGCCTCGCCCCAGATCTTGGTCATCGAGTAGATGGTGAGCAGCCCGGTGACGAGCGCGGCGGCCGCGATCCACCACTCGCGACCCTCCAGCGCCGCGCGTACCAGGATCAGCTTGGCCCAGAACCCCGAGAGCGGCGGGAAGCCGGCGAGGCTGAAGGCGGGGATGAAGAACAGCACCCCGAGCAGCGGGGCGGACTGGTAGAGCCCGCCGATCTTCTTCAGCTCCATCGAGCCGGTGAGCCGCGCGGCCACCCCGGCGATCAGGAACAGGTTCGCCTTCACGATGATGTGGTGGACGAGATAGAACACCGAGCCCACGATCGCGAGCGGCGTGTAGAGGGCGAGCCCCATCACCATGTAACCGATCTGGCTGATGATGTGCCACGAGAGGATGCGCCGCATCTCGCTCTGCGCCGCCGCCCCGAGCACGCCGGTGATCATGGTCAGGCCCGAGACCCAGAGCAGGATCTCGTGCGTCCAGCCGACATCGTGCGTGAACAGCAGCGTGAAGGCGCGCATCAGCGCATAGACGCCGACCTTGGTGAGCAGGCCCGCGAACACCGCCGAGACCGAGACAAGCGGCGTATGGTAGGCGGCCGGCAGCCAGAAGAACAGCGGGAACACGGCGGCCTTCATGCCGAACGCCGCCATCAGCAGCATCGCCGACGCGGTCAGCACGCCGGTATTGCCCACGTTCGGGATCGTGCGCGAGAGATCGGCGTAGTTGAGCGTCCCTGTCATGCCGTAAATGAGGCCGACCGCGAGCAGGAACAGCAGCGTCGCCACGAGGTTGAGCGCGACGTATTTCACCGCGCCATCGGTCTGCGCCTTGGTGCCGCCGATCGTCATCAGCCCGAACGAGGCGATCAGCATCACCTCGAACCAGACATAGAGGTTGAACAGGTCCCCGGTGATGAACGCACCGCACACGCCGAGCAGCAGCACGTGGCTCAGCGGATGGAACCAGGCGCGGCGGTGGCGCTCCTCGATCTCGGGGATCGCGAAGATCAGGCAGGCCGCGCCGGTGATCGCGGCGATCAGCGTCATCACCGCGCCGAAGGTGTCGACCGCCAGCGTGATCCCGAACGGCGCGTCCCAGTTGCTCGACTGCACGACGATCATGCCGCCGCGCCAGACCGCGTCCATCAGCGCGATCGACGCCGCGAGCAGCGCGAAGGCGCCGGCGAGAGACAGGGCGCGCTGGGTGCGCGGCATCGCATGGGCGAGCGTGGTGGCCGCCGCGGTGGTCATCGCGACGATCAGCGGGGCTGCGGCGTACCAGCCGCTCACGGCTTCACCTCCCCGGGCGGCTCGGCCTCGCGCATCTCGTCGGTGCGGATGGTGCCGAGCCGGACATAGGCCTGCCAGGCGAGCACGAGCGCGAAGGCCAGCAGGCCGAAGCCGATCACGATCGCGGTCAGGACCAGCGCCTGCGGCAGCGGGTTGGCGAAGGCCCCCTCGATCGCCTCGGCATCCAGCGGCACCAGCGGCGGAACATCGCGGGTCAGGCGGCCTGCCGTGAAGATCAGCAGGTTCACCGCATTGCCGAGCACCGCGAAGCCGAGCAGCAGCCGGATCAGGTTGCGCGACAGCATCAGCCAGGTCGCAACCCCGGTGAGCAGCCCGATCAGGAGCGCGAGCGGCACCTCCATCTCAGGGTTCCCCGGCCTGGTCGGTTTCGGGGTCCTCCTCGAGCGCGAGCAGAATCGCGCACACGCCGCCGATCACGACCAGGAACACGCCGATGTCGAACAGCAGCGGCGTGGAGAGCGGCAGGATCGCGCCATCGCCGAGATCGAGCTTCAGCCAGAGCCCGGTGAAGAACGGCAGCTCGACCAGGCCGGCCGGCAGGGTGGCGATCACGGCCACCACCAGCCCCACCCCCGCCAGCACCGCCGGCGGCAACACGAGCGTGCGCCGCGCCACCTCGGGGCCGAAGGCGATGCCCTGCAACGCGATTGCCGAGGTCGCAACGAGGCCGCCGATGAAGCCGCCGCCCGGCAGGTTGTGCCCGCGCCAGAGCAGGAACAGCGACAGCATCAGCATCATCGGCGCGAGCACGCGCGTGGCCGCGCGCAGGATCAGGCTGTTCATCGCCGCGCCCTCGCGCCGATGCCGATCGCGGCGAGCGCCGACAGCGCCGCAGCGAACACGACGATGATCTCGCCGAGCGTGTCGAGGGCGCGGAAATCGACCAGGATCACGTTGACGATGTTGTGGCCGAACGCGTCGGGCACCGCGGTCGCGCCGAACCACTCCGAGAGCCGGGGATCGAACGGCTCGGCGAGCACGCCGAGCAGCAGCAGCGTGACGATCGCGCCGGTGCCGACCGAGATCGAGCCGTAGAGCCAGCGCGGCCGGTCGCTGCGCGAGGAGAGGCGGAACCCGGGCAGACGGATCAACACCAGTGCCAGGATCACGACCACCAGCGTCTCGACCATGAACTGGGTGATCGCGAGGTCGGGCGCGCCGAACAGCATGAAGATCATGGCCACGCCGAGCCCGAGCATGCCGAGCGCGGTCACGGCAAGCAGGCGCGTGGTGGCGAAGGCGGCGACGAGGCCGGCAGCGGCGGTGACCGCGAACACCGCCCACTCGATCAGCCGCCCGCCGTCGAAGCTCAGGTTGAAGCGGACATCGCCGCGCGCGAGGCTCGCCGCGACGGCGAGCGTCACCACGGCGAAGGAGGCGGCCATGTAGCGGTGCAGCAGGCCCGGCTGCCAGATCCGCGTCTGCCAGGTCGCGAGCGCGGCGAGGCCGGCCATCGCGTGGTCGTAGCCGCGGTCGGGGCCGCGATCGAGCGTTGGGTTGAGCGCCGCGCGCCAGCGCGCGGCCGACCGACGCCAGAAGGCAAACAGTACCGCGCCGGCGGCAAAGGTCGCGAGCGTCAGCAGGAACTTCCAGTCCACCGCCTTGAACAGCACGATGTCCAGCGTGGCCTTGCGTCCCATCACCGCCGTGGTCGCCGCGGCGATCAGCGAATCGGCAACCAGATTGGGCGCCATGCCGAACACGAGGCCGAGCGAGGAGAGGACCACGGGGCCGGCAAGCATCGACCAGGGCGCCTCGTGCGCGTGCTCCGCCGGCTCTGTCGGCTTGCCGGTGAACGGCACGATCGCGACGATCGCGGCGACGCAGAACAGCATCAGGTTCGTCAGCGTCGCCGCGATCACCGTGATGCCGAACTCGTCCTCGAGCGCGATCTTCGCCGCGCCGATCAGTTCCTTCGCGACCCAACCGAGGCCGAGCGGCAAGCCCGCCATCGAGACACAGGCAAGCGCGGCGGTCGCGAAGGTCACCGGCATCACGCGCATCAGCCCGCCGAGCTTCGTCAGGTCGCGTGTGCCGGCCTCGTGATCGACGTTGCCCGCGGCCATGAACAGCGCGCCCTTGTAGAGCGCGTGCACCAGCAGGAAGGCCATGGCCGCCTTCGCGCCGGGCTCGTGCGTCGGGCCGAGCAGGAACACCAGCGTGCCGAGCGCCGAGACCGTGGTCCAGGCGAGCACCAGCTTGAGGTCGGTCTCCAGCAGGGCGAACACGACACCCATCAGCATGGTCAGCCCGCCGATCCCGGTCAGGATCCAGAGCCATTCCGGCGAGCCGCCAAGTGCGGGGTCGAGCCGCGCAAGCAGATAGACCCCTGCCTTCACCATGGTGGCGGAATGGAGGTAGGCCGAGACGGGGGTCGGCGCCTGCATCGCCCCTGGCAGCCAGGAGTGGAACGGCCACTGCGCGCTCTTGGTGAAGCAGCCGAGCACGACCAGGATCAGGATCGGCAGATAGAGCGGATCGTCCTGGATCCAGGATCCGGCGCCGGTGAGGTCCGAGATGCGCCACGAGCCGCCGGCATTGGCGAGCATGAGAAGGCCGGCCAGCAGCGCGAGCCCGCCCGTGCCCGTGATCAACAGGGCCTGGAGGGCGGCACGGCGCGCCGCCGGCTTGCTGCTCTCGAATCCGACCAGCAGGTAGGAGGCGAGGCTCGTCAGCTCCCAGAACACGAACAGGGAGACGACGTTGTCGGCCAGCACGACGCCCTGCATCGCGCCCATGAACATCATCAGGAACAGGAAGAACCGCCCGAGCATCGGGTGGCCCTTCAGGTAGCCCCCGGCATAGACCACGATCAGCGTGCCGATGCCGCTGATCAGCAGCGAGAAGATCAGCGACAGGCCGTCAAGGCTGAAGTCGAGGGCGACGTCCAGGCCGGGCACCCAGGGAGTGGATTCGAGGATGCCGGGGGTCGCCTCGTCCGTTCGGGCGACCAGCCAGAGGAAGCTCGCAGCCGGCACCAGCGCCAGCACGAAGCTCGCCCGATGGCCGAGCAGACGAACCAGCAGCGGCGCCGCCCCGGCGGCCACGAACGGTGCCAGGACGACGGTCAGCACGGCGCGCCCGGATCGAAAGCGGCCTTCGAGGCCCTCGTCTGCTGCATGACCCTCCCCAGAGAGGCCCGGCATCAGCTGCCCGGACCGGTCCGGGGCTGGCAAGCGGCCCCGATCGTCTCCCCATCGCTCGTGCGCGGGACCCCCGCGCGCGCCCGGATATAGAGACCCCCCCTCCGAGGCGCAACCCACGATCCGACTTAGCCAAGGCTTAATCCCTCTCGGGCAGGGTGCGACGCGGGCCGCCACGTCGTCGCGCGGCGCAGCATGCACGGGCAAACCCAGGCCGATGAGCGCTCGCAAGGGCAAGAACGAGAAGGATGGTGCGACTCTCGTCATCCGGCGGGAGGAAGGGGCCGAGCACGGGCACCACGGCGGGGCGTGGAAGGTCGCCTATGCCGACTTCGTGACCGCCATGATGGCGTTCTTCCTCCTGATGTGGCTGCTGAACGCCACCACCGAGGAGCAGAAGCTGGGAATCGCGCAGTACTTCGCGCCGGTGAACGTGTTTGGCAGCGACAATTCCGGCTCGGGCAAGCCCTTCGGCGGCACGGACATCGTTTCGGACAATTCCGCGGTGGGCCGTGCCGGCACGCCCACCGTGCCTCAGGTCGAACGCAGCTATCCGCCGGACGAGGACCGGCCCGACGAGGGCGAGCCGCACCAGGCGATCTTCGCCGAGGGGGGCGCGTTCCAGAACCGGTTCGATACCGGCGGCCGCTTCGTGGCACCGCGCACCGCCGGCGCCGGCGGCGAGGACGCGACCGAGGGCGTGTTCGAGCCCGAGCGGGAGCTTGCCGCCCGCGCGGCGGCCGAGGCGGAGGCGCTTGAGCAGGCGGCCGAGACTATCCGCGCGGCCGTGACGGAGGACCCCGCGCTCGCCGGGCTCGCGCGCCAGCTCGCGATCGACGTCACCCCCGAGGGGCTGAGGTTGCAGCTGCTGGACGCCGAGGGGCTGTCGATGTTCGCCCTCGGTTCCAGCCAGCCGAACGAGGCGGCGCGGGCCCTGATCGCGAAGATCGCGCCGGTGATCACGCGCCTCGGCAAGCCGATCACCATCGCCGGCCACACCGACGCGACACCGTTCCGCTCCGGCAGTGGGGTGACGAACTGGGAGTTGTCCGCCGATCGGGCCAATGCCGCGCGGCGCCTGTTGGTCGACGCGGGCGTGCCGGAAGCGCGGATCCATGGCGTCTCGGGCCGGGCCGACCGCGACCTCCTGCTGCCGGCCGATCCGCGCGCTGCCGCCAACCGGCGCATCGCCATCCTGGTCCAGCGCGCGGCCGCTCCGCCTGCCACGCCGGCGATGAACTGAGGCCGCGACATGCTGACGATCGGCGGCTTCGTCTTCGTGATCATCTGCGTGTTCGGCGGATACATCCTGGCCGGCGGCAAGATCGGCATCATCCTCGCCGCCCTGCCGTTCGAGATGATGATCATCGGCGGCTCGGCGCTCGGTACGCTGCTGATGGCGAACTCGATGCACGGCCTCAAGCATGTCGCGGCGGGGTTCGGCAAGGTCCTGAAGGGCGGCAAGTTCCACAAATCCGACTACATCGACCTGCTGTCGCTGCTCTACTGGCTGGTGCGTCTGGCGAGCACCAAGGGCGCGATGGCGCTCGAGCCCCATATCGAGAAGCCGCACGAGAGCTCGGCCTTCGCCAAGTTCCCGCGCATCCGCGACGACCATCATGCCGTGACGCTGATCTGCGACTATCTGCGCATGGTGGGCATGCACGCGGACGATCCGCACCAGATCGAGGACGTGTTCGCGCGCGAACTGCGCAAGCTCCTGAACGAGGAACTGCACCCGGCCCATTCGATGCAGAAAGTGGCGGATGCGCTGCCCGCCCTCGGCATCGTCGCGGCCGTGATGGGCGTCATCAAGACCATGGGCTCGATCACCGAGCCGCCGCCGATCCTCGGCAAGATGATCGGCTCGGCTCTGGTGGGCACGTTCCTCGGCGTGTTCCTCGCCTATGGCATGATGGGTCCGATCGCCTCGCGGCTTCAATCGGTCGTCGAGGAGGAGATCAAGTACTACGAGGTGATCCGCGCCGTGCTGGTGGCGCATCTGCACGGCAACGCGCCGCAGGTGTCGGTCGAGACCGGGCGCAAGATGGCGCCGAGCGAGCACATGCCGAGCTTCCAGGAGCTCGAAGAGGCGTTGCAGAACCTGCAGATCGCCTGATTGACCCGGCGATGGCGCCGACCTAGGTCCGCGCCATGAACGACGTCCCGACCGACCCGCTGCCCGCGCCCTATCACGACCTGTTCGGCTTCCGTCTTCTGGAGTGGCGCGAGGGCTTCGCACGCCTCGCGGCCGAGGCCGGGCCGCAGCATCTGAACCGCGCGGGCGTCGTGCATGGCGGGTTCGTGCTCGGGCTGATCGACCAGGCCGCCGCGTATTCCGGCCTCTGGTGCAGCGTGCCGGGCCATGCCCGACGCGGCATGACGCTGGCACTCGCGACCCAGTTCGTCGCCCCGGTCACGGCGGGGAAGGTGGTGGCCGAAGCACGCATGGTCGGACGCGGCGCGACGACATTCTTCACCCGCACCGAGGTGTTCCGCGCGGACGGCACGCTGGTCGCCACCGGCCAGGGCACGCATCGCTGGCGCCGTGGCAGCGAGACGGTCGAAGGGATGCCCGCCGCGGCGATGACTTGACACGGCCGGTCCACGCACGGCATCCACAACGCGTCATCAGGAGAGGGGCGCTGCCCCCGCCAACCTGCCGTCCCGGGCAAGGTGGCATCCGCCGCGAGGCGGGATGTGGCCGAAAGGCAACGAAACGGGAAACGCGCCGGCGCGGCGCGCGCCTCTCCTGGCCGCAATCGATCAGGAGAGCGCCATGTCCGACCCCGTCGTCCCGCTCCAGGCATCCGCCCTGTCCTCCACGCCGCACACAGCCGAGGGCGACCTCGCCTGGTATGCGAGCTTTCTCGCTAAGGACGGGCCGCGGGATGTCGCCGCGAGCCTCCGGGCCGCCGCGATCTGCCGTGCCCTGCCCTACGAGACCGCGCTCTTGGAGGCGGAGGCGGCTGCACCCTCGCCGGCCCGGCTCGCGGCACTGTCCCGTCAGGCGGAGGAGGCCGAACGCGAGGCGCGGAGCCTCCGCGAGGAGGCGGCGCTGCTGAGCGCGCGTGCCGCCGCGCTGCGGGCCGCGGCCGCGGTGCTGAAGCGCGTCTGATGACCGGTTGCGGGCGAGTCGGCCCTGTCGACGAGCCCTCATGCTGACCCGCCGAGGGGGTCATGCTCGGCGGTCCGACATGACGCGCCTTCCGGGCATGCGCGCGGCGTGCCGGGGTGGCTTCCCGTCCACGCCAACTGCATTAGCCTTGCGCCATGAAGCTCGTCCTTCTCGGCACCGGCTGCCCCCAGGTCGACCCGCTGCGCATGGGTCCCGCGATCCTGATCCACGCGGGTGGGCGACGGCTGCTGTTCGACTGCGGCTCGGGCGTCACCCAGCGGCTGGTGCAGGCGGGGACCAAGGGCGCGGAGATCGACGCGCTGTTCCTCACCCACCTGCACAGCGACCATGTGGTGGATTTCCACCAGCTTCTGGTCTCGTCCTGGCATCAGGGCCGGGACAAGCCTTGGAAGGTGTTCGGCCCGCCCGGCACGATCGGCTTCGTCGAGCGCTCGGCCGCGCTGTGGAAGCCGGAGCTCGACATCCGTGTCGCCCACGAGAAGCGCCCCTCGGTCGCCGGGCTCGATGTCGAGGTGAAGGAGTTCGCCGACGGCCAGACGCTGCGCGGCGGCGTCACGGTGACGCCCGTGAAGGTGAACCACGATCCCTTCCCCGAGGTCTACGGCTTCATCGTCGAGCACGAGGGCCTGCGCTTCGTCCACTCCGCCGACACCATCGTCTGGCAGCCGCTGATCGAGGCCGCGCGCGGGGCCGACTGCCTGCTGCACGAGGTGTTCATCAAGCGCGAGATGCGCCCGATCGACGGCGTGCGCACGCAGGAGGGGATCGACGCGGTCGCCTCCTATCACACGCTCTCGACCGAAGTCGGCGCGGTCGCGGCCGAGGCCGATGTGGGGATGCTGATCCTCAACCACTTCGTGCCGACGCGGTTCGATCGCGACGCGCTGGTGGCTGACGTGCGCGCGCACTGGTCCGGGCCGCTGATCCTGGGCGAGGATTTGATGGCGTACGATCTCGCCACGCGCACGCTCCAGGCGGGCGGCGCGACCGTCGCGTTCGCGCGCTGAGGCATGGACCGTCTCGGTGCCGTTACGCTTGCCGTTGTCCCTGTCGCGCTGCTGATCGGACTCGGCTGGGTGCTGCGGCGGATCGGCCTGCTCGCCGATCCGTTCTGGCAGGGCGCCGAGCGGCTCTGCTTCGTCGTGCTGCTGCCCGCGCTGCTCGCGCACGGGCTCGGCACGGCCGATCTCGCCGGCGTGCCGGTTGCTGGGATGATCGTGGCGATCGTCGTGCCGCTGCTTGCGACCGCGGCCGTCCTGTTGCTCATCCGGCCGCGGCTCGGCATCGACGGTCCGGCCTTCACCTCCGTGTTCCAGGGCGGCATCCGGTTCAACAACTACATCGGGCTTGCCGCGTCGGCTGCGTTGCATGGCGCGCCGGGCGTGGCGCTGGCGGCGGTCGCGAACGCCGCGATCGTGCCGACCGTGAACGTGCTGTCCGTGCTGGCCTTCGCGCGCTTCGGCAGGGCAAAGCCGAGTCTCGCCGGGACGCTCAAGGCGCTTGCGACGAATCCGCTGATCCTCGGCTGCGTGGCCGGCGCCCTCTGGCAGGCGACCGCAGCGCCGGTGCCCGGCGTCGTGGCGGTGGCGCTGCGCAGCCTTGGGCAGGCGAGCCTGCCGATCGGGCTCCTGTGCGTGGGCGCCGCCTTCACCCCGCGCGCGATCTGGGCGCGGCCGGGCGCGGCGGGGGTCTCCTCCGCGGCGAAGTTCGTGCTGCTGCCGGCGCTGACGGCGCTCGCCTGCGCGGGCTTCGGCGTGCGCGGCACGGCGGCGGAGGTCGCGGTGCTGTTCGCGGCCCTGCCGACCGCGTCCTCCTCCTACATCATGGCGCGCCAACTCGGCGGGGATGCGCCGCTGATGGCCGGCATCACCACGCTGCAGACGCTGCTCTCGGCACTCACCCTGCCGCTGACATTGGCGCTCGCATAGCGCGCCGGGGCACCACCAGTGTGGGCGTGCAGATCTGCGCGACCTCGTTGCGCTGGTTGAACGTGGTGTGGCGCACCTTCACCAGTCCGATCTCCGGCCGCGAGCGCGACGGACGGCACTCCAGCACCTCGGTCTCGACGCGCAACACGTCGCCCGGGCGCGAGGGGATCGGCCATCGCAGCTCGTCCATGCCCGCGCCGATCTGTCCGCCGGCGATCCGGAACGGCCCGGTGACGATCAGGCGCATCGACAGGCAGGCCGTGTGCCAGCCCGAGGCGGCGAGGCCTCGGAACAGCGGATGCGCGGCACCGGCCGCCTCGTCGAGATGGAACGGTTGCGGGTCCCACTGCGCGGCGAACGCCTTCATCGCCTCCGCTTCCAGCCGAGCGGAGGCGGTGCGGTAGACCTGTCCGGGGGCGAGGTCCTCGAACCAGAGGACCTCGCCTGCCGTGCTCACGCCGCCTTCGCCGCCGCGATCGTCCGCCACAGCCGTTCCGGCGTGACCGGCATGTCGACGTGCTTCACCCCGTCCTCGGCCAGCGCATCGACCACGGCGTTGATCACCGCCGGCGGGCTGCCGACGGCACCCGCCTCGCCCGCGCCCTTCACGCCGAGCGGGTTGGTCTCGCAGGGGATTTCGAGCAGATCGACATCGATGTCGGGCAGATCGTCGGCGCGCGGGATGCCGTAGTCCATGAAGGTGCCGGAGACGAGCTGGCCGTTCGCCGGGTCGTACACCGTGTGCTCGAGCACTGCCTGGCCGATCCCCTGCGCCACACCCCCGTGCACCTGGCCACGCACGATCAGCGGGTTGATCGCGTGGCCGACATCGTCGCAGACGATGTAGCGCACCACGTCCAGCGCGCCGGTCGCGGGGTCGATCTCCACCTCGGCGATGTGGCAGCCGTTCGGGAAGGTGTGTGCCTTGATCTCGGCGACCTCGGCCGCATCGAGCGTGGTCACGTCCTGCCCAGCGGCGGCCTTCTTCCGCTGCGTGAGCGCCAGGTCGATGATGCCGATGGCACGGTCGGTGCCGACGACACTGAACCTGCCCGCTTCGAACACGATGTCTGCGGGGGCGACCTCCAGCGCCTCGCCGGCCGCACGCTTGCCCTTCTCGATCACGGTCGCCGTGGTGGCGAGGATCGCCTGGCCCTCGGAGTAGAGGCTGCGGGCACCGCCCGTGCCGCCGCCGGTCGGGATCTCGTCGGAGTCGCCCTGCACCACACGGATCTTCTCGTGCGGAATCCCGAGTTCGGCCGCGGTCAGCATGATGTAGGCCGTCTCGTGCCCCTGGCCGGTCGATTGCGTGCCGACCAGCACGTCCACCATACCATCCTCGGCGAAGCGGATCTCGGCACGCTCGGTCGGCGCCCCGCCCGTAGCTTCGAGATAGTAGGCAAGCCCGATGCCGCGCCGGCGGCCGCGTCGCGCCGCTTCCTGGCGCCGCTGCGGGAACCCGGCCCAGTCGATCTTCTTCAGCCCGGCATCGAGGACGGTGACGAAATCGCCGCTGTCATACGTCGCTCCCATCGGCGTCTTCCACGGCATGGCCGAGGGCGGCACCATGTTGCGGCGGCGGATCTCGACGCGGTCGATCTTCATCTCGCGCGCGGCCGTGTCGATCAGCCGCTCGACCACGTAGTTGGCCTCCGGCCGCCCGGCGCCGCGATAGGCATCGACCGGCGTGGTGTTGGTCAGCAGGCCAAGGACGTTCACGTACACGGATTTGAAGCCATAGACGCTGGCGAGCACCTTGGAGCCAGCGCCGGTCGGGATGAACGGCGCGTAGTTCGAGAGATAGGCACCCATGTTGGCGAGGGTGCGCGTGCGCAGCGCGAGGAACCGGCCGTCCTTGTCGAGGGCGAGTTCGCCGGTGGTGATGTTGTCGCGCCCATGCGTGTCGGAGAGGAACGCCTCCGACCGCTCCGACGCCCACTTCACCGGCCGGCCGAGCGCGCGCGCGGCGAAGCAGACCATCACGTGCTCTGGATAAAGGAACAGCTTCATCCCGAATCCGCCGCCGACATCGGGCGTGATGACACGGAACTGCTCGGGCGGCAGGTTGAAGACGAACTTCGCCAGCATGTCCTTGAGCTGCCAAGAGCCCTGGGTATTGGCGTGCAGCGTGAAGCGGTTCGAGGTGGCATCGTACTCGGCGACGGCCGCGCGCGCTTCCATCGAGGCGACGACGATTCGGTTGTTCACCACGGTCAGCCGGGTGACGTGGGCGGCCTCCTTGAACAGCCGGTCGGTTTCGGCCTTGTCGCCCGTTTCCCAGTCGAAGCAGAGGTTACGTGCGACCCCATCCCAAACGAGCGGCGCGCTCGCCTCGTGCGCGCGGGCGAGCTCGGTGACCGAGGGCAGTTCCTCGTAGTCCACCGCCAGCGCCTCGGCGCCGTCGCGCGCGGCCTGGGGCGTTTCGCCCACCACGAAGGCGACCGGATCGCCGACATGGCGCACCCGGCCGACGGCGAGCGCGGGCCGCGGCGTCTCGGCGCGCGGCGAGCCGTCACGGCTCTTGAGCGGGATCATGCAGGGCACGTCACCGAGCCCGGCCTTCTTCAGGTCCTCGCCTGTGAACACGCCGAGCACGCCCTTGACGGCGAGTGCGGGCGCCTTGTCGATCGAACGGATCGCCGCATGCGCGTAGGGGCTGCGCACCACCACGCCCCAGCTCTGGCCGGGCAGGCTGACGTCATCGGTGTAGCGCCCGTGGCCGCGCAACAGGCGCGGATCCTCGACACGGCGCATCGGCTGGCTGAGCCCGAACTTCATCCTGACGCTCCCCGGGGTTGCAACGTTTCGCCGCACAGCATGTGGCCGAGCGGTATGCTTCGCCAAGCCCCCCGGCTCCGGAGTCGCGCCGTGCCCCCAGACCCGCCTCCCTACGCGCAGTTCGAGCGGCTGCTGGCGCTGGCCCTGCCGGGACTGCTGGCGGTGGCCTGCTTCATCGTGATCGCGCCCTTCGCCGCGGCCCTGCTCTGGGCCGCTGTGATCGTGGTGTCGGTCTGGCGCCCGCTCGAATGGCTGACCGCGCGGCTCGGCGGCCGGCGCGGGCTGGTCGGGGTGCTGCTGACGCTCGCGGCCCTCGCCGTGATCGTCGGCCCCGCGGTCGCGCTTGGTGACGCCGCGGTCTCGGCGATCCCCGAACTCCGCGCCATGGCGGACGATCTCGGCGCCGCGGCCCGGACCCACGGGCCGGCGCTGCTGGCGCAGCTCCCCGTCGTCGGCGAGCGCGCGGCCGCGACCTGGAGCGCGATGGTGGAGGATGTCGGGCCCCTGGTGGAGGCGGCCGGCAAGGTCGCGCCCGAGGTCGGCGCGTGGCTCGCCCGTCAGACGCTCGCGCTGGGCCTGACCATGCTCCAACTGCTGCTGGTCTGCCTCGCCAGCGGGGTGATGTACGCGCGCGGGCCCGCCGGGGCGCAGCTTGTGCAACGGCTCGCCGAGCGGATCGGCGGCGCCGACGGGATCGAGACGCTGGAAGTAGCGGTGCGCGCGATCCGCGCGGTCTCGGCAGGTGTGGTCGGCACCGCGGCCGTGCAGGCCGTTCTCGCCTGGCTCGGTTTCGCGCTCGCCGGCGTGCCGGCACCCTTTGCGCTCGCGATCGGCGTCCTGGTGCTGGGTATCGTGCAGATCGGCCCGTTACCCGTGTGGGTGCCGGTGGTGGTGTGGATGTTCGCCACCAGCGAAAACACGCTGGCCAACATCCTGCTGCTGATCTGGAGTGCCGGCGTGGTTCAGACGGTGGACAACGTGCTGCGGCCGCTGCTGATCAGCCGCGGCGCCCGCCTGCCGCTGCTGCTGATGCTGGTCGGCGTGCTCGGCGGGCTGATCTCGATGGGGCTGATCGGGGTGTTCCTCGGCCCGACCATCCTCGGCGTCGGCTACGTGCTGCTGCGCCGCTGGTTGGGACTCGAGCCGATCCCGAGCGCGCCCTCAGCGTCCGGCTGAGGCGATCAGCCGGCGCGCCTCGTCGATCGCCGGGCCGATCCCGAGCACGAACACCTCGCGCCCCTCGGGGCGGAGCAGCCCATCGACATCGGCGCCCGTGAGCATGCCGAGCAGCGGCGCCGCGCCGGGCGAGACGAGCGCCGTCGTCAGACCGAGCACCGCGCCGTCCGGGCCGACCACGGGGCCGCCGGAGTAGCCCATCAGCGCGCCCATCCGGGCGATGAAACCCTGGCCCAGACCATCGATCGCGGCGTCATGCTCCATCACCCAGCCCTGGGCGAGGCCCGGTCCCACCGTGGTCGTCCCGGCCGCCCAGACCGGCTGGGCCGGGAGCGGTCCGGCCTTCGCGGTGCGCGCGGGGGCGAGGAACCCCTCGGGCACGCGCAGCACCGCCAGATCCATCGCCTCCGACCGCCCGATCAGGGTCGCGCTCGCCCGCGTCCCGTCGTCACGCACCAGCGTCGCGCCTTCCACGGCCATGCCGCCGAGCCGCATCACGTGGCTGTTCGTCAGCACATGGCGGTCGTCGATCGCCACCGCCGAGCCGAGCCCGCCGAGCAGCGGCGGCGCGCCGATCACCACCGCGGCGTAGCTCTGCCGCGCCACTGGCTCGACCGGCGTGCCGACCGTGGCGGGGCCCGGAACGCTGGCACAGGCAGCGACGGCAAGCGCGAGAGCGAGGGCGGGAAGGGTTCGGCGCATCGCGGCGATCCTCGGGTGCGGGGGCATGCCAGGATGAAACCGCAATTGCTTGAACGAAGAGTGAACAGACGATCGTAGGAGCGCCGGGGTGCCGTGCTTGCCGCGCATTCCCGCTCTTGCGCCGCAGCATGGCTTTTTGGCAGGCTGCGCGTCGCAGGGGGAGGCCATTGGGCAACGACGTCGTTCTTGAAACCGAGGGATTGACCAAGGAGTTCCTCGGGTTTGTCGCGGTGAAGGATGTCGCGCTTCGGGTCAGGCGCGGCACCATCCACGCGCTGATCGGCCCGAACGGCGCCGGCAAGACCACGGTGTTCAACCTGCTCACCAAGTTCCTGGAACCGAGCGCGGGCGCGATCCGCTTTGACGGACGCGACATCACCGGCCTCAAACCCGCCGAGGTGGCGCGGCTCGGCATGGTGCGCAGCTTCCAGATCTCGGCCGTGTTCCCGCACCTCACGGCACTCGAGAATGTCCGGCTGGCGCTCCAGCGCGAGCGCGGCTCGTCCTACGATTTTTGGCGCCCTGAACGTCTGCTCGCGCGCTACGAGGACCGCGCGCGCGCCCTGCTGGCCGATGTCGGTCTCGACGGCTACGAGGACGTCCTGGCGGGCCTGCTCCCCTACGGACGCAAGCGCGCGCTGGAGATCGCGACCACGCTCGCGCTCGATCCGCCGATGATGCTGCTCGACGAACCCACCGCCGGCATGGCGCACGACGACGTCGACCGGGTGGTCGCGCTGGTGCGGCGGGTGCGCGAGGGCCGCACCATCCTGCTGGTGGAGCACAACCTGAAGGTGGTCGCCGGGCTGTCCGATACCATCACCGTGCTCACGCGCGGCCAGGTGCTGGCCGAGGGCGACTACGCCGCGATCAGCGCCAACCCGGACGTGAAGGCCGCCTATATCGGGTCCGACGATGCTTGAGGTGCGGGGCCTGGAGGCCTGGTACGGCGAGAGCCACGTACTGCACGGGGTCGATCTCGACGTCGGCGACGGCGAGATCGTCACGCTGCTTGGTCGCAACGGCGCCGGCAAGAGCACGACCATCAAGGCGATCATGGGCGTGGTGGAGAGCCGCAAGGGCTCGATCCGCTACAACGGCACCGAGACGATCGGGCTCGCACCGGACCGCATCGCGAGGCTGGGCATCGCCTGGTGCCCGGAGGAGCGCGGCATCTTCGCCAGCCTGACGGTGAAGGAGAACCTGCTGCTGCCCCCCGAGATCGCGCCGAGCCAAGTCGATCTCGACCGCATCTACACGTTGTTCCCCAACCTGAAGGAACGCCTCTCCAGCCCAGGCACCAAGCTCTCGGGGGGCGAGCAGCAGATGCTGGCGATCGCGCGCATCATGCGCACCGGCGCCAAGCTGATGCTGCTCGACGAGCCGACCGAGGGGCTTGCCCCGGTGATCATCCAGCAGATCGGGCGGACCGTGCAGGCGCTGAAGGAGATCGGCCTGACCGTGCTGCTGGTCGAGCAGAACTTCCGATTCGCGCAGAAGGTCGCGGATCGGCACTATGTCATGGAGCACGGGCGGATCGTCGACATGATCCCCCGGGCTGAACTCGAGGCCAGCATGGACCGTCTGCACAGTTATCTCGGCGTGTAGGGCGGCCGACACAGGGAGAGAGAACCGATGGCATTCAACCGACGCACGCTGCTCGCAGGCGCCGCCGCCGGCGCGGCCCTGCCGCTCGTCACGCCGTTGCGCCATGCGCGCGCCCAGGCGGCGAACACGATCCGGATCGGCGTGCTGAACGACCAGTCCGGCCTCTACCGCGACCTCTCGGGACCTGGTTCGACCCAGGCCGTGCGGCTGGCGATCCAGGAGAGCGGGATCACCACCCGCGGCGTGAACGTCGAGGTGGTCGAGGCCGATCACCAGAACCGCCCTGATGTGGGCTCGACCGTGGTCCGCCAGTGGCTCGATCGCGACAACTTCGACGTGATCGTCGATGTCCCCACCTCGTCGGTGGCGCTCGCCGTGAACACGCTGGTGCGTGAGCGCAACAAGGTCTTCCTCTGCTCCGGTGCCGCGACCTCCGATCTCAGCGGACCCGCCTGCTCGCCGAACACGATCCACTGGACCTACGACACCTGGATGCTGGCGCGCGGCACGGGCGGGGCGATGGTCGCCGCCGGTGGCCGGACCTGGTTCTTCATCACGGCCGACTATGCGTTCGGCCACGCTCTCGAGCGCGATGTGTCGGCCTTCGTGCGCAACGCCGGCGGGCAGGTCGTCGGCTCGGTGCGCACGCCGTTCCCGGGCACGACCGACTTCTCCTCGTTCCTGCTGCAGGCACAGCAGAGCCGCGCCCAGGTGATCGGCCTCGCCAACGCCGGCGGCGACACGATCAACTCGATCAAGCAGGCCGCCGAGTTCGGCATCACGCGCCGCGGCACCCGGCTTGCGGGTCTGCTGGTGTTCATCACCGACGTGCACGCCCTTGGCCTGCCGACGTCCCAGGGGCTCGTGCTGACCGAGACGTTCTACTGGGATCTGAACGACCGCACGCGCGCCTTCACCCAGCGCCTCGGCCGGATGCCGAACGACGTTCGGCCGTCGATGGTGCAGGCCGGCTGCTACTCGGCGGTGCTGCACTACCTGAAGGCGGTGGAGGCGATGGGCGTTGCCGCAGCCAAGGCGTCCGGTGCTGCCGCCGTCGAACGGATGAAGAGCATCCCGACCTCCGACGACTGCTTCGGCGAAGGCACGATCCGCCCCGACGGCCGCAAGATCCACGCCGCCTATCTGTTCCAGGTGAAGACGCCCCAGGAGAGCCGCGGGCCCTGGGACTACTACAAGCTGCTCCAGACCATTCCCGCGAACGAGGCGTTCCGCCCCGTGACCGAGGGCAACTGCCCGCTGGTCCGCACCTGACGGAGACGGGGGCGGGTCAAACCCGCCCCCTCTCGATGCGCCGCCGCGATCCATGACCGAGCTCTGGTACGACCTCGAGCCGTTCCTGCAGCAGGGCACGCTCGGCCTCGTCAACGGCGCGTTCTACGCGCTGCTGTCCCTCGGGCTTGCCGTCATCTTCGGCATGCTGAACGTGATCAACTTCGCCCACGGGGCGCAGTTCATGCTCGGCGCCGTGGTTGCCTGGATGCTGCTCACCTATGCCGGCATCGGCTACTGGGGTGCGCTGCTGCTGAGCCCGCTGATCGTCGGCCTGCTCGGCGTGGTGATCGAGCGGACCATGATCAGCCGGCTCTACAAGCTCGATCACTTGTACGGGCTGCTGCTGACCTTCGGCCTCGCGCTGATCATCGAGGGCTTGGTGCGAAACCAGTACGGCGTCTCCGGCCTGCCCTACGGCGTGCCGGACGCCTTCCGCATGCCCCCGGTCGATCTCGGCTACATGCTGATGCCGGCCTACCGGTTCTGGATCGTGGTCGTGTCGATCACGGTGTGCCTCGGCACCTGGTATGCGATCGAAAAGACCAAGCTCGGCTCCTACCTGCGCGCGGCGGTCGAGCGGCCGCAGCTCGTGCAGGCATTCGGCGTCAACGTGCCGCTGATGATGACGGCGACCTACGGCACGGGCGTGGCGCTCGCCGCCTTCGCCGGCGTGCTCGCCGCCCCGGTCTACAGCGTCCATCCCGGCATGGGGGCCAACTTCATCATCATCGTGTTCGCGGTGGTCGTGATCGGCGGGATGGGCTCGATCATGGGCTCGGTCGTCTCCGGCTACGCGCTCGGCATGATCGAAGGGTTCACGCGGGTCTATTATCCGGAGGCATCCGCGACCGTTGTGTTCGTGATCATGGCGATCGTGCTGCTGGTGCGGCCGGCCGGTCTGTTCGGGCGCGCCTGACATGCCGAACTCGCAGCGGATCGCCCTCGTCGTCCTGATCGCGCTGATCGCGATCGGACCGTTCTTCTTCTTCCCCGTGTTCCTGATGAAGGTGCTGTGCTTCGCACTCTACGCCAGCGCTTTCAACCTGCTGCTCGGCTATGTCGGGTTGCTGTCCTTCGGTCATGCGGCGTATTTCGGCATGGGGTCGTACCTGTCCGCCCATGCGGCCAAGGTCTGGGGCCTGACGCCGGAGCTCGCGATCCTGACCGGCGGGCTCACGAGTATGGCGCTGGGCGCCGCGTTCGGTTTCCTCGCGATCCGGCGCCAGGGCATCTACTTCGCGATGATCACGCTGGCGCTGGCGCAGATGGTGTACTTCTTCTGCGTGCAGGCGCCGTTCACCGGCGGTGAGGACGGGATCCAGGCCGTGCCGCGCGGCTATCTGTTCGGCGTGCTCGACCTGCGCAGCGACTTCACCCTCTACTGGGTGGTGGCGGCGATCGTGCTTGCCTGCTTCCTGTTCCTCTACCGGATCGTGCACAGCCCGTTCGGCCAGGTGCTGAAGGCGATCCGCGACAACGAGCCGCGCGCGACCTCGCTCGGCTATCGCACCGACAGCTACAAGCTGATCGCCTTCGTGCTGTCCGCGACGATCGCGGGCATCGCCGGCGGGACCAAGGCGATCGTGTTCCAGATCGCGACGCTGACCGATGTCAACTGGCCGATGAGCGGCGAGGCCGTGCTGATGACGCTGGTGGGCGGCATCGGCACGATGTTCGGGCCCGCGACCGGCGCACTGGTGATCGTGACCATGCAGAACGAGCTCGCCGAGTTCGGCGCCTGGGTGACGGTGATCCAGGGCGCGATCTTCGTCGCCTGCGTGCTGGCATTCCGCCGCGGCATCATCGGCGAGTTGCAGGCGAAGCTGCGCAAGCCGTTGTAAGGATGGGAAAGGGCCGGAAGGCCCCCTATCCCTCGACCACGCCCCGCGGTCGTTGGGCCACCCGCGGCATCACGCTCGGCAAGGCGGAGCCTCGCCACAGCGCCTCAAGCAGGGCCTGTGCGGCCGGCGCGCCGATCGCGTCGGTCGTCAGCTCCAGGAACTTGTCCGACAGGTCCTGATCCGAGAGCGGCGCATCCGGATCGCCCTTGCGCGTCGTCTGATGGCGCGTCAGCACTCGCCCGCCCTTCAGGCGCAGCTCCACCTTCGCCGACCGCTGCGCCGGGAACGCCGCCGCGCATTCGGCATCGACATGCACGCTCACCCGCGCCATCAGCGCCCGCGTCGCGGGATCGGCCAGCCGCTCAAGCGCGAAGGCCGCGAGCCGCACACCGCCGAACCGCAGCAGCGTCGCGACCGTGTACTGCGTCGAGAACCGGCAGTCCTGCTCCGTCACCGCGTGGGGCCGGTCGCACACCTCCTTGGTCGCGCGGTAGCCACCGACCGCGACCGCCTCGACATCCTCAGCGCAGAAACCGTGCTCGCGCTGCAGGTCGCCGACGGCATCGAGTGCGGCGAAGATGTGCCCGCAGCAGCCGTGGTTCTTGAACGTCATGTCCGCGATCGCGAAGGGCTGACCGATCCGCGCGAGCGCCCTGTCCCACTTGCCCGTGTCCTCGCTGGTCGCGGCGGCGAATCCGACGGGGCCGTGCAGCGCGTCGAGCGCGCCGGTCATGCCGCGCGCGGCCGCCATTGCCGCGAGTGCTCCCGCTTCCGCCGCATGACCCGGATGCAGCGGCTTGCTCATCCCCTCGCCGCGGAACGCCTGCTGGAGCCCCGAGGCCATGGTCGCGGCGGTGGCGAGCGCGTGCGCTGTCCGGTCCGCATCCGAGCCGAGGAGTACCGACACTGCTGCGGCCGCGCCGAAGGTGCCGACCGTGCCGGTCGTGTGCCAGAAGTCGTAGTGCGAGGGCTGCACCGCGAGCCCGATCCGGCACGACACCTCGTAACCCGCGATCATCGCCCGCAGCAGCGCGTCCAAGTCGCGTCCCTGCGCCTGCGCCGCGGCGAGCGCGGCCGCGATGGTGGGGCAGCCGGGATGGTAGACGGCGTAACGGTAGATGTCGTCGAACTCGACCGTGTGGCTCGCGGTGCCGTTGATCAGCGCGGCGTGGCGCAGCGGCACGTGGCGGCCGGTGACGTAGCACACGGCACCACCGCCGCCCGGTGCCTCGTCAGCGAGTGCGGCGGCGAGCAGGGTCGCTGGCGGCCGCGAGGCACCCGCGAGCAGGCAGCCGAACCAGTCCACGAGCGCGCGCCGCGCGTGGTGTGCCAGCGCATCGTCGGGCGTGCGGTCGCGCCAGGACGCAGCGTGCTCGGCGAGGACGAGCAGCGGGTTCCGCACGGGGCTACCCGTGCTTCACCGCGACCGTCTTCATCGCCGCGAAGCCGTAGAGCGCGGCGAAGCCCTTCTCGCGGCCATGCCCCGAGCCCTTCATGCCGCCGAACGGCAGCTCGACGCCGCCGCCGGCGCCGTAGTTGTTGACGAAGACCTGCCCGGTGCGCAGCCGCCGCGCGAGCCGCATCGCCCGGCCCGCATCCCCCGTCCACACGCCCGAGACGAGACCGAACACCGTGCCGTTGGCGACACGCAGCGCCTCCTCCTCGTCCTTGACGCGGATGGCCACCAGCACCGGGCCGAACACCTCCTCCTGCGCCAGCACGTGATCGGGCGGCACGTCGGCGAACAGCGTCGGGCGCACGTAGAACCCGCCCGGCGGCGCGTTCGAGGCGATCGACCCTCGGCCTGCGACCGGCAGCCCCTCCGCCCGCGCGAGGTAGCCCTCGATCCGCGATTTCTGGCTCGCGTTGATCACCGGCCCGAGATCGAGATCGCGATCCGCAGGCCCGGCGACGAGTGTGTCGAAGCGCGCGCCGAGATCGGCCACGAACCGGTCGTAGATCCGCTCCTCGACCAGCACGCGCGACCCCGCGCTGCACGTCTGGCCCGCGTTCTGGATCACCGCGTTCACCACCGTGGCGGCGGCGGTCTCGAGGTCGGCATCGGCGAAGACGAGCTGCGGCGACTTGCCGCCCAGCTCCAGCGTGACCGGAATGGTGTTGCGCGCGGCCGCCGCCTGGATCAGCCGCCCGACCTCCGGGCTGCCGGTGAACGACACATGGCCGATGCCTGGATGCGCCGAAAGCGCCGCGCCGGCCTCTTCGCCGAGGCCCGTCACCACATTGAGCGCGCCGGGCGGGAATCCGGCCTCCTCGGCCAGTTTAGCGATCGCGAGGCAGGTCAGCGAGGCGTCCTCGGCCGGCTTCAGCACGCAGGCATTGCCCATCGCCAGCGCCGCCGCGACCGACCGGCCGGCGATCTGCAAGGGGTAGTTCCACGGCACGATATGCGCGGTCACGCCGTGCGGTTCCCAGACGGTGAACACGGTGAAGCCGTCCTGGTAGGGGATCGTATCGCCCATCACCTTGTCAGCGGCCCCGCCGTAGAACTCGAAGTAGCGCGCGCAGGCGGCCGCATCCGCGCGTGCCTGGCGGATCGGCTTGCCGACATCGCGGCTTTCGAGCTGCGCAAGACGCTCGGCATCGCGCGCGATCAGCGCCGCGAGCCTCGACAGCAGCCGTCCGCGCTCGGTCGCGGTGAGTTTCCCCCAGGCGCCGTCGAGAGCCGCCTGCGCGGCTGTCACCGCAGCATCGATCTCGGCCAAACCGCCGCGGCCGATACGCGCGAAGGGGGCACCGTCGGACGGATCGATCACGTCGAGCGTGGCGGCGGGCTCGGTCCAGCGACCGCCGATCAGGTGTGCGGCATCGGACATGCGTTCGGTCTCCTTTCGGTCACGCCGGACCATTGCCGGACGCACCGGCGGTGACAAGCACGGCGATCGCGGCCCAGCCGACCAGCACCGCGCTCGCGGCCGTGGGCCAGAGCCGGCGGGCGATCGCGCCGGGCGCGGTTCCGTCGGCCGCCAGCGCCGCGGTCGCGCCGAGCCGCATGGGCGCGACCATGCAGAGCGCGGAGCCGGTGAAGTTCTGCACTGCGGCGACGAAGGCGGGCGGCAAGGCCAGCGCCAGCGCCGACACGACGGGCATCAGGATCGAGTTCGAGCCCACGTTGGTCGCGGCGAAGAATCCACCGGCAGCGCCCAGCAATGGCACCGTGAAGGCAAGCGCCGCGCCGGCGGCGGCGGCAAGCGCGCCGGCCAATGCCGCTGCCGCCCCCGACCCGCCGAGCAGCCGCGCCAGCACCACATAGCCGAGCATCAGCACCGCCGGCCGCGCGCCGCGTCGCCCCGCCCGGAGCAGGATCGCGCGCCGGCCGCGCACGGTCGCCAGTACGCCGAGCCCGACCGCGCCGAGCAGCATGCCCGGCTGGTGAAAAAGCGCGAAGCCGGGCAGGTCCGGCCAGGGGCGGATCATGCCGACGGCGGTGAGCAGCGCCGGCGCACCCGGCACCAGCCGGCTCGCGAGCAGCACGGCCGACAGCGCGAGATACGGGGTGGCCGCACGCGCCGCACCCGGTTGCGCGAGCCGATGCCTCAGCCGCCAGACCAGCGGCGGGCCGAGCGCGAGCAGCCCCGCGACCTCCACGGTCGCCAGCAGGTTGGCCGCGATCAGCAACACACCGAGCGCGGCGATGGTGACCGCGTCCTCGATCCGGTCCCGCGGGGTCGCCGGCAGTCCGGCCTCGGCGGCGAGACGCCAGAACACCGGCAGCAGCGTCAGCAGCCAGGCGGCGCTCAGGGCCGCGTTCCAGGCACCGAGGGCGCGCAGTTCCACCCCCGCAAGCGCCGCGCCCAGCAGCGTACCTGGCCCGAGCCCACCCCAGGGGATCAGCATCTGCGACAGCAGCGACAGCGCCGCGCCGGCCGGCCCGCCGATCCCGAGCGCGTGCAGGTCGCCGAGCGCGAACACCGCCCCGACGCCGAACCCGGTCACGGTCTCGAAGAACGGCCCGAGCAGCAGGCAGACGGTGAACAGCCGCGCATGGGTGGCCGCACCATCCGCGTCGAGGTCGCGCGGGCGGGCCGAGACCGCGCCGTGGAACAGCAGCCCCGCGAAGGTCACTGCGATCGGCTGGAGGGCAAGGAAGGCGCCGCGCGCAGCCTCCGCGGCGAGCAGGGGCGCGAGGCGGACGCCCTCCGGCACCGACACGGCGGCGGCCGGGATCGCGAGCACGAGCGCCACAGCCACCGCGCGCAGCGGGTCGGCGCGGCCCGAGGCGAGCAGGGCGACGATCGCGGCGAGCGGTGCCACCTGGATCAGCAGGATCATCGCCGGTCATCCTGCCGCGAGCGGCGCCTGGCCGCGATGACAGAGCCGGGCGCGGCGGCTATGACAGGGCTGCATGATGCCAGGCACGCCCGGATGATCGCCTTCCTGCTGCAACGGCTCGCCGGGGCGGTCGTGGTGATCTTCGCGATGTCGCTGATCGTGTTCGCCGGCGTGTTCGCGATCGGCAACCCGATCGATGTGCTGATCAACCCGGCCGCCGACCAGATCACCCGCGCGGAGACGATCGCGCGCTACGGGCTCGACCGGCCGTTCTGGGAACAGTACGGCTACTTCCTCGGCGCGCTGATCCGCGGCGATTTCGGCACGAGCTTCGTGTTCAACCAGCCGGCGCTGGGGCTGATCCTGTCGAAGCTGCCGGCGACACTGGAGCTCGCCCTCGCGGCGATGCTGATCGCGATCGTGCTCGGGATTCCGCTCGGCGCCTATGCCGGGCTCAAGCCTGAGTCGGCGATCAGCCGGACCATCATGGCCGCAAGCGTCTTGGGGTTCTCGCTGCCGACCTTCTGGGTCGGGCTGATGCTGATCCTGGTGTTCTCGGTCGAGCTGGGCTGGCTGCCCTCGGGCGGGCGCGGCGAGACGGTGCTGATCGGCGGGATCGAGTGGTCGTTCCTGACCAGCGACGGGCTTGCGCATCTGCTGCTGCCGGCCTTCAACCTCGCCCTGTTCAAGCTCTCCCTCATCATCCGGCTGACACGTGCGGGCATGCGCGAGACCTGGCCCGCCGATTTCGTGAAGTTCGCGCGCGCCAAGGGGCTGTCGATGCGACGGGTCGTGCTGGTGCACGCGATGCGCAACATCCTGATCCCGATCGTCACGGTGCTCGGGCTCGAGTTCGGTTCGGTGGTCGCCTTCGCCGTGGTGACCGAGACGATCTTCTCCTGGCCCGGCATGGGCAAGCTGGTGATCGACTCGATCCTGACGCTCGACCGCCCGGTGATGGTGACCTACCTGATGCTGGTCGTGACCATGTTCGTCACGATCAACCTGCTGGTCGATCTCGCCTATGCCGCGCTCGATCCGCGCGTGCGGCTCGGGGGCCAGCGGTGAGTACGCGCGCCGCCTCGCCGGCCGCGCTGTTCTGGGCCGAGTTCGCCGAGAGCAAGGTCGCGCTCGGCGGTCTGTTCGTGTTCGCGCTCGCGGTGTTGCTGGCGCTGACCGCGCCCTGGATCACGCCGCAAGATCCCCACGACCAGGCACTGCTGTCGCTGATGGATGCGCGTCTGCCGCCGGGCAGCGTCGGTTCGGGCGGCTATACGCACTGGCTCGGCACCGATGCGCAGGGGCGCGATGTACTCTCGGCGATCTTCTGGGGGCTGCGCACGTCCCTGTTCGTGGGTGCGGCGGCCGGCGTGGTCGCGCTCTGCATCGGCACCACGGTCGGGCTGGCGGCCGCGTTCTTCGGCGGGCGGGTCGAGCTCGCGCTGATGCGACTGGTAGACCTCCAGCTCTCCTTCCCCGCGATCCTGCTCGCCCTCGTGCTGGTGGCGATCCTCGGTCAGGGGCTGTTCCAGGTGGTCGTGGCCCTGGTCGCGGCGCAGTACGCCTATTTCGCCCGTACCGTGCACGGTGCCGCCCTCGCCGAGCGCCGCAAGGAGTACATCGAGGCGGCCTCCGGTATCCCGCTCCGCCCCACGCGTGTGGTGCTGCGGCACCTGCTGCCGAACTGCCTGCCGCCGCTGATCGTGGTCGCGACCGTGCAGGTGGCGAACGCGATCGCGATCGAGGCGACGCTGTCGTTCCTCGGCGTCGGCATGCCGGTGACCGAGCCCTCGCTCGGCACGCTGATCGCCAACGGCTTCCAGTTCATGCTCTCGGGGCGGTACTGGATCAGTGTCTATCCCGGGATCGCGCTGCTGATCGTGATCGTCGCGATCAACCTGGTGGGGGATCAGTTGCGCGACGTGCTGAATCCCAGGCTCAAGAAGTGACCGCGCTGCTCGCGCTCGACCACGTGTCGATGCGCTTCGTGCGCCGGCCGTCGCTCGCCGAGCGGATCGTCGGCGCGCTGGCCAGGGGAGCGAAGACTGAGATCGTGCGCGCGGTCGATGGCGTCTCGCTCGGCCTCGCACGCGGCGAGGTGGTCGGGCTGGTGGGCGAGTCCGGCTGCGGCAAATCGACGCTGGGGCGGATCGCCGCCGGGCTGCTGCTGCCGACCGAGGGCCGTGCCCTGCTGGACGGCGCACCCGTGGCGGACGACTCCGACGGCCGCGCGGCCAAGCGCACCACCGCGGTGCAGATGATCTTCCAGGACCCTTTCGCCTCGCTCAATCCGCGCATGCGCGTGGGCGAGGCGATCGCCGAGGGGCCGCTCGCCCACGGGCTGACCGACCGGGCGAAAGCACGCGATACCGTGGCCGCGGTGATGCGGCGGGTCGGGCTCGATCCGGCCTTCGCGGGCCGCTATCCGCACCAGTTCTCGGGCGGGCAGCGCGCACGCATCGGCATCGCGCGGGCGCTCGCGATGAACCCGCGCGCGATCGTCGCGGACGAGGCGGTGGCCGCGCTCGACGTCTCGATCCAGGCGCAGGTGCTGAACACCTTCCTCGATCTGCGCCGCGATCTCGATCTCGCGATCCTGTTCATCAGCCACGATCTCGGGGTGGTGGGCCATCTCGCCGACCGGGTGGCGATCATGTATCTGGGCCGCGTGGTGGAGACGGGCCCGGTCGGGGCGGTATTCGCCGAGCCGGCGCACCCGTATACGCGGGGGCTGATCGAGGCGGTGCCGCGGCTGGATCGGCGGCGCGCCTCGTTCCATCCGGTGCGCGGGGAGATCCCCTCTCCGCTCGATCCGCCGCGCGGCTGCCATTTCCATCCGCGCTGCCCGCACGTCATGCCCCGCTGTCGCGAGGAGGCACCGGTGCTGCGCGAGGTCGCGCCGGGTCGCGTCGCGTCGTGCCATCTGCATGAGGCATGACGGCTACCGCCCGTGGCGCGCGACCTTCGCCTCGCGCAGCGTGATGTAGAGCGCCGAGCCGACGATCAGCACCGCACCGGCCGCCATCCACCGGTCGGGGGTCTCGTTGAACAGGACAACCCCGGCGATCGTCGAGAAGATCAGTCGCGTGTAGCCGAGCGGCGACACCACGGTCGCGTCGGCAAGGCGGAAGGCGTTGATCCAGAGATGCATTCCCGCAGGCCCCGTCACCGCCATCAAGGCGAGCCAGAACGCCTGCCACGGCTCGGGCACGGTCAGGAACGGCACGGCGACCGGCAGCGAGCCCAGGAACGTCACGACGCCGATATAGAGCAGGATCGTCTCGGTGCGCTCGGTCGCCGAGAGCTTCTTGGTCGTCAACACGATCCCGGAGCCGAACAGCGCCGAGAGGAGCGCGATGCCGATCGCGGGATCCAACCGCATCTCCAGCGGCCGCGCGACCAGCACCACGCCGAGGAACCCGACGATGGTGGCACTCCAGCGACGCCAGCGCACGATCTCGCCCAGCACAGGGCCGGCGAGCGCGGTGACGAACATCACCGAGGTGAAGGACAGCACCGTGGCCGTGGCGAGATCGAGCCGCTGGAACGACCAGTAGTAGAGGCCCCAGCAGATGAGGCTGAACAGCCCGCGCGCCAGGTGCAGGAACGGCCGCGACGTGCGCAGCAGGATCGTGCCGCGCCGCGCGAGCAGCGGTGCGACGTAGAGGATCTGCCCAGCCGAGCGGGCCAGCATGATCGTCGTCACCGGCACGGTGTTCGCGAGCAGCTTCACGAACACCACCTCAGCGGTGAACAGCACGGCCGCGGCGAGCGCGAGGCCCGCGGCCTTGACGATCGGGGGGGTGGGGTCACGGGGAGGGGTACCCGTACCCCTCCCCGTGCTTTGGTTCATGAAGCGTCAGGATCGCGGACGGATGAAGTAGGGCAGCGTGTCCTCGTCCGCGCGCGGGGTCCAGGTGAGGTTGGACTTGCCCGCCCAGACGGTCGGCAGGGTGACGATCGGGATCTGCCCTCGATCCGCCACCGCCATGGCCTGCGCCTTCTGGAACAGCGCGCGGCGCTTCTCCTCGTCGAGCGTGCCGAGCGCCTCGGCGATGATCTTGTCGAGTTCCTCGTTGCAGTAGTGGCTGGCGTTGAACGGGCCGAGCCGCCCTCCCGGCCGCTTGCAGTGCACGAAGCCGGAGAGCGCGTAGCCCGCCTCGCCGGTCAGCGTGCCCCAGCCCGCCATGGTGATCGGGTAGTCGCCGCGCGTGCGGGCGGGGAAGAAGATGGTGCGCGGCTGCGCGTTCACCTGCACCTCGAGGCCGATGCGGGCGAAGAGCTGGCCGAGCGCCTGGCAGGTGGCGCCGTCGCCGGGCAGGCGGTCGGAGGAGCAGTAGAGCGGGAAGCGGAATCCGTTCGGGAATCCCGCCTCGGCCAAGAGCGCGCGCGCGCGGGCCGGATCGTGGGGCAAGGGCGGGGCGTTCGGATCGGCGCCGAACATGTAGTTCGGCATGAGCTGGGCCGCCGGGGTCGCGTAGCCCTCGAACACCGACTGCACGATCCCCTGCCGGTCGATCGCGAGGCTGAGCGCCTCGCGCACGCGCGGATCGAGGAAGGGGTTGCGCGGCAGCGTGTTGCCCTGCTTGTCCGTGATCATGCGCATGGCGGGCACCGACATGTCCTCGCGCATGTCGGGGTAGAGGATGAAGGTATAGATGCTCTCGCCCTGGAAGACGGCGATGTTGCGGTCGCGCTTGAGGCGGTTGATGTCGCTCACGGGCACGTAGTTGACGAAGTCGACCCTGCCCGAGAGCAGACCGGCCACGCGCGCCGCGTCGTTCGAGATTTCGACCAGCGTGACGCGCGACCAGGCCGCATCGCCGCGCCAGTGGCCGGGAACCCGCTCGACCACCAGATCGCCGCGCGGGGTCCAGGAGACGAAGCGGAACGGGCCCGTGCCGATCGCGGCGCGGCCCGAGTTGAAGTCGGCGGTCTTGGCATCGCCGATGCGCGCGGAGACGATGAACATCCGCGTCATGTCCTGCGGCAGCGCGGCGTGCGAGCCGTGCGTGCGGATGCGGATCGTGTGGTCGTCCACCACGTCCACGCCGGCGATGGTGCGGGTGTAGAGGGTCAGGCCGCCATCGGGGCCGGCCGCGCCGGGCACGCGCTCGATCGAGAACTTCACGTCGGCCGCGGTGAACGGGCTGCCGTCGTGGAACTTCACGCCCTCGCGCAGCTTGAACTCCCAGGTGGTGTCGTTGATCGGGCGCCACGACACCGCGAGCCCTGGCTCCACCTGCAGCTTGTCGTCCACCCAGACCAGGGTGTCGAACATGTTCTTCACCGCGGCGGCATGGTTGCCGAGCGCCATGTAGGCGGGATCGATCGCCTCGGGTCCGGCGCGCACGCCGACGCGCAGCTCCTGCGCCGATGCCACTCCTGCCCAGGCAAGACAGGCCGCCGCCGCCAGCAGGCGCAGGCGGCGGAACGGATTCGTTCGTCTCATGGTGGCGTCTCCCTGTTGACCTCGTGACGGGCGAGCGTAGCCTCCGCCCCCTCGGCCGCAAGAGGGATTTCCGGGTGCTGATCCGCAAGATGAGCTGGATGGGGGTGGAGGACTGGCTCCGCCGCGACGACCGCTGCGTGCTCCCGCTCGGCTCCACCGAGCAGCACGCGTATCTGAGCCTCGCGGTGGATGCGATCCTGGCCGAACGGGTGGCCGCCGAGGCGGCCGAGCCGCTCGGCGTGCCGGTGTTCCCGGTGATGCCCTACGGGCTTGCGCCCTACTTCATGGCCTATCCGGGCACGGTGAGCCTGCGCGTGCCGACGCTGCTCGCGGTGGTGGGTGACATTCTCGACAGCCTCCACGCCCACGGCTTCCGGCGCGTGCTGATCGTCAACGGCCATGGCGGGAACAATCCGGTGGATGCGTTCTGCCGCGAATGGGTCTCGGCCAAGCCTGCTGGCACGCGCGTGCGGTTCCACAACTGGTGGAGCGCGCCGAAGGTCTGGGCGCAGGTCCAGGCGACCGATCCGGTCGCGTCGCATGCCTCCTGGATGGAGAACTTCCCCTGGACGCGGCTCGCCGGCGTGGCGCTGCCCGAGGGTGCCAAGCCGCCGATCGACAGTGCGGCGATGGTGCAGCGCCCGGCCGCCGAGATCCGCGCGATGCTGGGCGACGGGAACTTCGCCGGACGCTACCAGCGGCCGGACGACGAGATGCTGGCGATCTGGCGGGTGGCGGTCGAGGAGACACGGACATTGATCGAAAGCGGGTGGGGCAATGCCTGAGGAGCCGATCCTGATCTGGGGCGCGGGCGCGATCGGCGGCACGGTCGGCGCGTTCCTCAAGCGCGCCGGGCACGATGTGACCTTCGTCGACATCGTCGCGGAGCATGTGGCGGCGATCCGCGACCCGGCGCGCGGGCTGCGCATCACGGGACCTGTCGCCGAGTTTGGCGTGGTCGCGCCGGCCTTCACGCCCGCCGAGATCACGGGCACCTGGCGCAAGGTGTTCCTGTGCGTGAAGGCGCACCATACGGCCGAGGCGACCCGGGCGCTGCTGCCGCATCTCGATCCGAACGGCTATGTGCTCAGCCTGCAGAACGGGCTCACCGAGCGGATCATCGCCGGGATTGCCGGCCCGGCGCGAACGATCGGCGCCTTCGTCAATTTCGGCGCCGACTGGCACGGCCCCGGCGAGGTGATGTATGGCAATCGCGGCGCGGTGGTGATCGGCGAGATCGACGGGCTGATCACCGGCCGGCTCGAATCGCTGCATCGCACGCTGCTCGACTTCGACGATGCCGCGATCATGACCGACAACATCTGGGGCTATCTCTGGGGCAAGCTCGCCTACGGGGCGATGCTGTTCGCCCAGGCGCTCGGCCAGGACAGCATCGCGGGCGCGCTCGGCAATCCGAAGCTGTTCGCGCTCTGGCGCGCGCTGGGCGCGGAGGTGATGGCCGTGGCCGCCGCCGAGGGTGTCACCCCGGAAGGCTTCAACGGCTTCGACCCCAACGCCTTCATGCCGGGCGCGACGGAGGCCGCCGCGCGACGCTCGATCGACATCATGGTCGGGTTCAACCGCACGAGCGCGAAGACGCATAGCGGCGTCTGGCGCGATCTCGCGGTGCGCAAGCGCCGCACCGAGGTGGATGCGCAGATCGCGCCGATCGCCGAGATCGGCGCGACACACGGCCTCGCCTGTCCGCTGACCGCAAGACTGGTGGAGATGATCCACGAGATCGAGGAGGGACGCCGCCCGATGACCGACGACAACCTGCTCGAACTCGCGTCCCTCGTGGGGCAGCCGGCATGATCGTGCGGTTCGACGGCCGGGTGGTCGCGGTCACCGGCGCCGGGCAGGGCATCGGCCGGGCGATCGCGCGCGGCTTCGCCGAGCGCGGCGCGCGCGTGTTCGCCTGCGACATCGATCCGGACGCGCTCGCGGTCGCTCGGCGCGTGCCCGGAATCGCCACAGCGACGCTGGACCTCACCGACCGCACCGCCGCCGTGGCTTGGGTCCGCGAGGTGGAGGAGGCGGGCGGCGGCGCGATCGACGTGCTGGTGCACACCGCAGGCGGCGTCCGTGGCCAGGCCGGCCGTGCGATCGAGCAGATCACGCCCGAGGACTGGGACGCGATCGTCGCGATCAACCTCACCGCCGCCTTCACCGTGTCGCAGGCCGTCGCCCCGGCGATGAAGATGCGCCGGCAGGGGCGGATCATCCTGATCTCGTCGGGGGCCGGGCTGGGCGTGTCCAAGGCCGGCATCCAGGCCTATGCGGCGGCGAAGGCCGGCGAGATCGGCCTGTCGCGCCAGCTTGCGCACGAGCTCGGCCCGCACGGGATCACCGTGAACAGCGTCGCCCCCGGGTTCATCCTCTCGAACCCCTCGACCATGCGGCAATGGGCCGCCTATGGCGAAGCGGGCCAGCGCGCGCTCGTCGCCGGCATCGCCGCACGCCGGCTCGGCACGCCCGAGGACATCGCGCACGCCGTGCTGTTCCTCGCCAGCGACTACGCCGCCTATATCAACGGACAGACACTCAGCGTGGATGGAGGAAAGTGATGGACGCGCGCGTGACCGACGGCGTCGAGGGCTGGATCGCGAAGAACCGCGACGCGCTCTGGAACGACTATCTCGACCTTGTGCGCATCCCCTCGGTGAGCGCGAAGCCCGACCACGCGCAGCACGTGCAGCGCGCCGCGGAGTGGGTGGCCGAGCGCTGCCGGCGCATGGGGCTCGAGAATGTGGAGGTCTGGCAGGAGGGCGGACAGCCGGCCGTCTATGCCGACTGGCTGCATGCCGAGGGCGCGCCGACGATTGTCATCTACGCCCATTTCGATGTGCAGCCGCCCGAGCCGCTGGAGCTCTGGAGCACGCCGCCCTTCGAGCCGACCGTCCGCAACAACCGCGTCTATGCGCGGGGCGCCTCCGACGACAAGGCAGGCCTGTTCATCAGCCTCGCCGCGCTGGAGGCGTGGATGCGTACCGAGGGACGGCTGCCCTGCAATGTGCGCGTGTTCTACGAGGGCGAGGAGGAGATCGGCAGCCCCTCGCTCGCGCGCATCCTGGCGAAGCACAAGGGCAAGCTGAAGGGTGATCTCGTCCTGTCGGCCGATGGCGGCATGCTGTTCGAGGACAAGCCGGATGTCTCGCTCTCCACGCGCGGCATCTGCAAGCTGGAGGCGATCCTGCGCACGGCGGCGAAGGATCTGCACAGCGGCAGCTTCGGGGGCGCGATCGCGAATGCGCCGCTGCTGCTGGCTCGCCTCGTCGCGACCCTACACCACGAGGACGGCCGCGTGGCGGTCGCGAACTTCTACGACGGTGTGCGCGAAACCACCGATCGCGACCGCGCCGACCTGGCCGCGGTGCCGTTCGACGAGACCGCGTTCTGGCGCGACGTCGGCGCGCACGGCATCTGGGGCGAGCCCAACCGCTCGGTTCTGGAGAAGATCTGGCTGCGCCCGACGCTCGAGATCAACGGGCTCTGGGGCGGCTACCAGGGCGAGGGCTCGAAGACCGTGCTGCCCTGCGAGGCGCATGTGAAGATCACCTGCCGCCTGGTCGCGGGGCAGGATCCGGCGAAGGTCGCTGCGGCGGTGGAGGCGCATCTGCGTGCGCACTGCCCCAAGCTCGCCACGCTGGAGATCAAGTCCACCGGTGGCGGCGCGGGCGCCTACGAGATCGCGACCGATCATCCGGCACTCGCCGCGATCGAGGGGGTGTTGGAGGACGTCTACGGCGTGAAGCCGTTCCGCTCGCGGCTCGGCGGCACGTTGCCGCTCTGCGCACAGTTCAAGTCCGAACTCGGCCTCGACACCATCCCGATGGCGTTCTCGACCGGCGACGAGGACTACCACGCGCCGAACGAGTTCTTCCGGGTCGCGAGCTTCGATCGCGGGCTGAAGGCCTGGGCGCGGGTGCTGCCGGCGCTGGCGCGGATGTGACAGCGCGAGGGCCGGGGCCGCGCTGCGGCCTCGGCCCTTGCCGGCCGCCGGGAGGTCGCCCCATATCCGCGGCATGGACGCCACCACCGCCCTTCGCCTGACCGTCAACGGCGAGCCGCGCGCCTTCACCGGGCCGCTCACCGTGGCGGGGCTGCTTGTCGCGCTCGGGCTCGACCGGCGCAAGGTCGCGGTCGAACGCAACCTTGAGATCGTGCCGAAATCGGCGTTCGAGACCACCGCTCTCGCCGATGACGACCGCATCGAGATCGTCCATTTCATCGGCGGCGGCGACCACACCCAGGCCGCCGAGGACTCGTGGTCGGTCGCCGGCCTTACGTTCCGCTCGCGCCTGATCGTCGGCACCGGCCGCTACAAGGACCTGCCGGAGACGGCAGCGGCGATCGAGGCCTCCGGCGCGGAGATGGTGACGGTTGCCGTGCGGCGCGTGAACCTCTCCGACCCCTCGGCGCCGATGTTGCAGGACTTCGTGCCGCCCTCCCGCTACACCTACCTGCCGAACACCGCCGGCTGCCACACGGCGGAGGATGCGATCCGCACGCTTCGCCTCGCGCGCGAGGCCGGCGGCTGGAACCTGGTCAAGCTGGAAGTCCTGGGGCCGCCCCCCACCCTCTACCCGGACATGCAGGAGACCCACCGCGCGCTCGACGTGCTGGTGAAGGACGGGTTCCAGGTGATGGTCTACTGCGTGGACGATCCCGTGGCGGCGAAACGGCTCGAGGACCAGGGCGCGGTCGCGATCATGCCGCTCGGCGCGCCGATCGGCTCGGGCCTGGGCATCCAGAACCGGGTGACGATCCGGCTGATCGTCGAGCAGTCCAAGGTGCCGGTGCTGGTGGATGCCGGCGTCGGCACGGCCTCGGATGCGGCGATCGCGATGGAGCTCGGCTGCGACGCGGTGCTCATGAACTCGGCGATCGCCCATGCCAAGGACCCGGTGCGCATGGCGCGCGCGATGAAGGCCGCGGTCGAGGCGGGGCGCGAGGCCTATCTCGCCGGCCGGATGGCGCGCAAGCTCTACGCCGACCCCTCGAGCCCGCTTGCCGGGCTGATCTGACGGGAACCTGATCCCCCCGCGCCCGTTCCTGCCTCCGGACGCTCCGGAGACAGCATGACCCGCGCCGCACCCCTCGCGCCCGAACCCGCCGGCCCGGCCGTGACCCGCACGCTGGTCGGGCTCGCGATCGTGCTCGCCGGGCTGCATCTCGGGCGCGACATCCTCATCCCGCTGGCGCTCGCCCTGCTGCTGAGCGTGGCGCTCGTGCCGGTCGCGCGCGCGCTGGAACGGATCGGCATTCCGCGCGTTATCGCCGCATTGACGGTGGTGCTCCTTGCAGCGGTTGCCTCCGTGCTGTTCATCGCGCTCCTGGTCACCGAGGCGGTCACCCTCGCCTCATCGCTGCCGGCCTACGAGGCGAATCTGCGCGCCAAGGTCCGCGCCCTTGGCGAGGGCTCGTCGGTGTTCGGCCCATTGATCCAGATGCTGCACGGGCTGATGGCCGAGTTCGGCGGCGGTCGCCTCTCGGCGCTGCCGGCTGTCCCTGAGGCGTCATCCCGGCCAAGCGCGGAACGGCTGGCCGGCGACGCGCTCCGGCTGATCCTGACGCCGATCGCCACGGCCGTGATCGTGCTCCTGTTCGCGAGCTACCTGATGCTCCAGCGCAACGACATGCGCGACCGCTTCATCCGGCTCTGGGGCAATGGCGACATCCCGCGCGCCACCGCAGCGCTGAGCGAGGCAGGCCGGCGCATCAGCCGCTACCTGCTCGGCCAGCTCGTCGTGAACGTCACCTTCGGCACGCTGATGGCGGGCGGCCTCTGGCTGATCGGCATCCCCAACGCGCTGCTCTGGGGCCTGCTCGGCTTCATGCTGCGCTTCATCCCGTTCGTCGGCGGCCCGCTCGGCGCGTTCTTCCCGCTGATCGTCTCGCTCGCGGTCGATCCCGGCTGGACCGCGCCGCTGATGGTCATCGGCCTGTTCATCGTCGTCGAGGCGTTCTGCGCGCACGTGCTGGAGGTGCTGCTGAACGCCGCCGCCACGGGGCTGTCGCCGCTGCCGCTGGTGGTGATCGCGGCGCTCTCGACCGTGATCTGGGGGCCGATCGGGCTGGTGCTGGCTCCCCCCTTCGCGGCCTGTCTGCTGATCGCGGCTCGCCACGTGCCGCGGCTCGCCAAGCTCGAACTGCTGCTCGGCCAGGCGCCCGTGCTCGACCCGCCGCAGCGCTTCTATCAGCGCGCGCTCGCGGGCGACCGGCACGAGGCGGTCGAGATGATCGAGCGCCTCGTCGATACGGACGGGCTGCGACCGACCGTGCGCACGGTGCTGCTGCCGGCTGCGCGGTCGCTGGCAGCCGATCTGGCGCGCGGCACGCTCGACCACGCCGATGTGCAACGCGCCTCGCGCGTACTGGTCGCCGCGGCCGAGGCGATCCACGACGCGCCGGACACCGACGAACCCTCGGTGATCTGCGTCGGCGCCGGTGCCGCGCTCGACCAGGCGGTGGCGACCGCGCTCGCGGCGTCGCTGGCGGACGAAGGGGTTCCTGCTGCCGTTGCCGCAGGCCCGCGCGCGGGCCGGGCGTGCGGCGCAGCGGTGCTGGTGCTCGCGCGCCACGCCTCGCCGCGGCGCGTGCGGCGGGCGGTCGCGCGACTGCGCGTGGCGATCGGCCCCGACGTGCCGGTGCTGGTGCTGGCCGAGGGCGGCCCGGAGCACACCGAGGCGGCGAGTGGCTCCGGCGCGCGCCATGTCGCCGCGCCCGAGGCGATCGGGCGCATGGTGCGGACGCTGGCAGCGGATTGACCCGACAGGGTTTCTCGGCACCCCAGCCCTGCATCCGGCGAGGGCCATTTTTTCCTTCACCTCCCGGGGGATAGCGCGTATATGCGCCGCAGACGCAGCAACGCACGTGCCTCTGGCCCCTCGGGGTTTACGCAACGACGTCAAGCGCTCTGGCCAGCCCGGGCTTCGGTTCGGGATCGCTGGTGTGTTCGACCGTTCCGTTAACCTGGGGTGCGTCGTCTGTACGGGCCACCCCGCTGGAGTTGAAGGGGAGGCCCGTGCGATGACCCCGAAGATCGCGCGCTTTCTCGAGGATGTGCGTCCCGCGACGCCCTGCCTCGTTCTCGATGTCGACCGCGTGGAGCAGAACTACCGCGCGCTCGCCAACGCCCTGCCGCTCGCGCGCATCTACTACGCCGTGAAAGCCAACCCCGCGCGGCCGGTGCTGGAGCGGCTGGTCGGGCTCGGCTCGGCGTTCGACGCCGCGTCGTGGGAGGAGATCGAGATGGTGCTCGCGGCCGGTGCCGCGGCATCCGCGATCTCCTTCGGCAACACGGTGAAGAAGGAGAGCGCGATCGCGCGCGCCTTCGCCGCCGGCGTGCGGATGTATGCGTTCGACTCCGAGGAGGAGCTGGAGAAGCTCGCGCGCTCGGCGCCGGGGGCGAAGGTGTATTGCCGTCTGCTGGTGGAGAACGCCGGCGCCGACTGGCCGCTCAGCCGCAAGTTCGGCTGCTCGGTCGAGATGGCGGCCGATCTGATGGTGCGCGCCAAGGCGCTGGGGCTCGACCCCTACGGCCTGTCGTTCCATGTCGGCAGCCAGCAGCGCGACACGGTGGCCTACGAGGCGGCGATCGCCAAGGTGGGCATGCTGTTCACCGATCTTTCCGAGCGCGGGGTCAACCTGCGCATGGTGAATCTCGGCGGCGGCTTCCCGGTGCGCTACTCGGACGACGTTCCGGGGATCGACCATTTCGCCCATGCGATCATGGGCGCGATGACGCGCGCGTTCGGCAACGCGATTCCCGAGATGGTGGTCGAGCCTGGCCGCTTCATCGTCGGCGACGCGGGTGTCGTGTCGTCCGAGGTCGTGCTGGTGAGCCGCAAGGCGAAGGATGATCCGGTGCGCTGGGTCTATCTCGACATCGGCCGGTTCGGCGGGCTGGCCGAGACCGAGGGCGAGAGCATCCGCTACCGGATGAAGACCACGCGCGATGGCGGACGCACGGGTCCGGTGGCGATCGCCGGTCCGACCTGCGATGGCGCCGACATCCTCTACGAGCGGACCCCCTACCGTCTGCCCCTGGCGTTGCGGGCAGGGGACCGCGTGGACCTGCTCTCGGCGGGCGCCTACACGACCACCTATGCGTCGCAGTCGTTCAACGGCTTCCGACCGTTGGCGGAACATTACATCTAGCGGGGGGTACAGGGGGGGGCCAATGGCCCCCCTTGCTCTTTTCGGACCATGCCGCGCGCCGCGCTGATCCAGTTCGCTCTCGTCGTCGCGATCTTCGGCGCGGCCGCCCCGATGATCCAGGTCGGGCTCGTCGATGCGACACCCACCTGGTTCGCATTCTGGCGCGCGCTGCTGTCGGCCGCGACCACGGCGGCGCTGGTCGGGTCGCGCGGCGGGCTCGCCATGCCTGCGCGGGCGGACGTACCGGTGGTGCTGGCGGTCGGTGTCTGCCAGATCGGCGTGTTCTTCGCGCTGTTGCATCTCGCGCTGACGCTGGTACCGGCCGGCCGTGCGACCTTGCTTGCGTACACGACTCAGCTCTGGCTGGTCCCCATCTCGGCCCTCGCCCTCGCCGAGCGCCCGGGTCCGCGGCGGCTTCTGGCGGTGGCGCTGGGGCTGGCGGGGATCGTGGTGCTCGCCGATCCGGCCGCGGCGCCAGTCGCCGGCGTTGCGCTGCTGCTCGCAGCATCGCTGTCCTGGGCGGTGGCGATCGCGGTGCTGCGGGCCAGCCGGCCGGCCGCACCGCTCGTGTTGCTGCTGCCGTGGCAGTTCGCGCTCGCCGCGCTGGTTCTGCTGCCGGTGGCGGCGGTGCTGGAGCCCGCAGGCGTGGTGGCGGTGACGCGGCACTCGGTCGCGGCGCTGGCATTTCTCGGCGTGTTCGGCGGCCCGCTCGCGACCTGGGCGGCGAACAGCGTCAGCCGGGCCCTGCCGGCGCTGGTGACCTCGATCGGCTTCCTCGGCGTGCCGCTGGTGTCGCTCGCCCTGTCGGCGCTGTTCCTCGGCGAGAGGGTGACGCCGCGGCTGGTGCTGGGGGCCACGCTGATCCTGGCGGCGCTGCTGGTGCTGGCGGTGCGGCGCGCGTTGCCGCCCGCGCCGGGTTCGGGCATCACCGGGCGATGACGATCGAGCCTGTCGCGCTGGCCGCGACCGAGCAGGGCGACGGCCCGCCAGTGGTGATCCTGCACGGGCTGTTCGGCTCGGTGCAGAACTGGCGCACGGTGGCGGGGCGGCTCGCGGCAGCGCATCGGGTGATCGCGGCGGACCTGCGCAACCATGGCGCCAGCCCGCATGCCGGGCGGATGGACTACCCGGCGATGGCGGCCGATGTCGCCGCGCTGATCGAGACCCGCGCCGGCGGACGGGCCGCGGTGATCGGCCACTCGATGGGCGGCAAGGTCGCGATGTGGCTGGCGCTGACCCGGCCAACGCTGGTCGAGCGGCTGGTGGTGGTCGATGTCGCTCCGGTCGCCTATCGACCCACGCTCCAGGCCTACGCCGAAGCGATGCGGGCGCTGCCTCTGCGCCCCGGCATGCGCCGGGCCGAGGCGGATGCGGCGCTCGCGGCCGCGATCGCCGATCCGGGGGAGCGCGCGTTCCTGCTGCAGAACCTGCGCTTCGACGCGGACGGCCCACCCGCATGGCGGCTCAACCTTGCCGTCATCGGGGCGACGGTGCCGACGATCTCGGCCTTTCCCGACCCGCCGGGCAGCGCGCGCTACGACGGCCCCGTGCTGATCGTGGCGGGCGAACGCTCGGGCTATGTGCGCGCCGGGCACCACGCGACCATCCTGAGGCTGTTCCCGCGTGCGGCCTTCGTGGTCGTTCCAGGGGCAGGGCACTGGGTGCACGCCGAGGCGCCCGAGCCGTTCCTGCGCGCGGTCGAGCCGTTCCTGGCAATACCGGAGTGACGCCGGCGGAGCGTGGTGGTCCAGCGGACATCGTTGCGACAACCTTGACGCGGATGCGAAACCCGATTCCGGTTTGCGGATCGGCGGTTCCGGTTTATCTCCGCCGCACCATGCCGGACGGCCCCAACGGGAGGGGCCGGAAACCGGATCATGCCTGGAGGGACTGACCGATGACGACATTGGCTTTGAGCCGACGTACCTTGCTCGCGGCGGGCGCTGCGGCCGCGGCGCTGCCGCTTGCCGCCCGCGCCCAGGAGGGCCAGGTGCGGATCGGCGCGATCCTGTCCGCCTCGGGCGGGCTCGCGGCCTTCGTGCCGCCGATCCGCGCCGGCATCATGCTGGCGCTGGAGGAGATCAACGCCGCCGGCGGGGTGCTGAACGGCCAGCGGTTGACCCTGATCGAGGCCGACGACCAGACCAATCCGCAGGTCGGCGTCTCGGTCGCGACGCGGCTCGTGCAGGCCGACAACGTGCCGATCATCATCGGGCCGATGGCCTCGGGCATCCTGATCGCGACCGCGAATGCGGTGACGATCCCGGCCGGCGTGCCGATCATCTCGCCTTCCGCCACCGCGCCGGCGATCAGCGCGCTTTCCGACAACGACACGGTGTTCCGCACCGCCGTGCCCGATGGGCTGCAGGGCGCCGTGCTGGGCCGGATCACCAGGGAGCGCGGGATCGAGCGCGCCGCCGTGATGGCGATCAACAACGACTACGGACGCGGGTTGGCGGCTGCCTTCCAGGCCGCGTTCGAGCGTCATGGCGGCAGCGTCACCGCGACGCAGAACTTCGAGGAGAACCGCCCCTCCTACCGCGCCGAGCTGCAGACGCTCGCCGGCCGGGGCAACCCGCAGGCGCTGGTGCTGGTCGCCTATCCGGGCTCGGGCGGCAACACGATCCTGCGCAACGCGGTGGAGAACGCCTTCTTCAGCCGCTTCGTGCTGACCGACGGGATGCGCGACCAGGCGGTGGTGCAGGCGGTCGGCGCGCAGCCGCTCGCCGGCACCTTCGGCACCGCGCCGGGCACGGCCGCGGCACCCGAGCGCCGCGCCGCCTACGAGGCCGCCTTCCGCCGCGCCAATCCGGCGATGGACCCGGCGGGCGCCTTCGTCGCCCAGGCCTATGACGCGGCTTACGTGGCGGCGCTGGCGATCCAGAAGGCCGGGCGCGCCGATCGCGCGGCGATCCGCGCGGCGCTGCGCGAGGTCGCCAACCCGCCGGGCGAGATGGTCGGCCCCGGCGAGTGGGCCAAGGCGCGCGGGCTGATCGCCCAGGGCGCGGGGGTCAACTACGAGGGCGCCTCGGGCCCGGTGGACTTCAACGAGGCCGGCGACGCGCAGGGCCGGATCGAGGTCTGGGAGATCCGCGACGGGCGGATCGCCACGGTCGAGAACGTCTCGGCGTGAGCGGCGGCGCGCCGGGCGCCGCCCCACCTGCGCTGGCCGTCCGGGGACTGACGAAGCGCTTCGGCGGTTTCGTCGCCCTGGACGGCGTCTCGCTCGATGTGCCGGAGGGCTCGATCACCGGGCTGATCGGGCCCAACGGTGCGGGCAAGACGACGCTGTTCGCCACCATCGCCGGGTTCCTGCCACCCGACGGCGGGACGGTCTCGTTGCGGGGGCAGGATGTCACCGCTGCGCCGCCCTGGCGGCTGCACCGGGCGGGACTCGCGCGCACCTTCCAGATCCCCCGCCTGTTCGCCCGCATGACGGTGCTCGAGAACCTGATGGTCGCCGCCCCCGACCAGCCGGGCGAGCGCCTGCCACTGCCCTGGATCGCGCGGGCGCGCATTGCCCGCGAGGAGGCGGCGCTCGCGGATCGTGCGCGCGCGGTGCTGGATCGGCTGAACCTCGCTCGCCACGCCGACACACCGGCGACCGCGCTCTCGGGCGGGCAGAAGAAGCTGGTCGAGCTCGGCCGCGCGCTGATGAGCGGGGCCACGCTGATCCTGCTCGACGAGCCGGCTGCCGGCGTGAACCGCACGCTCTTGCGCGAGATCGCGGCGACGATTGCACGGCTCAACCGCGAGGACGGGATCACCTTCCTGGTGATCGAGCACGATCTCGACCTGGTCGCCGAGCTCTGCGACCCCGTGCACGTCATGGCGGAGGGGCAGGTGATCGCCGCCGGCACCATGGCCGAGGTCCGCAACGACCCCCGGGTCGCCGAGGCCTATCTCGGCATGGCAATCGAGCCTGTGGACTGAGATGGCGCTGCTGGAGGCGCGCGGCGTGGTCGGCGGCTACGGCGAGGCCGACATCCTGCACGGGGTCGATCTCGACGCCGACGCCGGCGAGATCGTCGTCATCGTCGGCCCGAACGGCGCGGGCAAATCGACGCTGATGAAGGCCGTGGCCGGGCTGGTACGCGTGCGCGCCGGCGCAATCATGTTCGGCGCCGAACCGATCGCCAACGCGCCGGCCGAGCGGATGATCCTGCGCGGCCTCGCGTATGTGCCGCAGGAGCGCAACGTGTTCCCCTCGCTCACGGTCGAGGAGAACCTCGCGATGGGCGCCTATGCGCGCCCCGCCGAGACCGAGGCCGGGATGGCGCGCGTGCTGGCGCTGTTCCCCGATCTGGCGGCGAAGCGGCGCGTCGCGGCGGGGCGGCTCTCGGGCGGGCAGCGCCAGATGGTGGCGATCGGCCGCGCACTGATGCTGGAGCCGCGGCTGATCATGCTGGACGAGCCGACCGCGGGCCTCAGCCCGAAGTTCTGCGCCCTGATCTTCGAGCGCGTGCAGGCGATCGCGCGGGACGGGATCGCAGTGCTGATGGTCGAGCAGAACGCACGACCGGCGCTCGCGATCGCCGATCGCGGCGTGGTGCTGGCGATGGGCCGCAACCGCGCGACCGCGCCGGGGCCGGCGCTGCTCGCCGATCCCGAGATTGGCCGGTTGTTCCTGGGCGGGTAGCGCGGCGCCGTGGAAAGCCTCGTCAACTTCTATCTGATCCCGGGGCTCGTGCTCGGCGCGATCTACGCGATGTCCGCGACCGGGCTCAGCCTGATCTACGGCGTGATGCGCTTCGCCCATTTCGCCCATGGCGAGCTGCTGTCCTTCGGCGCCTATGCGGCGCTGATCGTGGTGCGCGGTCTCGGCATCAGCCCCTTGGCTGCCATCCCGGTCGCGATCGGCGCCACGATCCCCTTGGCGTGGGCGGCCGACCGCGCCTTCTACGCGCGCCTCCGCCGCAGCCTGCCGGCGGTGCTGCTCATCTCCTCCTTCGCCACCGCACTGATGATCCGCGCGGTGCTGTATCTCGCCTTCGGGCCGACGCCGATGAGCTACGGCGTCGGCATCGTGCCGCCGCTCGCCTGGGCGGGGTTCCGGATCCAGCAGCGTCACGCCTGGATCATCCTCGGGGCGGCGACGGCGGCGCTCTTGCTCCACCTGCTGCTCTCGCGCAGCCGCGCCGGGCGGGCGATGCGGGCCATGGCGGATGACCCGGATCTCGCGCGCATCACCGGCGTGAACGTTGATGCGGTGATCCGGCTGACCTGGGCGGTCGCGGCTGCGCTCGCCGCCACCGCCGGCGTGTTCCTCGGCATCGACACCGAGCTCCAGCCGATCATGGGGTTCAACGTGCTGCTCGCCTCCTTCGCCGCGGCGATCCTGGGCGGGATCGGCCGGCCCTGGGGCTCTGCCCTCGGCGGGCTGATCCTCGGGCTCGCCGAGGAGCTCTCCTCCTATCCGCTGCTCGACGGCGCGCCGCTGCTGTCTCCCGCCTACAAGACCGGCGTCGCCTTCGCCGTGCTCGTGCTGATGCTGATCGTCCGGCCGCAGGGCCTGTTCCGGGGGATGGGCTGATGGAACAGGCCGCCCTCTACTTCGCCACCATGCTCACCCTCGCGGGCATCTACGCGGCCCTCGCGCTCGGGCTGAACCTGCAATGGGGGCTGACCGGGCTGATGAATTTCGGCGGGCTCGGCTTCGTCGCCATGGGCGCCTATACCGCCGCGCTGCTGACCGCGCCGGCGAGCCCGATGCATCTCGGCGGCTTCGGCTGGCCGTGGTGGGTGGCCTGGCCGCTCGCCGCCCTGGCGGGGGCCGCGCTCGCGCTGCCGATCGGCGCGATCGCGCTCCGGCTGCGCGCCGACTATCTCGCGATCGCCACGATCGGCATCGCCGAGATCGTCCGCTTGGCCGTGCGCAACGAGGACTGGCTGACGGGCGGCCCGCTCGGCGTGCCGGGGATTCCCCGCCCGTTCGAGGCGCTCGGGCTGCCGTGGGGCCAGTTCGCCTATCTCGCCCTGGTCGCGGCCGTGGTGGCGGGGCTGTTCGCGCTCGCCCAGGCGACCGCGCGCAGCCCCTTCGGCCGCGCCCTGCGCGCCGTGCGTGACGACGAGGAGGCCGCCAAGGCGGTTGGCAAGAACCCGGCAAGGCTGAGGCTCCAGGCCTTCGTGCTGGGGGCCGCCTGCATGGGTCTCGGCGGCGCGATGCTCGCCGCGTTCTTCAAGTTCATGGGCCCCGATGCGCTCGACCCGGTCACCACCACCTTCCTGGTCTGGGTCATGCTGATCGCCGGCGGATCGGGCAACAACGCGGGCGCGGTGATCGGCGCGATCGCGGTCTGGGCGGTCTGGGCCGCGACCGACTGGCTGGCGGGCCAGTTGCCCGGCGAGCTCGCCACGCGCGCGGCCTATGTCCGGCTGTTCCTGATCGGGCTGGCACTCCAGGTGATCCTCCTCACGCGCCCGCAGGGGCTGATCGGCGAGCGCATCGGCGCTCAGCGATAGACGAAATCGCGCAAGGCGAGCGTCAGCGCCGGCACATAGGTGATCACGCCGAGGCAGAGGATCACCGCCAGGATGAACACCGGCAGGTAGCGCATCATCCGGTCGATGCCGGTCTCGGCCACCTGCGCGGCCGCGAACAGGTTCACACCGAACGGGGGCGTGACCATCCCGAGCGCCAGGTTCACCACCATGATGGTGCCGAAATGCACCGGGTCGATGCCGAACTGCGCTGCCGCCGGCTGCAGGATCGGCCCCAGCACGATGATCGAGGCCGAGGTCTCGATGAACATTCCGACCACGAACAGGAACAGGTTGACGCCAAGCAGGAACCATGCGGGCGAACCGAAGGTGGCCACCAGCCAGGACGCCATCTGGTCGGGGATGCCCTGGCGGTTGAGCAGCCACGAGAACAGGCCGGCGGTGGCGATGATGAACATGATCACCGACGACGTGATCACCGACTTGCGGAACACCGGATAGAGATCGCGCGGGCGCAGCTCTCGGTAGATCACGAGCCCGACCGTGAGCGCGTAGCAGACCGCGATGACCGAGGCCTCGGTCGGCGTGGTGATGCCGCCATAGATGCCGCCCAGCACGATCACGGGCATCAGCAGCGCGAAGAACGCGTCGCGTGTCGCGGGCATGAGCCCGAGCCGTCCCTCCCCGTCCTGCTTGCCCCAGCCGTTCACCCGGCACCACACCAACACGACCACGGACAGCACGGCGGCGATCAGCACGCCCGGGCCGATACCGGCGATGAACAGCTCGGGGATCGAGGTCTGGGTCGCGACTCCGTAGAGGATCATCGGGATCGAGGGCGGGATGACCACGCCGAGCTCGGCGGACGATGCCTGGAGCGAACCGGCGAAGGCAGCCGGATAGCCGAGCCGCTTCAAGGCGGGGACCATGATCGCACCGATCGCGAAGGTGGTCGCAACCGAGGAGCCCGAGATCGCGGCGAAGATCATGCAGGTGAGCACGCAGGTCATCGCGAGCCCCCCCTGCACCCCGCCGACGATCGCCCGCGCGAACTCGACGAGGCGACGACTGATCCCGCCCACCTCCATCAGATTGCCGGCGAGGATGAAGAACGGGATCGCGGCGAGCGGGAAGCGATCCAGCGCGACATAGATCTGCTGCGCGGCGACGATCAGCGGGAAGCGGGTGAAGAACTCGATGCCGGCGATCGCGGCGAGCCCGATCGCCACCGCGACGGGCACCGAGAGCGCGAACAGCACCAGCATGATCGCGAGCATGGTGCCGGCCATCGCGCGCTCCTCAGACCTGGCCCGAGAGGTCGGGCCGGCGCGGATCGAGCACGGCGGCGAGGGCCGCGAGGATCGCGAACACCGCGCCCACCGGGATCGCCGCATAACCCCAGGCGATCGACACGTCGAGCCCGGCGATCATCTGGAACCGGACCCGTTCGGCCATCGACCAGCCGAACCAGAACAGCACGCCGAACAGCACGCAGATGCAGGCGAGCGTGACCAGTTCGAGCGCGAGCCGAACATGGCCGCGTGCCGCCTGGCGCGCAACATCGATCGCGACGAGCGCGCCGTGGCGGATCGCGCCGGCGACGCCGAGCAGCACCATCCAGACCAGCGCCTGGCGCACCAGCGCCTCCGACCACGGCGAGGGCTGGGCGAGCACGAAGCGGGTGAACACCTGCCAGGCGCCGGCGCAGACCGCGAGCGCGAGCGCGAAACAGGCGGCCGCGAGGGCCGCCTGGGTCGCAATCCGCTCGGCCGCGAGAACGGCGCGGACGAGCGGGGTCATCAGCTGCCGGGCTTCCAGTCGGTGATGCGCTGGATCAGCGCGGCGTCGAACTGGCGCCGGTACTGCTCGAAGGCCGGGGCCAGTGCCGACTGGAACGCGGCCGTGTCGACCGTCTCGCGCACCGTCATGCCGCGCGAGCGCAGCAACGCGACGCCGTCGCGCTCATCGGCCGAGACTTTGTCGCGGTTGGCCTGCACCGCCGCCTTCGCCGCCTCCTGGAACGCCGCCTTGTCGGCCGCGTTCAGCCGGTTCCAGAACCCCGGATTGCCGATCAGCACGGCCGGCGAATACACGTGACGGGTGAGCGACAGGTAGCGCTGCACCTGGTTGAGGTTGTTCGCCACGATCACCGGGATCGGGTTCTCCTGCCCGTCCACCGTGCCCTGCTGGAGCGCGGGAACGAGCTCGCTGAACGCCATTGGCGTCGGCAGCGCGCCCAGCGTCTGGAAGGCGCGCATGTGCACCGGGTTCTCCATGGTGCGGATCTTCAGACCCTGCACGTCGGCGGGCGAGTTCACCTCGCGCCGGGAGTTGGTGACGTTGCGGAAGCCGTTCTCCATCCAGGCGACCCCGATCAGGCCGCGCGGGGTGAACTTCGCCAGCAGCTCCTGGCCGATCGCGCTGTCCAGCACGCCGCGCGCGTGGTCGTAGTCGCGGAACAGGAACGGGATGTCGAGCACGAGCGTGTCGGGCACGAAGTTGCCGACCGGGCCGGTGGAGGTGATGGTGAACTCCTGCGTGCCGATCTGCGTCGCCTCGATCGCCTCGCGCTCGTTGTCGTTGCGCTGGATGGTGACGCGGTAGCGCCCGTTGGTCAGGCGCTCGACCGTCTCCTTGAAGGCGATCGCGGCCACGCCGTAGTGGCTGTTGGCGGCGAGCGCATGCGTGAGCGTGACGTTGGTCTGGGCGGCGGCGGGGGCCGCCAGCACGCCGCCGGCCAGGCCGGCCATCAGAAGGCGACGCGAAAGGTGCATCGGGCAATCCTCCCTGGATCGTGGATCGGGCGGGTTTCCCCGCGGACGGGCGGAACATAGGGGCGACCGGGCGGATCGGCAACGCGGGGGGCGGGCACGACGGCCGGACCGGGCGCCCCGCCTCTTTACGATGGCGTATCGCTGGGCTCCGGCGCTAGGCTTGGTCGCGGCGCCGGAGGAAGGCGATGGGTGAGGTCCGCCACATCAAGGGCTGCTGCCCGCTGGATTGCCAGGACACCTGTGCCTGGGAGGCCGAGGTGGAGGGCGGACGGGTCACGGCCGTGCGCGGGGCGAGGGACCATCCGTTCACCCGCGGCGTACTCTGCGCCAAGGTGAATGACTACGAGGCGCGCGCCTATGCGCCCGACCGGCTGCTCCACCCGCTGCGCCGCGTCGGTGCGAAGGGCGAGGGGCGGTTCGAGCGCATCTCCTGGGAGGCCGCACTCGACCTGATCGCCCAGCGCTTCGGCCTGATCATCGCCCGCCACGGCGCCGAGGCGCTGCTGCCGCACAACTATCTCGGCACGATGGGCGTGGTGCAGCGCCGCGCGCTCCTGCGCATCTTCCACGCGCTCGGCGCGAGCCGCATGCACGGGCATATCTGCTCGGTCGCCGCGATCGCCTCGGCCGGGGCGGGCTGGCCGCTCGGCTTCGACCCCGAGGACATGGTGGAGAGCCGGCTGATCCTGCTCTGGGGGCTGAACGCGCTCTCCACCTGCCACCACCACTGGCACTTCATCCAGGAGGCGAAGAAGCGCCACGGCGCGCGCGTCATCTGCCTCGATCCGATCCGCACCCGCACCGCGCGGCAATGCGACGAGCACATCCAGCTCCGCCCCGGCTCGGACGCGGTGCTGGCGGCGGCGATGGCGCGCGTGATGCTGGAGGAGGGGCTCGCCGATCTCGACTTCGCGCGCGCGGCCGCCGCCGATCTCGATGCGCTGCCGGAGCGGCTCACGCCCTGGACGGCGGAGCGCGCCGCCGCGGTCTGCGGTATCGGCGCCGACACGATTGTCCGCCTCGCGCGCGACTTCGCCGCCGCGCGCCCGGCGGTGATCCGCGCCGGGGTGGGGCCGCAGCAGAGCCTGCTCGGTGACGCCTTCGTGCGCCGCATCGGCACACTCGCGGTCCTGGCGGGGCACTGGCGCCACCGCGGCGGCGGCGTGCTGATCATCGCCACGCCCACGCTGGAGAGCGCGCGGGTCGATCGCGCCGATCTGATCCCGGCCGGGCTGAACCCGCGCAGCCTCGACATGGCGCATCTCGGCGAGCAGCTCGCGGCACTCGATCCGCCGATCAGGGGGCTGATGATCTGGGGCACCAACCCGGCGGTGGTGCAGCCCGATGCCGGCCGCGTGCGCGCGGGTCTGGCGCGCGAGGACCTGTTCACCGTCGTGCTGGAACACTTCCTCACCGATACGGCGCGCTACGCCGACATCGTGCTGCCCTCGACCACGCAGCTCGAGCATTTCGACCTGCACGGTGCCTGGGGCCACCACTACGTGACGATCAACCTGCCGGCGATCGCCCCGCTCGGCGAGGCCAGGCCGCATGCCGAGGTGATGCGCCTGCTCGCCCCGCGTCTCGGACTCGACCACCCGGCGTTCCGCGAGACCGACGAGGAGATCGCCGCGACCGCGCTACCGTCGGGGATCGATCTGGAAACCCTCAAGCGCGCAGGCTGGATGAAGACCGAGAAACCTCCACCGACTCTCGCCACGGGCAGGCTTCGTCTCGCGGGAGAGATCCCAGTGCCGGAGGAACCGCGCGACGGTGCGCTGCGCCTGCTCACCCCCAAGGCGCATTTCTTCCTCAACTCGTCCTTCGCCAACATGCCGCGCCAGCGCCACGGCGAGGTCGAGCCGACCCTGCACATGGCGCCGTCGGATGCGGCCGCGCGCGGGCTCGCCGACGGCGCACGCGTGGTCTTGCGCAACGCGCAGGGCGCGATCCCGGCGACGCTGCACGTCACGGACGCGACGCTGCCCGGCGTGGTCGCGCTGCCCGGCAAGTGGTGGAGCACCGCGGGTGAGGACGGGCCGGTGGCGAACCTGCTCTCACCGTCGTCCTGGTCGCCCTGGGGACAGCCGGCCTACAACGACACTTTCGTTACGGTATCGGCGATCTAGGCCGCACGGAGCGCGCGCACCGCCCCCCACACTGTCATCGCACCGATCACGACCACCAGGCCCTCCAGGATGACGACGTGCTTCCAGGGTGGGATGCGCGCGACCAGCCAGGCGGCGGCCCGGCTGCCCGGGACGGTCGCGGCACCGAGTGCAAGGCCCAGCACCACGAGATCCGGCCCGAGCACCCCACCGGCCGCGTAACCGGCGACGCGGGCGACATGCATCGAACCGGAGACGAAGGCGTCGGTCGCGATCAGCGCGCGCGCGGGCAGACCTGCGCCGAGCAGCAGCGGGATCAGCAGCATCCCCGCCCCGGTGGTGATGCCGGAGAGTAGGCCGGTGGCCGCGCCGCCGATGGCCAGCACGAGCGGCGTGGCAGCGAGGGTCTGACCCGCGAGCGCACGTCGCAGCACCACCGAGACGATCAGGAATCCGCCGACGATCAGGTCCGCCCACGCGCCGCCAAGCGCACCAAACGCGTAAGCGCCGGCGAGCGCCCCCGGCAGCACGCCTGCCAGCACCGGCAGCGCGATGCGGAGCGAGAGCGAGTCACGGAACGCCCAGACGCGTCCGGCATTGGTCAGCACCATCGCCACCGCCAGCACCGGCACGGTGATGCGCGCGCCGAGGATCGGCAGCAGATAGGCCGACAGCATCAGCCCAGCGCCGAAGCCCGAGATGCCCGAGATCGCGCCGGCGGCGAGCGCCAGGATCAGCGCCGCCGCCCACTGCCAGGGCTCAAGCATCGGGTCAGCCGGGCAGGTAGGCGCCGCCGTTCACGTGCAGCGTCTGGCCGGTGATATAGCGCGCGCGGGGGCCGGCGAGGAACCGCACCGCCGCCGCGACTTCCTCCGGCGTGCCCTCCCGCCCGACCAGCGTGCGCCGCCCGCCCCGATGATGCGGCCGCGCCGTGTCGCGCGCGGTGTCGATCAGCCCGGGCGCGACCAGGTTCACGGTGATGCCGTCGGGCGCAAGATCGTGTGCGAGCGCGCGCGTGAAGCCGGCGAGCCCCGCCTTCGCCGTAACGACATGCGCACGGTTCGCCGCGCCACTGTGACCGGTCAGGCCGCCGATATTGACGATGGTTCCCTGCCCCGAATCGCGCAGCGCCGGCAGCGCCGCGCGCGCGCAGTGGAACGCACCGTCCAGGCAGACATCCAGCACGGCGCGCCAGGCAGCGAAGTCCATCTCTGCGAATGGCAGTTCGCGGCGGATGGCAGCGTTGTTCACCAGGATGTCCAGCCGACCGAAGGTGTCGACGGCCGTGGCGACCATCGCGCCGACGGCCTTCGTGTCGGTCACGTCGCCGAGGGCGACGACCGCGCGCCCCCCGGCCGCGGTGATCTCGGCGGCGACCGCGTTGGCCTCGGCGCGGTTGGCGCGCGCGTTCACGACCACCGCGGCGCCGCCTTCGGCGAGGTCGAGCGCGATCGCCCTGCCGATATTGCGCCCGGCGCCGGTGACGAGCGCGACCCGGCCCGCAAGCTCGCGTGTCATCGCTCAGCCGCGCAAGGCGGCAGCGTCGAGCCGCGCGGCATCGAACGCATCGGCCGCGAAGCGCAGCGCGGCCTCGCTCCGCGCTTCGTCCCAGCCGCCGTGACGCATGTTGGCGCGCGCCTTCGCCTCGATCTCGGCGCGGCTCAGCGGCTCGGAGACGCCGCCGCGCAGATGCGGCTGGCGCTCCTCGATCACCGTGCCGTCGGCGAGTGTGGCGCGCACATGGCCGGTATAGGCGCGCGGATACGGATTGTCCGGATCGACCACGTAGCGAACCTTCGCGGCGAGCGCGCGCAGGCGCGGATCAGCGACGCGTGCATCCGTGAAGGCGTCAAGGGCCGCACCGTCGAGGAAGAACCCGGCCGCGATGCAGTAGGGCGTGCTGAACTTCGCCGCGTAAGCGTTGGGGGGGGACTGCTTGTCGGCGAGCGGCTCCCACAGCCGGTGCAGGATGCCCTCGGCCGTCTCGCACTCGATCGCAACGATCGTATCCGCCTTCACGCCGCGCGCGGCGAGCCGGCGCGCGCAATCGACATAAGGGTGCGTCATGGTGCCACAGGCATAGGGCTTGAAGGCGATCGTCTCGGCCACCCATCGCGTGCCGAAGCCGTCGAGCAGGGCATCCCAGGTCTTGGGCAGGGCGTGCGCAAAGCCATTGAACAGCCCGTGCGGTCCTTCGAACACGGTGCGCGGTCCGACGAAGCCTCCTTTCGCGAGCAGCACGGCGCGGATGCCGCCCTGCGCCGCCCAGCCCGGATGCAGCCGCTTGGTCCAGGCGCCTTCGGAGAGGTACTCGATGATGCCGGAGGCGAAACTGCCGGCGATGCCGAGCGCGTCGGTGATCTGCGCGGGCGAGAGCCGCAGTGCGACGCCGACGCCAAGCGCCGCCCCCATGGCGCCGAACACAGAGGTCGGGTGGAATCCCGCCTTGTGCACCGCCTTGGGCACGACGGTGGAGAGCCGGCAGGTCGCCTCGGCGCCAACCGCGATGCCGCGCAGCGCATCAACACCCGCGAGCCCGAAGCGCTCCGCGACCGCCAGCACGGCCGGCACCACCACGGCGCCCGCATGGACCGGCCCGCCCTCGAAGGTGTCGTCGAAATCCTCGCCATGCGCCGCCGTGCCGTTGATCAGCGCCGCATCGGCCGCCGAGAATGCGCGCGCATGGCCGATCGCGGTGCAGGGACCATCAGCGTCCGCCGCATCCAGCGTTGCCGCGATGTATGGCTCGCCGCGTGCGCCAACGCAGAGGCCGGCGATGTCGATCAGTAGACGCTCGCAGGTCTCGCGCATTGCTGCACTCGGCGCGGCCTCCGTCGCCGCCCGTGCCAGACGTTCCGCCACGCTCACATCCGCCTTCACGCATTCCTCCGGAACTCGCGCCACAGGGAGAAGCCGGTCAGCAGCACCGCCGCCGTCAGCAGGCCGAGTGCCACCGGGTCTTCGATGAACACCCGATGGTCCCCGCCCGACAGCACGAGGCTGCGACGGTAGTTGCTCTCGAGCATGAACCCGAGAACGACACCGAGCACCAGCGGCAGCACCGGCACACCCGCCCAGCGCAGGAAGTAGCCGATCACGCCGACCACCAGCACCAGGCCGACATCGAACAGGCTCTGTTCGATCGCGAACACGCCCGAGACGATCAGCGCAAGGATCGTCGCGACCAGAAACGGCTTGGGCCGGTTCACGAGCCACAACGCCGGCGTGAGGATGACGAGGCCGAGCAGCAGCATCGCGATGTTGGCGATCAGGAGCCCGCCATAGAGCCCCCACACCACGTCCGGGGCCCGCTCGAACAGCAGCGGCCCCGGTGTCAGCCCATGCACCAGGAACCCGCCGAGCAGGATCGCCGCCGAGTTCGAGCCCGGAATGCCGAGCGAGAGCAGCGGCACGAGCGCGGTCGCGGTGACGACATTGTTCGCCGATTCCGGCGCGGCGACACCTTCCGGCGCGCCCTTGCCGAACGCGTCGGGGTTCTTCGACCATCGGCGCGCCTCGTTGTAGGCCATGAACGCGGCGATCGTGCCGCCGGCGCCGGGGGTGACGCCTTCGAACGTTCCGATACCGCAGCCGATCGCCTGCGCCGGCAGCAGGCGGCGGAACATCGCCAGACTTGGCAGCTTCAGCCGCGTGTCGCGCGCCTCGACCTTGGCCCATTCCGGCTCGCCGATCTGCACCAGCATCTCGGCGACCGCGAACAGCCCGACCATCACCAGGATCGGCCGGATGCCGCCCAGCAGCTCGGGCGAGCCGAAGGTGAAGCGCGGCACGCCGGAGACCGGATCGGTGCCGACGGTCGCCACCATGAGCCCGAGTGCCGCCGCGATCAGCCCCTTGGTGAGCGACCCGCCGGCGAGACTCGCGATCACCGACAGCCCCAGCACGGCGAGCCCGAAATAGGCTGCCGGGGTGAAGGCGAGCGCGACGCGCGCGAGCGGCTCGGTCGCCAGCACCAGCACGACGAGACCGAACAGCCCCCCCACCAGACCCGAGATCAACGAGATGCCGAGCGCTTCGCCACCCTTGCCCTGGCGCGCCATCTCGTAGCCGTCGAGCGTGGTCGCGGCGGCGGAGTTCGTGCCGGGCGTGCGGATCAGGATCGCCGGGATCGAGCCCCCGTATTCCGCGCCGACATACACGCTGGCGAGCAGCACGATCGCCGGGATCGGCTCCATGCCGTAGGTGAACGGCAGCAGCAGCGCCATCGCGATCGAGGGTGAGATGCCCGGCAGCGCGCCACCGAGAATCCCCCAGAGCACGCCGCCGAACGCGGTGGCGACGGTCCAGGGGTCGGTGAATGCCCCCATTCAGATCCCGCCGAACAGCGTGCCGGCGGGAAACGGGATTCCCATCACGCGCACGAAGCCGAACCAGAACAGCACGCCGATGCCGATGGCGAAGGCGGCGAGACCGAGGCCTGACCGCGCCCCGGCATAGAGTGCGATCGCGCCGGCGAGCAGGCCGAGTGCCATTGGATAGCCGATGAACGGCACGGCCAGGACATAGGCCACCAGCAGCGCGAGCAGCCCCGCCGCCCGGCCATGCGCCGGACTCGGCGGCGCCTCGCGCGGCGCGCCGACGAGGCTGCGCAGGATCAGCACCACGCCGGCCGCAGCCATCAGCATTGCGATCGCGACCGGCACGCCACCCGGCCCGACCGCGTCGGACAGCAGGCTGATGGGCAGGTCGACCGCCAGCGCCCAATAGGCACCGGCGAGCACCAGGGCGGCGAGGCCGAGGGCGATGTCGCGCGCGGACGCGCTCACCGCACCACGCCGAGCTCGCGCAGCGTCGCGGCGATCTCGGCCGCGAACTCGGCGGTGAAGCGGCGCGCCTCCTCGCGGCCCTTGAGTGCCGGCACAAGGCTCTCCTTCGCGTACTGCTCCTTGTAGGCCGGGCTCGCGAGCACCTGGCGCAGCGCGTCATGCCACATCGCCGCGATCTCGTCGGGCATGCCCTTGGGCCCGGCAAGGCCGCGGAACTTGGTGACCACCAGATCCACCCCCTGCTCGCGCGCGGTCGCGAGATCGGGGAAGTCGGGCAGGCGCTCCTCGGTGACCACGCCGAGCAGGCGGATGCGGTTGGCGTCGAGCTGGGCGCGGATCTCCTGGATCTCGCCGATGCCGAGATCGAGCGTGCCGTTCAGCACGTTGATCATGAGGTCACCGCCCCCCTCGTGGCTGACCACGGCGGCGCGCGCGCCGATCAGCCGGTTCATCTTCTCGAAGGCGATGCGCTCGAGCGAGGCGGGGTTCGCCGCTCCCCATCTCTGGCGCCCCGGATTGGCCTTGGCGTGCGCGACCGCATCGGCGAGGGTGCGGAATGGCGACTCCACACGCGTGTAGATCACCTCGGGGTCAAGGAACACGATCGCCAGCGGATCGAGCGAGTCGTAGCCGAACTCGGGCCTGCTCAGCAGCGTCGTCTGGATGTAGGTGGGCGTCGTTGCGTAGAACATCGAGCCGTCGGGCCGCGCGCGGGCGACGCGCGCGACCGCGGTCGCGCCGGAGCCGCCGCGCACGTTCTCGACCGCGAAGTTGACCCCCATCACCGGGTGCAGGTGCTTTATCAGTTCGCGCAGGAACACGTCACTGCCGCCGCCCGGCGAGGAATGCGTGACCAGCGTCACGGTCGGCACGGGATAGCGCATCTGCGCCTGTGCCGAGAACGGAACGAGCGCGGCCGCGGATGCGGCGGCGAAGCTGCGGCGTGTCAGCATCGGTTTCCTCCCCGTGAGATCGGCGGGGGGGGCGTTGTCCGCCCCCTCGCCGGCGTCCGGATTCAGCGTCCCTGGAAATTCGGCTTGCGCTTCTCCATGAAGGCGCGCCGCCCCTCCTTGTAGTCTTCCGAGGCGAAGCAGCCGGCGACCAGCGCGTCCACCTTCGCCATGTCGCGCGCGGCGGCGTCCCTCTGCGTCTCGTTCAGGATCTGCTTCGCGGCCGATACGGTCAGCGGTGCGTTGTCGCAGATCGTGCGCGCGTACTCCGCCACTGTCGCCTCGACCTGATCCTTTGGCACCACGCGGTTGATCAGCCCCATGATGCGCGCCTCCTCGGCGTCGAACAGCCGGGCGGTGAACAGGATCTCCTTGGCGAAGGCGGGCCCGACGATGTCGGCGAGCCGCTTCATGCCGGTGAAGCCGTAGCCCAGGCCGAGCTTGGCGGCCGGGATCGCGAAGCGGCTGTCCTCGCCGCAGATGCGCAGATCGCAGCACACGGCAAGAGCGGTGCCGCCGCCCACGCAGTAGCCCTTGATCTGCGCGATGGTCGGCTTCGGCAGGTCGTAGAGCAGGTCATAGACCCGCGCCGTCTGTGCGTTGTAGCGCTGCACATCCTCCATCGAGTTGCGCTCGCTCTCGAACTTCGAGATGTCCGCACCCGAGACGAACGCCTTGTCGCCGGCGCCGGTGACGACGATCACGCGCACCGACGGATCGTCGCGGAAATCGGTCAGGATGGTCTCGGCCGCCTCCCACATCTCCATCGACACGGCGTTGCGCCGCTCGGGGTTGTTGAAGGTCATGGTGCCGATGCCGTCTGCCTTGTGGGCGAGCATCTTGTCGGTCTTGAGCAGCAATCCGTCGGGCATGGCGGGGGTCCTTCAGACGATCTGGCGGGCGCGGAAATCGGCGATCTCGGCGGGCGTGTAGCCGGCCTCGGCGAGCACCTCGTCGGTGTGCTGGCCGGCCTCGGGCGGCGGCGCGGCGAGCGAGGCGGGTGTCCGCGAGAGCACGATCGGCTGCGCGACCAGCTCCATCCGCCCGCGCACCGGGCTCTCGACCGCGGCCGACATCTTCAGGTGCTGCACCTGCGGATCGGCAAACACCTGGTCGATCGAGTAGATCGGCCCGGTGGGGACGCCGGCCTCGTTGAGCAGGTCCACCCATTCCGCCGAGGAGCGTGTCTTCGTCACCTCGGCGATCTCGGCATTCAGGGCATCGCGGTTCTTCGACCGGTCCGCCGCCTTGGCGTAGAGCGGGTTGGTGATCCAGTCCTCGCGGCCGACAGCCTTGGCGAAGCGTTCCCAGATCGCGCCGCCCGCGACCGCGATGTTGATGTGCCCGTCCGACGTGGGGAAGACGCCGGTCGGGATCGAGGTGGGATGGTTGTTGCCGGCCTGTTTCGGCACCTCCTTGTCGACCAGCCAGCGCGCGGCCTGGAAGTCGAGCATGAAGATCTGCGCCTGCAGCAGGCTGGTCTGCACCCACTGGCCCTCGCCCGACTTCTCGCGCTCGATCAGCGCGAGCAGGATGCCCTGGGCGGCGAAGATGCCGGCGCACAGATCGGCGACCGGAATGCCGACGCGCACCGGGCCCTGGCCGGGCAACCCGGTGATCGACATCAGTCCGCCCATGCCCTGGGCGATCTGATCGAAGCCGGGCCGGTTCACATAGGGGCCGTCCTGCCCGAAGCCCGAGATCGAGGCGAGGATGATGCGCTTGTTCACCGCCTTCAGCGCCTCGTAGTCGATGCCGAGGCGGGATTTCACGTCGGGACGGAAATTCTCGACCACGACGTCGGCCTTCGCGACCAGGCGGCGGAAGATCTCCACGCCCTCGGGCGCCTTCAGGTTCAGCGTCAGGCTGCGCTTGTTGCGGTGCAGGTTCTGGAAATCGGGTCCATGGCGCGGCCCCCCCAGCCCCTCGCCGCTCTCGAGCGCGGGGGGCATCTCGACCTTGATCACGTCCGCCCCCCAGTCCGCGAGCTGGCGCACGCAGGTCGGGCCGGCGCGCACACGGGTCAGGTCGAGCACGCGCAGCCCGGCGAGCGTGGACGAGGCGGCAGGAATGGGCATGCGACGACGTTCCCCGGCAGTGGTAGCGGAACCTTTGCTTATCATCGCCGCGAAATGCTGTAAACTGTCAACAGTTTGAGTTTCCCGGCCGATGCAGGCAGAGGATGCGCCATGCTCCACACTCAGCCGATCGACATCGTCCGCACCCAATCGCTCACCTCGCTGGTGCAGCGCGAGGTGGAGCGGCTGATCCTGACCGGCGAGCTTGCGCCCGGCGAGCGGATCAACGAGCAGCACCTCGCCGCACGGTTGCGCGTCAGTCGCGGCCCGGTGCGCGAGGCGCTGCGCGGGCTGGAGAAGGCGCGGCTGGTCGAGGCGCGGGTGAACCGCGGGGTCTATGTGCGCGAGATCAGCGTCGAACAGGCGCTGGAGATCTCGGAAATGCGCGGACTGATCACCGGCTATGTGTGCGCCCGCCTTGCCGCCGCCTCGACCGCGGAGCAGCGCGCGCATCTCGCGCAGCTGATCGAGGACATGGACGCGGCGATCACGGCGAACGACGCCCAAGCCTATTACGAGCAGAACCTCGCCTTCCATGACGCGCTAATGGACTACGCGGGCAACGCGCGGGCGAAAGAGATGTATGACGCCCTCGTGAAGGAGAGCCACCTGACACGGCGCAAGTCGCTGTTCAGCGCGCGGGCGATGGCCGAGAGCAATGCCGAGCACCGCATGATCCTGGATGCGATCCGCACGGGCGATGCGGCGGCCGCGCGCGCGGCGGGCGAAGCACACATCGTCGGCGGCAAGCGCCGCTTCCTCGACGCGATCGGGGTGGCGGAAACGGCGATCTGAGCCCTACGCGGACTCGCCAATGCACCTGGGGCGGTCCGATTCGACGAACGCAATGGGTCGCCGGTTATCATGACTCAAGAGGGCTCACGTTCCGATCGGGGGGGGGGGGCGGGCTGATCCCAAGACGGGATCCGGCGGCGTCTGTGCGGGTGTCCGCTGTCGATGTGACGAGGCGGCGGACGGGCTACAGGGGGGAAGCCATGAACGACCGAAATCGAACAGGGTCTGGACACGACCGCGAGCGGACCTGCGGGATCGGGCGAAGCTGGCGCGTGGTGCTG